>JAZRIX010000057.1:0-50178 GCA_045645485.1 Clostridia bacterium | reverse complement strand
TCCGTCAACTGTGATGCTGTCATCGCCTGCAACAACAGTGTGACCGTCATATCTGCCCTGTGATGAGTCATATTTGAGAAGATGAGCAAGCATCTTGGGATCTGTAAGGTCGTTGATTGCAACTACCTCATAACCTTCTGCACCGAACATCTGACGGAATGCAAGACGTCCGATACGACCAAAACCGTTAATAGCAACTTTTACTGACATAATAGGATACCTCCAAAATGTAAATTTATATATATATTAATTATATTTTACCAGAATTTTGTCAATTATACAACCCCTTTTTTGAAAATTGTTAAAAATTTAACCATTGGGATTGCCAAATTATCTCATTTTACACAGTATAACATAAAATTTTAAATTTTGCAACTATCAATATTTACAACATCAAAAAAATATGGTATAAATAATATATACATTTTAACAATAATTTTTTGGAGTACTGATTATGAAACTTATTCTTGCAAGCAAAAACCGTCACAAGGCTCAGGAAATGCAGTCGATTCTGGGGGATAGAATTACGCTGATTACTCAGGATGAGGCTGGTATGGGTGATATTGAGGTTATTGAGGACGGAGATACATTTGAAGCAAACTCAATCAAAAAGGCTAAAACTATTATGGAAGCCACAGGTCTTCCCTGCATTGCAGATGACAGCGGTTTGTGTGTTGATGCACTGGGCGGTGCTCCCGGAGTTTACACGGCACGTTTCGCAGGGGAAGGTGCAACTGATGATCAAAATATCCAAAAGCTTCTTGCAGAGCTTGAAGGCGTTGAACAGGAAAAACGCACAGCACGTTTCGTTTGTGTTATTGCTCTATGTATTCCCGGAAAAGAACCTGAAACATTTCGCGGGGAGTGTGAAGGATTTATTCTCACCGAAAAACACGGTGAAAACGGTTTCGGCTATGACCCTGTATTTTATGTTGAACAGTTCGGCAAGGCAATGGCAGAACTTCCGGCAGAGGTGAAGAATTACATCAGCCACAGAAGCCGTGCATTGGCAAAGCTGAAGATTGAGGATTGATATGAGAAAGATTTTGAGCGGAATGCGACGTGCTATTCAGGATTACAATATGATTCAGGCAGGCGATAAAATTGCCGTCGGAGTTTCGGGCGGTAAGGACAGCCTTGCACTTCTTTGTGCTCTTGCGGCTTACAGACGGTTTTCGGAGGTACCCTATGAGGTTATGGGAGTGACCCTGAACATGGGTTTTGAAGGGGTTGATTATTCACCCGTAAAAGAACTCTGTGACCGTTTGGATGTTGAATATGTTGTTAAAAATACCGATATTGCGGAAATTCTCTTTGATGTGAGAAAGGAAAAGAACCCTTGCTCTCTTTGTGCAAAAATGCGCAGGGGCGGTGTGAATGACATTGCAAAGGCTCATGGGTGCAACAAGGTTGCTTTGGGTCATCACAACGAGGATGTGATTGAAACATTCTTCCTTTCACTTTTCTACGAAGGGCGGCTTAACTGCTTTTCTCCCGTTACTTACCTTTCGCGGATTGATATGAAGGTAATCAGACCGTTGATTTATGTTGCGGAGGGCGACATAAAGGGATTTGCAAAGCGTGAAAATATTCCCATTGTTCACAACCCCTGTCCTATGGACGGTGCTTCAAAACGGCAGGAAATGAAGAATTTTATTAACGAAAGAAACGAAAAAGACCACCACTTCAAAACCCGTATGATGACAGCTATAAAATCGGGTCTTGAAGACTGGAGGATACAGGATAAGGACAAATAAGTGGACAATAAAAAAATGAAGGCACCTTTGACAACGGAGGAGATAAAGCCCTTTTACGAGCTTTGGAACCGTATTTTTGGCTTTGGATTGGGGAAACTGAGTCTGCGTCAAAAAAGCTTACAGGATACATATTTACAGTCAGTGGGGTGGAGAAGTTTTTTGAAGAGGTGGATATGTACATTGTGATAAGTCACTTGATTTAGACTTTGGTGCTTATATAGTGTATCTTTCCAACGATATGAAAAAGCTGAAAAAGAAATTTTAAATAACAGTGGAGGAAAAATATGTTATTTTTATTGGCAAAAAATGATTTTAAAGCTAAATATGCAGGGTCTGCCCTTGGGGTTGTGTGGGGGTTTGTTACTCCAATAATTACAATTCTGATTTATTGGTTTGTGTTTCAGGTGGCATTTCAGAACGGTCCTGTGAATGATGTACCTTATGTTATATGGCTGGTGTCCGGAATTGTTCCATGGTTCTTTATTTCTGAGGGATGGGGCGGTGCGACAGGTGTTTTGCTGGATTATTCTTATCTGGTGAAAAAAGTAGTATTTCCTGTTGAAATCCTGCCTGCCGTAAGGGTTACGTCTGCGTCATTTGTACATCTGTTTTTTGTATTGCTTACTTTTGCAATAACATTGGGGTATGGTTATATTCCCGGCTTTTTGCATCTGCAGGTTTTATATTATATGATTGCGGCGTATGTTCTTACGTTGGTATTGGGTCGTATAACTGCAACTCTGACTGTGTTTGCGCGTGATATTGGCAATGTTGTCGGTGTTCTTGTGCAATTTGGTTTCTGGCTGACCCCTATTTTCTGGGACATCAGGTCTATTCCCGAAAACTTACACATTATTTTTAAATTAAATCCCATATACTATGTAACCGAAGGATACCGTGATACATTTGTTTATGGTACGGGATTTTGGGAAAAACCTCTCGAAACAGTATATTTCTGGGCTTTGGTAGTGGTTTTTGCGCTGATGGGGAATTTGTTTTGTAAAAAGCTCAGACCTCATCTTGCGGATTTGCTCTGATATACGGCACATATTACAAAGGAAAATAAGTAATGCTGTTGAGCTTGTGAAAATTGGTTATGTTATATCTAAATGGCGGAAAAATTTCTTTTTTCGCCATTTTTAGTATTGACAAACGGGGTGGTTGTGTGTATAATGATATAGTTGCAAATTGAATATTTCGAGGCGTGGCGCAGTTTGGTAGCGCACCTGGTTTGGGACCAGGGGGCCGCAGGTTCGAATCCTGTCGCCTCGACCAGAAAAAAGACTTGTCAATCGACAAGTCTTTTTTCAATGAAATACGCCTTGCGGCGTGTGAAATAGCTTCGCTATGAAATACACTTCGTGTATGAAATATTGCTTCGCAATATGAAAAGGCGTATTTTATTTCACATTTTTCTGCAAGAAAAATATTTCATAATCCGAAGGGTTATTTCATATCAACGGAGTTGATATTTCATTAATATTTTAGTTAACTAAGTAAAAATGTCCCTGATAAATGTCATCGGTGAATCTTAAAGAAATAACAAAAATCACTTGCATCTATTATGAACGTGAAAGCCAGAAAAAAAGACATTTTTCGACAAAGGAAAATGTCTTTTTTCGTTATACAATCAACCCCACCCCTCAAGATTGAGGGGTGGGGGGAGCTGAAGTGTGCGTTAGTACACTTTTTATATGTATTATTGTTTGCTTTCAGCAATTACTTTGTCAACGATATTCTGAGGTGCATCATGATATCTTTCAAACTCAAATTCATAGTTGCCCTTTGCCTGAGTCATTGAACGAAGGTCTGAAGAATATGTGTGCATTTCTGCCATGGGGATTTCACCTTCAATGAGAGTGATACCGTCGCCCTGAGGGGTCATTCCCAGCATCTGTCCGCGACGCTTGTTGATGTCACCGATAATATCACCGGTATAGCTGTCGGGAACAAACACCTTCAAATGACCTATGGGTTCAAGAAGAATGGGACTTGCCTGTTCCATACCTGCTTTGAATGCAAGTGATGCAGCTGTCTTGAACGCCATTTCTGATGAATCTACGGGGTGGTATGAACCGTCAACCAGTGTTGCCTTGAGACCAACCATAGGATAGCCGGCGAGGACGCCCTGCTTCATACTCTCCTGAAGACCCTTTTCAACTGCGGGGAAGTAGTTCTTTGGAACAGAGCCGCCGAATACCTTTTCTTCAAAGAAGAGACCGTCATTATATGGTTCAAATTCGATCCAGACGTGTCCGTACTGACCGTGACCGCCGGATTGCTTTTTGTGCTTTCCTTCAACCTTAACGGGCTTGCGGATAGCTTCGCGGTATGCAACCTTGGGTTCGGTCAATGTTACGTCAACGCCAAATTTGTTCTTAAGCTTATTAATAAGAATATCAATGTGTTGGTCGCCCATACCCTTAATAATCATCTGACGGGTTTCTGTATTGTTTTCAAGAGAAAAGGTCTTGTCTTCGTCCATAAGCTTGTTGAGACCCTGACTGATTTTGTCTTCGTCACCCTTTGCTTTGGGAAGAACTGCCATTGATGTGTTGGGCTTTGAAAACTCAATGCCGTCAATTACTATACGGTCACTGATACTGCACAGTGTATCACCTGTATTGGTGTTTGCAAGCTTTGTAACCGCACCGATATCGCCTGCGTTGAGCTTTTCAACTTCGATTTGTTTTTTGCCCACAACGGCAAAGATTTTACCTATTCTTTCGTTTGTGCCCGTAACAGAATTATAAACTGTTGTGTCAGGTGTCATTATACCGGAGTATACCTTGAAATATGACAGCTTGCCAACATAGGGGTCAGCAACAGTCTTGAATACAAGTGCCGCCAAGGGATCGTTCACGTCAACCTTGCGTCTAGCATCACTGCCGTCTTCCTTGCGTGCAATAAAGAAATCCTCTGATGAATCAGGTGACGGGAAGTATGCAACTATGGCATTCATAAGTGATGCGATACCAAGCTTGTTGAATGCACTACCGCAGAGAATGGGAACAATATCACCTGCTGCAACACCCGCACGGAGTGCTTCGTATGTTTCGGCGAGTGTAAAACTTTCGCCTGCAAAGTATCTTTCCATCATTTCTTCTGAGCTTTCGGCAACAGCTTCGTTAATCATTTCGCGTACCGGAGCGATGTCTGCTTCCATACCGTCGGGAATGGGAGCTGTAACCGTCATATCGCCCATATATCTTCTTGCTTCGCCTTCAACTACGTTTACGAAGCCTGTAATCTTTTCGCCTTCACGGATGGGAACCTGAAGCGGTGCAATTTTCTTTCCGTATTTTTCACGCAACTGGTCAAGAACGCCGTAATAGTTCACTCTTTCGTCGTCTACCTTGTTGATAAATATTAACTTTGGAATACCTGCATCGTCTGCATACTTCCAAGCCTTTTCAGCACCGACCGTCAAACCTGACTTACCGCTGAGTACGATAATTGCAGCATCTGCAACCTTTATACTTTGCTGAACCTCACCTACGAAGTCAAAGAATCCGGGGGTATCTATAATATTAAACTTTGTGCCGTTCCAATCACATGTAGCTACTGCTGCACTAATCGAGAATTTACGTTTTATTTCTTCAGGATCAAAGTCCATTACGGTATTGCCGTCCTGAGTTTTTCCCATTCTCTCGATAGAACCTGCTGTGTTCAGAATTGCTTCTGCCAGCGATGTCTTTCCTGAGTTTCCGTGTCCTAAAAGACAAAAGTTTTTGATTTTTGATGTTTCATACAATTTCAATTTTCAACCCTCCTGAATAAAGTCAATTATGTGATAAAAAGCCATGCTGTTTTTTCACTTATGGATTAATTATACAACGTTTTTCTGAAATTTTCAACCAAAAACCAAACAATATTTTAATTATTTTTTGGTGAAAATACACAGAATATTTGCGATTTGTGGTGGTAATGGTTTTTAATATCATTATTTCAAAGGGTTTTTCGAAATAGTGTCTAATTTGTTGTCTATTTCGGCAAGCTTTTTTCGTATATATGAAAGCTCATTGACAATTTGTACAAAAGGATTTTCTGAAGGTGCTACGGAATTAGAGGGTCTTTGTGAAAAATCTGAACCGGAATGGTGCATATCTGCAGGATAATGCAGAAACTTGCCATTTTTTTCTGTTGCAATACAGTATTCGAATGCGTTTTCTGTACAGAATTTGAAGATTGCAGTAATACTGTCAGGGTCAGTTTTTGTCGACTTCAGTCTTTGCCATGAAATATTGCGAAAGGTTGAAAAAACCGTATCACCGTCAATCCAGACAAGAGATTGAGTGTCGGGTGTATTTGTAAGAATGGGGCATTGCGCTTTTGAACTGTGTCGGCGTGTAAGAATTTCGGGCGGCAAGTTTTTTGCTGTACTGAAAATTTTAACCTGACCGTCTGCCCGTACACAAAGCCATTCTCCTGCAACAAAAATATGGTTGATATCACCGCTGCAGAAACTTTTTTTGTCACTGTGCCGTATTAATGAGTCTGTCGTTGTCAGATAATATATATCGTCGGAAGTTGCAAAGGGCATAGCTTTGCGGGAAATTTCTGCAATTACTGCAGGGGGTGTGAAGTCAGAGGTAATTTTTGATGAGAATAACTGTGTATTCTGTACATAAAAGATAGTTACGCCTTCTTCTGTGGGAGTGATAAAGATGTTTTCAGCATTGGGAGCCTGTACTATTTTGCCCTTGCCCCAACGTTCACTGTGGTTGAGTATATATAAGATGTTGCCCTTTGTATCAATTGCGGCAATATGTATGTGTCCGTTTTTGTCTGTTGTTACGTCAAAATCAGTGCAAGGGGATAGTATTTGTTCTGTTGTTCCCGATGCCCTGCAAATAAGCTCCTTTTGTTCTGTCAAAAAAAACAGTTTGTTGTTACAAAATATATGCTTGCATAGCTTAGCCATTTTTTTCACCTCGGTTAAGTATATGAACGAAATTTTGAATGTTGCATACAATAAATCAGGTCACAAAATTTTTTTTGACAGATCAGGAGGTCTTTTTATGAGTGAAAAAATCGAAACCTATGATGAGGGTGCAGCAGTCCTTGCGGATTGCTGTCTTGAAAAAGAGAACCGTACAGAACGAAGAGAATGTGATTTTGGAAACGGTGTTTGTGTAAATACAAATCAGATTTATGATTCTTGCAAGGACAGAGATTGTATACGTGATCAGCGCGTTTATTTTACCAACGCAGGTCAGGAGATAATTGAAAATGCAATTAATGCCAAAATCAAAAAGGCAGAGGTTATCTGGGTTTATACAACAGTGGAACCTGTACCTTTTAACCGTGGTTATTATGCAGTGGATATGAAATTCTTTATCCGAGTAACAATCGAAGCCTTCCGTGGAGTTGCATGTCCTACAGAGGTTGAAGGACTTGTAACCTATGATAAAAAGGTTATTCTTTACGGCTCGGAGGGAAGTGTTAAAATCTTTGAATCCACATCCCGTGAAGGCTGTGAAAATGTTGCGGATATATGGCAGAAAAATAATCTTCCAAAGGCTGTTGTTGAAACAGTTGATCCCATTGCACTGTCTGCAAAGCTGGTAAAGCATGATGATTGCTGTGATTGTGACTGTCACTGCCATTCTTTTGCTATACCTGAAAACATTTGCAATTGCTTTGATGATGAGCTTTATACCGGTGATGACGGAAAGATGGTTCTTGTTTCTCTTGGACTTTTCAGCATTGTGAGACTTGAAAGAGCTGCACAGCTTTTGATTGATGCAAGGGACTTTTGTATTCCCGGCAAGGAATGTCCCACAGCTACAGAAAGTAATCCTTGTGAGCTTTTTGACACAATCAGATTCCCCTTTGACGAGTTTTTCCCCCCCGCCAAAGCGATAGAGGAAAATGATTGCGGTTGTGGCTGCGGCTGCAATTGTAATTGTGACTGATAAAATTGTTTGGAACACACAAACTGAGCCCAAAACCACGGTTTTGGGCTCAGTTTGTGTGTAGCAAAAAGGAATATTTTCACACCGTTCAGAATGACTAATTAATTAACTTAATTACATTGCTATTTTAACATCCCCTTACATACTGTCGAAAAAGTAAATACGGAATTTGAAGAAAATATGTTATAATCGTTTGAGAAAAAAGTATTTAAATATTGAAAAAATCTGAAAAGATGTTATAATGAATATATAGCAAAAGATTTAAAACATAAGGAATAAAAGGAAGATTGCAGTGAAAGAGAAGATTTATACAATTCCAATCAGTGAAGCTTTGGAGCAGGAGTGCTTCTGCCCTTTTTGTTATACTTACAAAAGGCTGGAGCAGGAGGCTGTGGAGTATACTCTGGGACCTGCAATGATGGAGCCTGATTTCAGAATGATAACCAATGCAAAAGGTTTCTGCAACAGACATATGAGAGATTTGCACGGACTCAGAAATGCTTTGTCTCTGGCGTTGGTGGCAGATACACACATTGATACGGTTCTCGGAATTTTCGACGGGATTGAAACCCCTGAAAAGAAGGCTTTTTTCAAAAAAGAGAAAAGTAAAAAGGATATATTTGTTGAGAATTTGAAGACGATTTCTGCATCCTGTGCCATTTGTGACAAAATTGAGGATACATTTTCGAAGTATTTTGAGACCTTTGTTTTTACGCTCAAAACAGAAAAAGATTTTTTGGACAAGGTTCTTGCGTGTGAAGGATTTTGTACAGAGCATTTTGCAAGGCTTGCGGAGGTTGCCTGTCAAAAGCTTTCGGACCCGGATTTTGAAAAGCTCTTTGTGCCTATAATTCTCAAGCAGAAAAAAAGAACTGAAAAATACCATGCAGACATAAAGAAATTTGAGGAGAATTTTGATTACCGCAATGCGGGAAAACCAAGTCAGGTCCCGCGAGATACCCTTGTGAAAACCGGTTTTTTGCTGAACGGTGAATTTGAACCCAAGGAATAAAAAAGGAAGAATATTATGAAGGTTGTTGTTGCTATAGATTCATTGAAGGGAAGCTTGTCTTCAATTGAGGCAGGAAATGCCATAATGGAGGGTGTTCATTGTGCCTGTCCTTCGGCAGAGGTTGTTGTAAGACCATTGGCAGACGGCGGTGAAGGAACTGCAGAAACTTTGGTTTCGGGCATGGGCGGTACTATGAAAAAGCTCACTGTTACGGGGCCATTGGGCGAACCTGTGATGGCGGAATACGGTATTATTCAAGAATCAAAAACTGCTATAATGGAAATGGCGTCTGCATCAGGAATTACTTTGGTGCCTGAAAAAGAGAGAAATCCCCTGAACACTACAACCCGTGGTGTGGGGGAGATGATTGCGGATGCTGTAAAAAACGGTTGCAGAAGTTTTGTAATCGGTATTGGCGGAAGTGCAACCAATGACGGAGGAATAGGAATGCTGTCTGCTTTGGGCTTTCAGTTTTTAGATGAAAAAGGAAGCGTTTTGGAGGGTTACGGACGCGATCTTGAAAAAATTACTGCTATATCTCCGCATAGTGTTTTGCCTGAACTGTCAGAATGTTCCTTTAGCATTGCCTGCGATGTTACAAACCCACTTTGCGGTGAAAATGGTTGTAGTGCGGTGTATGGACCGCAGAAGGGAGCAACTCCGGAGATTGTAACCAAAATGGACGGTTGGCTGAAAAATTATGCTGAAATAGCAAGACAGTTTTTCGGAAATGCTGAACCGGACTTTGCGGGAGCAGGTGCGGCAGGCGGCCTTGGGTTTGCTTTTCTGACCTTTCTTGGCGGTAGACTTGAACCGGGGGTTGAGCTTATTCTTGAAAAAACAAAGCTTGAAGAATACATAAAGGATGCAGATGTTGTTGTAACGGGAGAAGGACGCCTGGACTTTCAGACAGCCATGGGAAAAGCTCCCATTGGTGTTGCAAAGCTTGGAAAAAAACACGGCAAAACAGTAATTGCTTTTGCAGGAGCTGTTACTCGTGATGCTACTGAATGCAACAAAAACGGCATTGATGCTTTTTTTCCTATTTTGCGTGAAATCTGCACTCTTGAAAAGGCAATGGACAAGAAATATGCTGCTGCAAACCTTACTTCAACTGTTGAACAGGTTTTCAGGCTTTATATGAATAAGTGATTTGTCTTGGTTTTATATTATGAAAAAAATAGGTGAGGGATAATGGAGTATAGACTTAAAACTTTCAATATTCAGCTGACAGTTTCGAGAATTGCCAATATTCATTATTTTGAATTTGTAAGTAAGTATCACACTGTTGATGATTCCCATAATTTTTGCGAGCTTTTGTATGTTGACAACGGTTCAATTATGGTAAAGAGTGAGAATTATTCAGGTTTGGTCAGCAACAATCAACTGCTTATTCACCGTCCAAATGAGGTTCATTCTCTTGTTTGTGCGGATGATGTGGCTCCGAATGTTATTATCATCGGCTTTGAGTGCCTGTGTGATGCGATTGTTCCTTTTTCAACCTGTCCTGTTACCTTGTCCTCTGAACACAAAAAGATGCTTGCAGAAATTATGAAGGAGGGAATGAATTCATTCGAACCGCCTTATAATGCCGTTATTTCAGAAATGAAAAAACGAAAAAGTCCGATTTTCGGTGCGGAGCAGATGCTGAAGATAAGGCTTGAATCCTTCCTGATTACTCTTGTAAGGGATTTCAACAGTCTTGACAATACTCTTCATATGGAAATAGAAGAAAACGGAAAGGCTTCTATCGTTCATCAGTATATTTGTGAGCATTATATGGAGAAGATTCAGCTTGACAATTTGTGCTTTCTTTTTGGCACAAACAAGACAACCTTGTGCCGTATGTTCAAAAATGTTTACGGAATGACTGTTACTGAGTATATAAGTTTGCTGAAGGAAAAGGAAGCAAAACGTCTCCTTAGGGAGAATGAGCTGTCCATTACTGAAATATCTGACAAGCTGGGGTTCAATTCCATTCATTATTTCTGCCGTTTTTTCAAAAAGGCAACTGGGCAAAGTCCGAAAGAGTATCTTAAATCAATCAGGTCAAAATTGAATATGTAAAAAATGAGGGACGGTCTGATTTAGCGTAGAATGTTCAAAGTGGAAAAACACGCATTTCACTTCGTTTCACGAATTCTGTATCTAAATCCATTCGCCCCATCGAGGAGGATGTCGCTTAATGCGACATCCTCCTATATTTTTTTTATTTAAATAAATCTGTTGACATATATCTTTCACCTGTGTCGGGAAGAAGAACAACAATGTTCTTTCCGTTCATTTCAGGGCGTTTTGCAACCAGGGTTGCCGCATAAAGTGCCGCACCTGAAGAAATACCAATAAGAATTCCTTCTTTTTGTGCCATCAGTCTTGCGGCAGAGTACGCATCTTCCTCGGTTGCGGTAATTATTTCGTCAATAACCGATTTGTCAAGGGTATCAGGAACAAAGTTTGCACCAATTCCCTGAAGACCATGACTTCCTGCTTTGCCTTCCGAAAGGAGGGGAGAGTTTTTGGGTTCCATTGCAATGATTTTTATTTCGGGGTTTTGCTCTTTCAGAAATTTCCCCGTTCCTGAAAGTGTTCCGCCCGTTCCGACTCCTGCAATAAATACGTCAACGTTGCCGTCGGTGTCCGACCAGATTTCAGGACCAGTAGTTTCATAGTGTGCCTTGGGGTTTGACGGGTTTTCAAACTGGGAGGGAATAAAACCGTGTTCATATTCTTTTGCAAGTTCATTTGCTTTTTCGATTGAGCCTTTCATACCCTTACTTCCTTCGGTGAGAACAATTTCTGCTCCGTATGCCGAAAGAAGGTTTCGGCGTTCAATACTCATTGTGTCGGGCATAACAAAAATTGATTTGTAGCCCTTTGAAGCCGCTACAGCCGCAAGCCCTATACCTGTATTACCGCTTGTTGGTTCGATGATTACCGAGTCAGGGAAGAGCTTGCCATTTTTTTCTGCATCCTCAATCATTGCTTTTGCGATTCTGTCCTTTGCACTTCCTGCAGGGTTGAAATATTCGAGTTTTGCAAAAAGCGTTGCAGATAAGTTATTTGTTTTGTTATAGTTTACAAGCTCCATAAGGGGTGTTGAACCTATAAGTTCTGTTACTGATTTATATGTTTTCATAGAATCTACTCCTTTTTATTTAAGTAAAAGGGCTGTATTTTACAGCCCTTATGTACGGAGTTATTTTCTTTTAATTACAGCTTTTGCCTTTTCTACGATTGTCTTGGTGTCGAGACCGTAAATTTCAAAGAGCTTTGCGGGAACGCCTGAGCGACCGAATACGTCATTTGTTCCAACACGTTCCATAGGTACGGGACAGCCTTCTGCGAGAACCTCTGCAACAGCACTTCCCAAACCGCCGATTATGTTGTGCTCTTCTGCGGTAACGATTGCACCTGTTTCCTTTGCGGCTTTGATGATTATATCACGGTCAATAGGCTTGATTGTGTGGATGTTGATAACTCTTGCATAAATTCCTTGCTCTGCCAGGACGGTTTTTGCTTCCTGAGCGTAGGGAACCATAAGACCTGTTGCAACAATTGTAACATCCTTGCCGTCTGCAAGCTGAACGCCTTTGCCAATTTCAAACTTGTAGTCGTCGCCAAAAATGGTGGGAACAGCAAGTCTGCCGAAACGGAGATATACAGGACCTTCATAGTCGATTGCCGCCTTCACTGCAAGACGGGCTTCGGTTGCATCTGCGGGGTTGAGGATTACCATATTGGGGATGGTACGCATAATGCCCATATCCTCAAGGCACTGGTGTGTTGCGCCGTCTTCGCCTACCGAGATGCCTGCGTGTGTTGCACCGATTTTAACATTCAGCTTGGGGTAGCCGATGGAGTTTCTTGCCTGTTCAAAGGCTCTGCCTGCAGCGAACATTGCAAAGGAGCTTGCAAATACCACCTTGCCGCATGTTGCCATACCTGCCGCAACTGACAGCATATTACCTTCTGCGATTCCGCAGTTGATGAATCTTTCGGGATATACCTTTTTGAAGCTATCGGTTTTGGTTGACTTTGAAAGGTCTGCATCAAGAACGACAACCCTTTCGTCACATCCAAATTCCGCCAGAGCTGCACCGTAGGCTTCACGTGTTGCTTTTTTTTCTCCGATTTTATACATTAGCATGCACCTCCCAAAGATTCTATGTATTGGTCAAGTTCCTTTATTGCTGTTTCATAAAGCTCATCAGAGGGGGCATTTCCGTGCCAGCCTGCCTGATTTTCCATATATGATACGCCTTTACCCTTGACTGTGTTTGCAATTATGATTGTGGGTTTATCCTTGCAAGCCTTTGCTTCTTCAATTGCCTTTGCAATCTTGTCAAAGTCGTGACCGTCATCAAGAAGGATTACGTTCCAGTTGAAGGCTTCAAACTTCTTGTCGAAGGGGGTGGGATTCATAACCTCACGGATATCACCGTCAATCTGGAGTCCGTTGAAGTCGAGAAATGCGGTAAGGTTATCAAGCTTGTAGTGTGCCGCAAACATAGCAGCTTCCCAGACCTGACCTTCTTCACATCCGCCGTCACCAAGGATTGTGAATACACGGTAGCCTTTTTTGTCGAGCTTGCCTGCCAGTGCAATTCCGCAAGCGGCACTGATTCCCTGGCCAAGTGAGCCTGTGGACATATCAACTCCTATAACACCCTTCATATCGGGATGTCCCTGAAGATAGCTTTCTGCGTTACGGAAGGTCTTTATGTCTTCCTTGGGAATGAAGCCTTTCTCTGCCAATGCCGCATAAAGTCCCGGTGCCGCATGTCCTTTTGAAAGAACAAATCTGTCGCGGTTGGGGTCTTTGGGATTTTTGGGGTCGATGTTCATTTCTTCCATATAGAGATATGTCAGAATGTCTGCTGCAGAAAGCGAACCGCCGGGGTGTCCCGATTTTGCACTGTGAATTGCTTCAAGGGCCATTTTGCGAATGTTTGCGGCAGAAAGTTTGAGTTGTGTGTTTGTCATTGCCTTGTACCTCCGTGTATAATAAATCTTTATTAATGTTTATTGAATCCGTTGCCCAGCACCTCACGTGTATCCGAAAGGATAACAAATGCATTGGGGTCAACGTTTTTAATAATTTGCTTTAGTTTTGATATCTGGTATTTTTTTACCACGCACATAAGCACCGTTTTGTCAGAATCTGTAAAGTGGGATGATGCTTTCAGTGCTGTGGTTCCCCTGACAAGTATATCAGAAATTTCTTTGGAAATCTCACGGGATTTGTCAGAGATTATATAGGCTACCTTTGCAAATTCTATTCCTTCAACCATCAAATCTATAATGTATGTGCATACATAAAGTGCGACAGAGGAGTAAAGGATAACCTCCCATTTTCCAAAGGTGAGTCCTGCTAAGAATACAATAAATGCATCTATAATCAGAACAAATCTGCCGACGGACACGGAAGGAAATTTCTTTTTGAGAATCTGTGCACCAATATCTGTTCCTCCGGTAGATGCACCTACCGAAAAAACAATTCCCAGACCAACCCCCATTAGTGCACCGCCGTAAACTGCAGAGAGTAGCAGGTCACCCGTTATGGGTGAAAGAAAGGAGAAGCCTTCGGTAAAAGCCGAAAGGGCAGTCATTCCAATCAGTGAGGAAAGAACAAATCCTGTACTGAAATATTTCAGGCCCAGAAAAAGTATGGGGATATTCAGCGCAAGAATGCTGATTCCTACGGGAATATTCAGCAGATGGTGCAGAATAATGGAAATTCCGCTTATTCCTCCTGGGGCAATATCTCCGGGAATAAGAAAAAGGTCAAGGGAAAGTGCCGCAAGAGCACTGCCAAACAGAACAGCCATATACTTTTTGATTATTGCAAGCATTTTACATAACTCCTTTGTGGTGTGATATGTAAAATGCCGAAGTACGTCAGTTTGTCAGATATGACATAAGTTCTGCAATGCGGTCAGCCTCGTTCATAAGGTAAAGATATCCGATAAGAGCCTCGACCCCTGTTGCTGATTTGTAGTCAACCATATCCGCATTTTTTGGAGGATGGGAATTGGTATTTCTGCCCCGCTTGTATATGTGCATTTCTTCCTCGGTAAGCTTGTCCTTTATCTTTTGGTAAAGGTCGGACTGTGCCTTTGCATTCACCAGATGAATTGCTTCCTTGTGGAGTCGGTTTACGGGGAAGTTTGCATCCTTAATCAGATAGGTGCGTACATAAAGTTCATAAACCGCATCACCGATGTATGCAAGGGTGAGGGGGGAGTATTGTTTGGGCGAGACATTTTCGCCCAGATTAAATTGTTTTAAAAATGTATCAAGCATTGGTTTATCCTTTTTTGGGGGTGTGATTAAATGCAGAATGTTCCCAAAACGGTCATTCTGAGCGGTGCCGTATGGCGAAGTCGAAGAATCTTACGAACAATGAGATCCTTCGACAAGCTCAGGATGACTTTGTGGGGCTACGCCTTTGTTATCTGCTGTCCCTGAGGAGTGTCTTTTACTATTATACCCATTTCCTTCAGCTTATCACGCAATTCGTCGGATTTTGACCAGTTCTTTTCGGCACGTGCCTTTGCACGTTCTTCCAAAATTGCATCAACCTCGCTGTCGGTTTCGTCTTCGGTCTTCTGGAGAAGCCCAAGAACTCCGCCAAGGGTTGTGAGTATATTTACAGCATAATCAATTGCTTCTTTTGAGAAGCCTGATGTTGCGGTGATTGCTTTGTTTGCTTCAGATACAATTTCAAAGAGAACAGAAATTGCATCTGCTGTATTCAGGTCGTCATCCATTGCGGCAATATACTTTGCTTTGAAGCCGTCAAGTGTTTCGATAAATGCCTTTTCTGAATCACTGAATTCGGCACGGCTTTCTGCGTTGCCGGAAAGGAATCTCATATCGCTGAGACAATTGTAAATTCTGTCAAGTGCAGACTTTGCAGATTCCATCAAATCCTTGCTGAAGTTGATTGGACTTCTGTAATGCGCAGACAGCATAAAGAAACGGATTACTTCATAGTCAAATTCTGCGGCAATTTCACGAACTGTGAAGAAGTTGCCCAGAGATTTTGACATTTTGCGGTTGTCAACGTTGATATAGCCGTTGTGCATCCAGTAATTTGCAAAGGGAACACCGTGACAGCATTCACTCTGTGCGATTTCGTTTTCGTGGTGGGGGAAAATGAGGTCCTGACCGCCGCTGTGGATATCTATGGTCTTTGCAAGAAACTTGTTTGCCATAGCACTGCATTCAATATGCCAGCCGGGTCTTCCCATACCCCAAGGACTTTCCCATGCAGGCTCGCCCGGTTTCTGTTTTTTCCAGAGGGCGAAGTCCATTGGGTCTTCCTTGTCTTCGTTGATATTTATTCTTGCACCGCTTTCAAGGTCTTCGAGCGGCTGATGTGAAAGCTTTCCGTATTCCTTGAATTTTTTTGCTGAAAAATATACGTCACCGTCAACATTGTATGCATAGCCTTTGTCCTCAAGCTCTTTCACAATGTCAATGATTGCATCAATATTGTCGGTTGCTCTGGGGTGTACCGTTGCGCGCTTGATGCCAAGACCGTCTGCGTCCTTAAAGTATTCGGCAATGTACTGGTCAGCAAGCTCTTTTACGGTAATACCAAGCTCGTTTGCCTTGTTAATCATTTTGTCATCAATATCTGTGAAGTTCTGAACAAAATATACTGTATTTCCGCAGTATTCAAGATATCTGCGAAGGGTATCAAATATAATAAAAGGACGGGCGTTTCCGATATGGAAGTAGTTGTATACGGTAGGACCGCAGGAATACATGCGGAATACTCCCTTTTCTACGGGGATAAGTTCCTCTTTTTTACGGTTAAGTGTGTTAAATACTTTCATTATTTATCTTCTCCTTTGCAATCAACATTTTCGAGCTGAGCCTTCAGCTTTTCAATTTCAACACGCAGCTTGCACAAATCCATGGAAACAGGGTCCGGAATGTGAATCTGGTCAAGGTCAATTTTTGCCGGTGCAACCTTAACGTTGTCACGCTTGACGATATGTGCAGGAACACCCACACAAGTACTGTTGGGCGGAATTTCGTTGAGAACAACGGCATTTGCTGCAATCTTGCTGTTGTCACCTACGGTAAAAGGTCCTAATACTTTAGCACCGCTTCCGATTGTAACGTTGTTGCCGATTGTGGGGTGACGTTTGCCTTTGTCCTTTCCTGTGCCGCCAAGGGTTACACCCTGATAGAGAGTACAGTTTTCACCGATAATTGCAGTTTCGCCTATGACAACGCCCATGCCGTGGTCTATGAAAAGTCCTTTGCCAATCTGAGCTCCGGGGTGAATTTCTATTCCTGTTTTGCGTCTTGCACGTTTGGATATCCAGTCTGCAAGAAAATAGTGACCTTTTGTGTGTAATTTATGTGCCAGGCGGTAGCTGAGAACAGCTTTTACGCCCGGATAAAGAAACAGCACCTGCCATTTGCTCCGTGCGGCAGGGTCACGTTCAAAAACAAGGCTGATTTCCTCGTTTAATGTTTTAATAAAACCCATAATCTGAACCTCGCATCTTCACGGCTTTGTGCCGTGACATACTTATATATATTATACACGAAAAAATGTCGGTAGTAAAGGTATTTTTGAAATTATTTAAAATTTATTTTTTTGTACAAAACTTTTGATGTTTTTTCTTTTATTATATGGCAAAATGCATTGTTTGTGAATAGTTTGGGACTGCTGAAATATGCGTTAATACAAGAAAACGGTTACGCTTTCGGTTGTTTATGTGCGTTTCCGTCATAGGCGGGAAATCCCAAACGGACTATTTAATCTTGTTTTTTATATATTAGTAAACACGCAATTTCCCAGTATATAAAAAAACAATGGCAGACGCTTTTGAACATCTGCCATATATTATTTCATAATTGAAAAAGAATAGCTTTTATGCCCTAAGTATGGACAAAAGCTTTTTTTTTGCTTTTTTATTGTCTGTCTCTGAAGTTTCTGCCTCAAAGCAGAAAATAACTTCATTCCATTCGTCTATTGTAGCCAGTGCATCGGGAACAGTTTTATCAATAATATCTGCCAACCATCTTTTTCGTTCAGAGGATATGTTTTTCAAATCCATGTCTGTTTCACATTCTGCCTGTATTTTTATTGCAGTTATTAGTCTCATAGAAGGTCTCCTCCCCAGTGTTGTATTTACTAATAAATCCAACATAATCGAAATTATGTGGTAAACATTATAAAAACCATCAAATAAACACTGTATATATCAATAAAATGGTATTTTTTTAAGACCGGTAATAAAAAAGACTTATTTCCGGTCTGTTTTGCTTTGTCTGTTTTTCATAATATGCTCAATTTATACAAAATAACCTTTTAAATATTGACAAACCAACAAGAAAGTAATATAATAATTTATGTAATTTACCACATAATTTCGATTATGTGGCTTTTTTATATAATAGGAAATGGTGGATTTTCTATTATACAAAAAACCAAATTTAGATTGTCCGTCGCACCGTAAAAAAGGTGCCGGTGGCACGTTTTTAGGTGGGGTTGAGGTGCGAGAGCACCGGTAATAACAGAAAAACTTTGTTTTTCGTCATCAATTAAATTTTCTGCCTATGACAGAAACGCACATGGACAACGGAAAGCGTAAATGCTACGACCGCCGCTTACGACGAGCGGTATAGCCGCTTTCTTATATCCTCAGCAACCCTAGTCTCTGTATTTGTTGACGGTGTATATCACCGGTTTCATACGATGATTGCCAAGGGGTTTTGTGAGATTTTTTCAAAAAACTTTTCAACACCGCAATAAACCGAGCTTTTGTATCAGCTTTATGTGTTCAGTTCCGCTTTCCATTGTATAGATACGGGTAGTTTCTATGCTTGAATGTCCCAAGATGTCTGCAAGTCTTACAATATCCTTTTGCAGAGAATAAAAGGTTTTGGCGAAAAGATGTCTGAAATTGTGAGGAAAGACCTTGCTTTTTGCAACATTGGCACTCTCACATAAGCTTTTCAGCATTTTCCAGACTGTGCTACGGTCAAGGGGTTTTCCGCTCTTGGTTATGAACACCGAACCGTTTTTTATTTTCTGTTGCTTTATATAGTTTTTTAGCATTTTACATAGTTGCTTCGGTAAAAACACTTGCCGTATTTTGCCCTTACAGTTTATTGTTGCTTGCCCTGCGTTTACGGCTTCGCAAGTTACATATTTTAATTCTGAAATCCTCAAACCCGTACTGCCTATGGTCTGCATCAGATAATATAACCGTACATTTTTTTTATTTTTAGCTGCTGTCAACAGCCTTTCGTATTCGGCTTTTGTCAGCTCTTTTTCTTTATCAGCAAATATTCGGCGTTGTATTTTTAGGGTCTTGACTTTCAAATCGTACCAATTCATATACATAAACAAAGCATTTAATGACGATAAAATTGAATTTACGCTCGCAGGTAAATACTTCTCACAAAGCTTCTTTTTATATGCAAGCACTACCGATTTATCAACATCTTTACCTAACAGCCATTCACGGAAGATACGAATATCCCGCATATATTTCTCTATGGTGTTTTCGCTCTTTTCTTCCTCATACAGATATAATTCAAAATTTTTTACAATTTCATTAGTAATAGCTTTCATTGTAAAACTTCCTTTCAAGTTTTTTCATTATTATACCGAGATTTTCTTATTATAATGTAACGGTAATTTTTTTTGTACAATTATTAATAAAAAATTTTTGAAAAAGCTATTGAAATTATTTGTCGGATAATGTATTATGTACTATAAGTGAAATTATGTTATTTTGCACTTGTGTATATTATTCATCAAACAGAATAAACATATTATATATCGGGTTGCGGAAGGATGGATAGACTTTGTTCCTGAAGTTTTTACTCGGAATCTGTCAGATTGTTTTGTTTTTGATAGGAGCATACTACTTTGGTGTTGCTCTTTTCTCGCTGACAATTTCAAGAAAAGAAAAAAAAGTTAATACACAGCATTCCTTTGCTCTTCTGGTTGCGGCACATAATGAAGAAAGTGTTGTGGCGGATATAGTTGAAAGTCTCAATGGTCTCAATTATCCAAGAGAGCTGTATGAAGTTTTTGTTGTTGCAGACAACTGTACAGACAGAACGGCGGAGCTTTCAAGAAATGCAGGTGCCTCGGTTCTTGAACGTTCTGATACGTCAAAACGGGGAAAAGGCTATGCAATGGAGTTTGCCTTTGAAAAGATTTTTTCTATGGAAAGGAAGTTTGAATATATCTGTGTCTTTGATGCGGATAACCTTGTGGAAAAGGACTTTCTTCTTCATATGAACAACAAAATCAATGAAGGCTACAGAGCGGTTCAGGGATATCTTGACAGCAAGAATCCCACAGATTCGTGGCTCACTTTCTCTTATTCTATGTGGTATTGGATAAACAACCGTCTGTCACAGCTTTCAAGAGGAAATCTTGACATAGGCTGCAGACTGGGTGGAACAGGTTTTGCTGTAGCTGCGGAGCTTATCAAGGAGTTCGGTTGGGGGGCAACCTGCCTTGCTGAGGATACGGAGTTCACTCTCAAACTTGCCCTAAAGGATATCAAGGTTGGTTGGGCACATGAGGCTGTTGTATATGATGAAAAGCCGCTTCAGCTGTCAACCTCTATGAAGCAGAGGCAAAGATGGATGCAGGGACTTGCGGATGTAGCTTCACATTATGTAAAGCCTCTTGCTGACAAGGCGGTAAAAGAAAGGTCTGTTATGGCTTTTCATATGCTTATGAACTTCTGGGGAGATACACTTTATCCCCTTACGGCAGTATTTTTTGCAGCGGTTTATGTGCTTATGTTTTTTATACCTGAAAAGTCTTTGTGTTTTGAGCTTTTCTGCTCCTTGTGGACAGAACC
The DNA here is from genome assembly GCA_045645485.1 of Clostridia bacterium. Lineage (GTDB taxonomy): Bacteria > Bacillota > Clostridia > Monoglobales > Monoglobaceae > SIG440. The sequence goes on along the minus strand of JAZRIX010000057.1, from coordinate 29,633 downwards.
GTGGAAGTTCCTTCTGTTGAGTGTTTTGGTCTGGGGAAATGTTGTTGTTATTTTTGCAGGACTTCATAACGACGGCAAGCTGGACAAAAATGTTATCAAGAATGCTTGGGGATTTTGTGTTTATCTTATCACGTGGATTCCTGTGGGTGTTTGGGGAATTCTGAAGAAGGATGAAAAAGAGTGGTTTCATACCCCTCATTCCCATAAAGAATAATTATACAAAGGAAAGGAATATAGTTTTTTATGGAAGTTTTTATTGAAGAAATGGTTGAAAAAAAAAGAACGGCAAAGGATATTTTGATGGCTTTCGGACTGATGTTTCTGAGTGTTGCTTTGTGCTTTGTGCTTATGGTGGTTGTTATGCCTATGGTGCCACCCACTTTAAGCGGAATAGCATTTTTACTTATTTTCGGAATATTTTATGCTGCATACAAGCTGTCAACTTCGTTGAATGTGGAATATGAGTATTCTTTGGTAAATACAGAAATTGATGTTGACAAAATCGTAAACAAGAAAACAAGAAAGCGTCTCACTACGGCAAAAATTACAAAGCTTGAATCATACGGTGTTTACAGTGAGAATTCAGGAGAATACGAAAAGTATTTGGCGGATTCCTCGGTGAAGAAGATTTTTGCCTGTGATGATAAGAATAATGAAAATAGGTTTTTCATAGTATATATGGAGAATACGGTGAAAACAATGCTTGTTTTCAATCCCAGCGGAAAAATTGCGGATATTATCACAAGGGTAAATCCCGTAAAACATTAATCATGTCTGAATGCGGTATTGATATTGTTGAAATAGAGAGAATACGGTCTGCGGTGAAGTCGAACGAAAGGTTTCTTGCAAAAGTGTTTTCAGAAAAAGAAATTGAATACTTCAGAACCAACGGTGAACGGTTTGAATCCCTTGCGGGGTTTTATGCTGCAAAAGAAGCTTTTGCCAAGTATAAAAAAACCGGAATAAGGGGGTTTGAGCTTTCAGAGATTTCTGTGGAACATGAAAAGAACGGAGCACCCTTTGTTGTTTTTCGGGGTGAAAGGATGTCTGTATCATTGAGTATTTCACACGACAGAACACACGCTGTGGCTGTGGTTTGCGGTGCGGAGAAAGCAGTTTCTTCCTGTTGTGCCGAGATGGGTGATTTGATTCCCGATAGAAAAAGTGATGCACATAAAGGTGACTGCGGCAAAGTTTTTATTGTTGCCGGTTCTGAGGGAATGACGGGTGCGGCTGTACTTTGTGCACGTGGTGCTATGCGGTGCGGTGCGGGTCTTGTCACTGTGGGTACGGCGGCATCTGAACGTCACATTGTGGCGGCTTCGGTTGCGGAGCCTATGACTGTTGCACTTGATGCTTGTGACGGGATTATAACCTGCAAGGCATTGGAGAGAATCCTTGAATTTGCAAAAAAATCAGATGCGGTGATTTTCGGCCCCGGACTTGGCAGAAACAGCGAAATCCACACGATTCTCCGCGAACTTCTGGAAAAATATGAGGGAAAGCTTGTCATTGATGCTGACGGACTTTTTGCTTTGGGTGAGGATTGCAGTATTCTGAAAAATCGGAAATGCTCGGTTGTTCTGACTCCTCATGTGGGTGAAATGTCACGGATTTCGGGATTATCTGCTCAGGAAATACAGAAGAACAGACAAAAAACTGCAGAGGATTTTGCATTGAAATACGGTGTATGTGTGCTTCTGAAGGGCAAGGGAACTGTTGTTGCGGAAAAGGGGCAGGACTGCAGGGTGTATGTTAACACCACCGGAAATGCGGGCATGGCAACAGGTGGTTCAGGTGATGTTCTGTCAGGAGTAATCGGTGCATATCTCGCTCAGGGACTTTCTGCTTTTGATGCGGCAAAGCTTGGAGCATACATTCACGGAAAAGCAGGTGATATTGCGGCTGAGGAATACGGAATTCACGGTCTTGTTGCCGGTGATATTGCAGACAAATTGCCTTTGGCGGTCAAGTCGGAGCTGACGGGGCGTAAGGCATAAGGCTTGTATATTTTCTGAAAGCGAGGCATACGGCGGTATGAAAAGGTGCATTGCAGTTTTTTGTGTATTTGTACTGATGATAACGGGCGGAGGTTGTGTTGGCGGCTCTCACGATGCTTATGAAGAAATATACAAAAGATATAATCATATGAAATCTTTTTCTGCTGTGGCGGAAGTCCTTGTAAAAAACGGGAAAACAGAGAATATGTATGTGGTTCAACAGCATTTTTCCTCACCTGACAGGGCAAGAATGGAAGTGCTGGAACCCAAGGAGTTTTCCGGAACGGGATTTTGTTCTGTTGAAAAGGACTTTCGTTTGTTGTCGGAGTTTGGCGAGACCGAGGTTTTTGAAAGAAGTCTGGCAGCCGGAAAGAATATTCTTTTCATAAGTGATTTTTTTGAAAGTTATTTTAAAAGTGAAGAAAATTCCGTATCTGCAGAAGCGGATTCGGGCAGTCCGGTTACAGTTCTTGAATGCTTTCTGACGGGAAAAAACAAGAACCGTTTTATGCAGAAGCTGTATATTGACAACAAGACATTTTTGCCTATAAAAATGGAAACCTTGAATGTTGACAAAGAAGCTGTAGTATCGGTAGTGTTTCGTGAGTTTCAGCGGGATTGCGAAATTGACGAGAGTATATTTAACTAAATTTTGGGGTGATGCAAATGAAAAATATGAGATCATGGGCAGAAATTGATTTGGATGCCATAGGACACAATATAAGAGAAATAAAAAAGTGTGTCAGAGAAAATACCTTGGTTATGGGAGTTGTAAAGGCGAACGCATACGGTCACGGTGTCTGTGAAGTGGCGAAAGAGCTTTTGAATAATGGTGTTGACCGTTTGGCTGTTGCTTTTTCGGATGAAGCTGTGGAGCTTAGAAAAAAAGGCTTTGATGTTCCTGTGCTTATTCTGGGGAATTCTTCGGATGATGAAATTGAAAATATTGTGGAGTTTGATATAACTCCTGCCGTTTCGGCTTTTTCTTTTGCCGAGAAATTATCAAACGCGGCAACAGCTAAAGGGAAAACTGTGAAGGTTCATATAAAAATTGATACGGGAATGTCCAGAATCGGTTTTCAGTCGGATTCGGTTGAGGAAATACTGAAAATTGCGAAGTTGCCGGGAATTGTTGTTGAAGGAATGTTTTCACATTTTGCAACGGCTGATGAGGAGGATGATTCCTATACACGGCTTCAGTTTGAACGTTTTATGGAAGTGGCAAAGCTTCTTGAAGAAAAGGGGATGAAAATTCCCATAAAGCATATTTGCAACAGTGCGGCTATTGTGAAGTTCCCTGAAATGCATCTTGATATGGTCAGAGCTGGGATTGTGATTTACGGTATATATCCGTCAATTGATTTTGACAAATCGCTTATTGATTTGAAGCTTGCGATGACCTTTAAATCAAGGATTTCTCATATAAAGATGCTGGAAAAAGGAACAGCACTGAGCTATGGAAGAACCTTCGTGCTGGATAAGGATTCAAAAATTGCAACGGTAGCTGTGGGATATGCGGACGGTTACTTCAGAAGTCTTTCAAACAAGGCAAAGGTTGCGGTTTCGGGTACGGTTGTGAATCAGGTAGGAAGAATTTGTATGGATCAATGTATGATTGACATTTCTGCTGTTAATAATATAAATGTCGGAGACGAAGTGGTTTTGTTCGGCGACACAGAAAATGAGGTATCCACAGAGAATGTGGCAAAGCTTCTGGGAACAATCGGCTATGAGCTGGTATGTGCTGTCGGTCGGCGTGTTCCGCGCATTTATATCAAAAACGGTGAAGTTATAGGCCTTTTGAATTATCTCTTGTAAAATACGGGTGATACATAGACCCAAAATGTCATACTTTGCGTATACTGATATTGAAGAGGGTATCACAAAAACATTGTACGGTTTATTGTGAGATGACTTCATATCAGAAACAGAGATTGAATGCGTGGGAAATCTTCGGATTCTGCATTAATCTTGAATGCTTGCGGAGTGTGAATTATTGTGGTAATAAAACGAGGAGATATTTATTATGCGGATCTGAGTCCTGTGGTAGGTTCTGAACAGGGAGGTGTGAGACCGGTTCTTATTATTCAGAATGATATAGGAAATAAATACAGTCCTACGGTTATTGCAACTGCTATTACGTCTCAGATCAACAAGGCAAAAATGCCTACACATATTGAGCTTGATGCCAACGAATACGGTCTCTCCAAGGATTCGGTTGTTCTGGCTGAGCAAATCAGAACCATTGACAAAAGACGCCTGAAAGAGAAAATAGGTCATCTGGATGATGAACTTATGACAAGAGTGAATGAAGCTCTTGAAATTAGTTTCGGTTTGTGATACTATATAGAAAAAGAAAGGTTCATTTCGGGAACTTTTGAGGAGGAATATTTATATGAAAAAAAGAAGAGGAAGATTTTGGGTAATTTCGGGAATCGTTTGTCTTTGTGCTATGTTTACCATAGCTCTCGCTGAACCCGGAACAGAAGGTGATCCCCTTATTTCAAAGGCATATATTGACAATGTGCTTATGCCGAAAATAGAAAACCTTATTGAAAGCAAACTTGAAGATGTGAGTTTTTCGGAAGGATCAACAAGTGATGCTTCTGTGTTCAATGTAGTCAATGTGAAAGCGGGTAAAAAGGTTATCTGCAAAGCAGGAACAGAACTGATTCTCAGATCGGGAAAGGCTACTGTTATTGCAACCGAAAAGGGCGGTCTGGCAGATACAACCGCAGGAGTTGATATTGCAAACGGAAACAGTATGCCGTCAAACCATCTTCTTGTAGTTCCTGTTGCGGACGGTCGCGGTCTCGATGCCGAGACAGATGTAATTGTTATGATTAAGGGCGGTTACAGCATAAAAAGCAGATAAGGAATTGCATTATAAAAAATTCTTTTAAAAAATAAACCCCTTGGAACAGTTGAAGCTTTTGTACTTCAGAAATCTGTTCCAAGGGGTTTTTATATGATAGAGAAGTTAGTTTATAAGAGAAATCAGGTAATAGCACCTGCTGCTGGTATAATTTGTTGCAGTAGTATTTTCAATCAAAGGCTGCATTGAACCACCTTCATATTCTGCGCCTGCTTTTTTGATTGCGGCTTCTTTTTCTTTTATCCATTGAATTTCTTCTTCTTGAAGTTTTTGAAACTCATTGGCAGGCATAGTCTTTTTGAGGTACTGATATACTTCATTCAAAAGAGCATCCCAACGCTGAAAAACTTCATAGGAATGTTTGTTCATTGACTGCTGGTCAGTTGTCTCTGATGAGGTTTGTGAAGCATATGTAGCAATATCGTTTGCTCTACGCATATATTCCAGACGTATTTCGGCGGCCTGAGTCTGAGCCGAAGTTGGTGCAGGCGTAGGAGTGGGAACAGCTTTGGAATCCATTTCTGTTTCCCCTTGAACATCTTTGGAATCTTCGTTATCGGTTTCAGCTTCCGTATCTGTTTTTGTGCCTTCGCTTTCATCGCTGTCATTTTGCAGTGAAAAAATAGCTTTTATGGGAAGAGTGACTATTTTGCCTATCATTGAGCATCCTGAAAAGAGACTTACGGACAAAAGGATACACAATAAAGCTATTGCTGTTTTGAATTTTTGCATAATTATTTCTCCTTGTTTTTTATTTTATATTATTCTACCAAAAAAGCGGGAAAAAGTCAAACTAAAGTTTAAAGGTTGTCCCTTTGCTGGGACAACCTTTAAAACTATCTTACTATAACAATTTCAGAAACCTGATCTTCGAAGATTTTAATAAATACTCTTACTTCGTTGCCTTCTTCAAATACTTCGATATCACCTGCTGTTACAACAGAAATGTTTCCTGCCTTTCTCTGTGAGTTATATTCATAGACAGTTGCATTTGCTGTTGAGTAGTTCTGAACATTACCGTTGACGCTTACGTTTACGGAATCTGCAAATTTCTTTGTTACACGTCCGTAAACTGTTGTAAGGTCTGTACCTATTGTCTTTGTGAATTCGGTGTTCTTGGTATCTCTGTCAAAGAGAAGAGTGATTCTGTCAACCTCGCCTCTCGCATTTGTGCTGTACTGGAAGATATCACCCTGTTCAAGCGCAGAGGAGTCACCCTTGATAAATACGTTCTTGTCTGAAGAACGGAGCTCAGTTTTTTTGCCGTTTTCAAGACCGTAAACAATATCTATTTCATCATAATCCTCGTTCTGTGCAGATGCAATTTCGTCAACAAGTACAATGGGCGATTTTGCTTCGGTTACACCTGTTGTGCTTGTTACTATGATTGCCCGTGCAGAGAAGTCTTCCTGAAGGTCATATACTACAATATCATAAGGTGTGTTGTTTGTGAACATTCTGATATCACGGACTGCATATCTTGTTGTGTCTGTGCCTGCATCTGAAGGAATGTCAAAAACAATTGTATCTTCTGTTACTCTTACTTTTCCGAGAGTGGAGGATGCACTCTTGTACACCTGATCTGCGGCTGTAAGGTTCTTTGTGAATACACCTTTGTTTACGTTGCCTGTTGATGTGTTGTCTACTGCAATGTCAAAGCCTGTAAGAAGTCCTTGAGCATTTGTTTCGTAAGTTATGAGCTGAGGTGTAACTGTTCCGTCCTTACCGAATTTTGAAAGAACTTCTTCGGCAGAAAGACCGTAGGTGTTGTTAACACGTATTTTTGTTGCACCGTCAATTACCTGAGATTCACCCTTTGCTGTGAAAATCTTGAACTGGATTTTTTCGTCAATTGTTCCTGTGATTGCAGCATTTGTCAGATAACCGTATGCTCCGCGGATTGCTGTACCCGTAGAGGAGGCTGTTGTGTCAACTGCCGCAACATTGCCTTCTGCGTCAAGATAGAATCTGCCTTCGTCTCTGAGTTTGATTTCGTTGGGGTAGTTTGCCGCCTTTTTGTAAACAGTGTCGGAATCGTTGATTCTGAAGCCGTCCTTTGTAACCTGTGTTACACGTCCGAGAATACTTTCTGTTGAAACATATGCTTTTATCAACTGTTTATCTGTGCTTACAGTATAAGAAATTACGTTCCATTCTTTAAGCTCGGAGGGCATAATTTCTTTGCCGTCTTTCAGCAGAGTGAACATTATATCTGTATTTTCGGGGTCGAGAAGAAGTGAGCTGTTGTTGTATTTGTCTGTAACTCTTCCTGTTGCACTTGATACGGTTTCAACTACAAGATTGGTGAAATGATTTGAGAATACAATATCATACACGTTGTTGGTATCGGTGTCCAGAAGGATAAGATTACCTGTCTGAGGAATAAGCTGTTCGTTTGAGAGTGTTTCGACAAATTTTCCGTTGTAGATATATACGGGATTTGCTACGATTGATGCTGTTTTTGATGTTGAGTCGTTGGTGCCTGAACGCCAGTATGTCACTGTTTTGTTTGCACCCTCGTCACCTGTTACGGATACAAGGTCTTTTGAATTGATAGTGAGAACCTTGTTTTTGTTTGCCTGAGGTCTTACCAGAATAAGAGTTTTTTCGTCCGAGTTTGCATCAATACGTGCATAATATACTACATTGTAACCAAGGTAGTCACGTGCACGGGTTGTGCCTTCGGAGAAGGTGTTGTTGTTTATGGTAATTCTGTCTTCGGATGTTGTGTTTCCGCCTGTAAGAGTTGTTTCGCTTGTTCCTGTAACCTGTCCGTAAGCTTTTTCTACGTTAAGTCTGTCAAAGAGCAATGTTTTGTCAACAACCTCGTAGGTGATGTTGCTTCCGAAACCTGTCTGTTCCATAAGGTTTACTGTCAATGCGTTGAAGGTAAGCTGTGCAATGTCACCTCTCTTGGCGGGATTTGCACCTGCGGCTGAAATTCCCTTCAAAAGCTGGTTTTCTGATGCTACTGCCATATAACCTGCGGGATATCCGCCGCGGTCGTTTGCTACGGGTTCGTAGCCGAGAGCTCTTACGATTATTGTTACTGCTTCCTGAAGAAGAACGGGATCATTGGGATGGAAATTTCCTTTTTCATCACCTATAACCATATCCTGCTGTTCAGCAACATTGATTGCTCCGTTTGCCCAGTGGTTTTTGGGCACATCAGGGAATCTTGTGGGAACATTTGCTCCGTTTGCAATATCCTCAAGTCCTACGGCGTATACCGCTACCTTTGCCATCTCACTTCTGAGAATGTTGTCATTGGGACGGAAGGTTCCTGTTCCTGCGTCACCTACCATAATACCCAGTGCTCCAAGAACCTCTGCAGCTTCCTCGTATTTTGTTCCCTGAATGTCGGGAGAAAGAGCAACTCTCTGATCGCTGTATCTTGAAAGTGCATATCCTTCATAGAGAGCATCGTTCATCATTGCGTTGCGTTTTGTACGGTTTTGTTCTACGGTTGGATTGCTGTTGTCCATCGTTTTTGTTGTTCGAGTTGTTGATGAGTTTCCTTGTGTCTGGCCATCTGTTGATGTGCTTCCTTGTGTCTGACTATCTGTTGTTGTGTTTCCCTGTTTCTGCATATCTGATGATGTTGTGTTGCCTTTGGCTGCCGATGCATCAGAGCCTTTGCCTGAAGCTGCTGAATCTGTACCGTTCAGCATTTCAGGAGTTTCGCCCGATGCAAAATGCATATCAGATGTTGTTGCAAAAACGTTTATGCCAAGTGCAAAAAGCATAGAAAATGCCAAGCAAAAGGCAATAAGTTTTTTTTGCATTTTTATTCCTCCTCTTTGAAATTTGAAAATGTTTCGTGTTTATTGTGTGTCGGAGAGATAAATTTACAACACAAAGTTTTTGGCTGTTTTAGCAAATAATTACGCAAATACATAAATTTAATGCTTCTGTAACAAATATGTAAGATAATTTTATAAAAATATAGTTGAAATATATAAAAATTTATGATAAAGTAAATAATGAAATAAACTATTTTGACAAATTTAAAGTTTTGTTTAAATTAAAAGGGGGAACACCAATGATTAACAAAAAAATACTTAGCGGAATTCTGAGCGGAATGTTTTTGTTTTCAGCTCTGTCTGTTTCTGCAAAGACCTTTTCTGACGTAGAAAATGACCCGAAGGTAGAATGGGCAAAGCCATATATCGAAGCAATGGCGGAGGAAGGTTACCTGAAAGGTTATGAAGACGGAACCTTCAAACCCAATAAAACAATTTCAAAGACAGAAGCGCTTATTATTCTTGCCAGAATGATTGGTGTGAATAATGAAGAGTTTGCAGATTCTGTAGAGTATGCTGAAGAAGAATTCGGCGCTATGCTCAAAAAGTACGGAACAAACTATACAAAGGAAATGGCTTTCCTTCTTTATAACGGTGTTCTTTCAACTGATGAACTTGATACATACATTGGAAAATCAGTAAAGAATGAACCTCTTATGAGATACGAAGCCGCAATACTTATGACAAAGCTTCTGGGAGCAGAAGAAGATGTCCAGAGTAATCTTTTTGTATCGTCTACTTATGCAGACACAACCGAAATTCCTGATTCAGCTAGAGTATATGTTGAATTTGTGAAGGATGAAGGTATTATGCAGGGTATGGGCAACAACGAAAAGGGTCAGCCCATTTTCGCACCTCTTGAACCTGTTACACGTGCTCAGATGTCAAAGATGCTTTGCAGCCTGATTGATGTTCTTGACCTTTCTGTTCAGACCGGTGTGATTGCAGCGGTTGATACATTTGAGGGTACAGTTACAATTACTATTGATGGAAGTGACATTGTTCACGAGCTTGCAAGCTCATCAAAAATGAAAATCAACGGACGTGATGTTGCTATTGAAGATTTTGAACGCGGAATGCATGTAAAGGTTACACATCTTGCGGGTCAGGTTGCATTGATTGAAAACAACGTAGTGATTGAAGATGCAGTTATTTACGGTCTGGTTTCGGGAACAAAGGATTCAAGCGGAACAAAGGCTGTTACAATTGCTGATGCAAACGACAAGGCAAAGGTTGCTACTTATGTTCTTGCAGATGATGCAACAATAAGAGTTAACGGTGCTATTGACCTTTTCAGCAAGGTAAAGAAGAACAGCTATGTTTCACTCACTATTGTTGAAGGTGAGGTTGCCGTTCTTGAAGTAATTGACAAGTCAACTACAGCAACAGGCACTTTGCTTTCTGTTGAAGCAAACGGTGAAACAACTCTTCTCTCTGTTGAGAGTCCTTCGGGCGAAAGAGGCAAATACGAGACATCTCTTGAAGGCGTTGTGGTTTCAAGAAACAATCTTGACAGCTCTTTGGGACAGCTCATGGTTGGTGACTCAATTGTTCTCAAAATGACCTACGGAAAAATTACAAAGATTTCTGCAAGCAGCAAAAAACAGTCTATAGCTGGTTCAATCGAATCAATTACACATACAACAAACGGTTCTGTTCTTGTTGTGAAGCAGAGCGGAAATACAAGAGAATTCCCCATCAACAAAAAGGCTACAATTCTTATTAACTCATCCGAAAAAGGAACAGTATACGACCTTCGTCCCGGAACAGATATCGAAGCTGACCTCGAAAGCAACGAGATTATTGCAATTGAAGCCGCAAGTGCGGTAGCAAAATCTCAGTTGAGCGGTATCGTAAAGACTATCAATGCAGAGTACTCACTTATGATAATTGAAGAAGACGGCAAGGAAATCAGTGTGTATGTGAAGTCAAATACAAAAATTGTTGACAGCCTTACAGGCAAGGAACCCACATTTAAGTCAATTGAAAAGGGCAGAACTGCCACAATAACAGGTTCGAATGCATCAGGTGTATTTGAAGCCAGCGTAATAGTTCTTCAGTAATAGTATAACCTGAAAAACAAAAAGATAATTTCCAATTACTATATATAAAACATTCCCGCGTGTTGAAAAATACGCGGGAATGCTTTTTGTAAAGAAAATACAATAATAAAAACGACCGATTTCAATCGGTCGTTTTTGGGTAGAAATTTTAATTTAAACTTATTTGAAACATCCGTAAAGACATTTCCTGATGGTATTTGTTCGGTATGCCAAAATAAAACTATTTTGCTTCAAGACCGAAACGTTTTCTGAACTTGTCAACACGTCCGCCTGTGTCAACCAACTTCTGCTTACCGGTATAGAAAGGATGGCAAGCTGAGCAAATTTCGATAGAAACATTCTCTTTTGTTGAACCTGTTTCAATTACATTACCGCAAGCACACTTGATAGTTGTTTCCTTATAATCGGGATGTATTCCTGCTTTCATCTATATTTCACCTCTTTCTTTAGAGTTGTTAGCCAAATCAGCATTGTCTATTATAACACAACAATTTAATAAATGCAAGTATTATTTTTAAAAAATTACATTTTTTTTAATTTATCTTCGATTATGCTCTTGAAATAGGGAAAATCAAGAGTAGTTTCAAGGAAAATTTCATCAGCAAGAAGTCCTTGATATATCAACATTCCCAGTCCGTTTAGGGTATCAAGACCAAGAGAATGTGCGTGTTTTAACAGATTTGTTGCATCAGGCTTGTAAATCAGGTCATTTACGAGAACATCCTTGCGGAGTGCCTCCAAAAACGAAAAGTTTTCAAAATCTGAATCTATTCCCTCCATACCCAAAGGAGTACCGTTGATTAGTATATCACATTCTGCACAATGCTTTGTGATTTCACAACAGTTAAGGCTGCCTGTGGTAATTTTTTTTCCTGTGCGGGCATAAATATTCTGTGCCAGAGCCTCTGCAGAGTTTTTGGTACGGTTGAGTACGGTGACGGAGGAAGCTCCTTCAAGTACCATTTTTAGTGCGACTGTTGAAACAACACCACCTGCACCGAAAATAAGAATATTTTTTCCCTTGCATAGATAGCCTTTGTCTTCAATTGCCCGAACACAACCTAAACCGTCGGTGTTATAGCCTGAAAGCTTGCCGTTCTTAACCTTTACGGTGTTCACTGCATCAAAAACCTCAGCCTCAGGATCAATATAATCTAAGTAGGGCATAACGTCCTGCTTGTGGGGCATTGTGAGATTGAAGCCATGCATACTCAGACATTCTTCAGACTGAAGAAAGAAAGGGAGTCCGCCTTTTGAAATTCGGATTTTTTCATAGTCATAGTCAATCCCCATTTCCTCAAGGACGGAGGTGTGGATTACGGGAGAAAGACTGTGTGCAATAGGGTCGCCGATTACCGAAAGCTTAGTCTTCATCTGTATCACTTGCCATTTCCTTTAAGTATTCCAATGCAAGGGTATAGCCACGGAAACCCAGTCCGCAAATCTGACCTGTGCAGGCAGGAGCCGTTACTGACTTGTGACGGAATTCTTCACGCTTGTGAATATTTGATATATGCACCTCAACTGTCGGTAAATTTACCGAGGAAAGTGCATCGTGGATTGCATAACTGTAATGGGTGTATGCACCGGGGTTAATAATAATTGCATCATAGTTTCCCAATGCGTGATGAATAAAGTCAATTATCTCACCTTCGCTGTTGCTCTGGAGCACAGTTGCTTCCATTCCCATACCCTCGGCACAGTTCTCGATATATGCCTCCAGGTCCGCATAGCTTTTGTTACCATAAACACTAGGTTCACGCACTCCCAGCATATTCAGATTTGGTCCGTTGATTACCATAATTTTTTCAATCATTGTAGCTTTTCACCTCATTAATAATTTTATTTGTAACGGCATCCAATGTGCCGATATTTTCTATTCGTATATGACAAAAATCAATATACCTTGAAATCCTTCTTTCATAAAGCTCAAAAATTTTTTGCTTACCCTCTTTGAGAAGAGGTCTTGACGATGTTTCCACATCTCTGACAATCAGCGCAGGATCACGGTCAAGAAAGACTACAATTCCGTCTCTACGAAGAATTTCTTTATTCTCAGCACGTTCCACAATGCCGCCGCCCGTTGAAATTACAAATCCTGTTTTTTCCGCCAGTTCACCAAGGATTTGGGTTTCCATATTGCGGAATTCAGCCTCACCGTGAAGTGCAAAATATGCTGATATATCGGGATAAATGGTTTCTTTAAAAACATCGTCTGAATCCAGATGCTCCCGGCCCAGTTTTTCAGCCAGTATTCTGCCGATGGTGGTCTTGCCGCTGCCGGGCATACCTATAAGAATTATATTTTTCATATTCTACTCCTTCGGCATCGGGTAGTTGCCCAAAATTTTCAGTGATTTGGTATTTTCCTTCACCGTTTTCATAACCCTTTGCACTGTTGGGTCAAGAAGACTGCCCTCAAAATCCGCAAAGAAAATATATTCAAAATTACTGTCACGGCAGGGTCGTGATTCAATCTTAACAAGATTAAGATTATTCACAGCAAATTCCGACAAAATACAGCTTAATGACCCGCTTTCGTTGGGAAGGGTAAACATAATGCTCACCTTGTTGCACTGAGGGTTAAGAACCCCTTTTTTGGCAATTACTCCGAACCGTGTAACGTTACCGTTGCTCATACTGATGTTGTCCGCCAGAACACGGAGACCGTAGATTTCTCCGCATCGTGGGTCAGAAATTGCGGCACAGTTCTTGTCATCCATTCCCGAAACAAGCTTTGCCGCCATTGCGGTATTGTGATATTCTTTAAACTCAATCTTGGGATTGGCTTTGAAAAACTCTCTGCACTGGAGATACCCCTGTTGATGGGAATATACTCTTTGGATATCCGAAAGCTCCGCATCGGGATGTGCCAAAAGACAATGTTCAATATTCACAGCTGCCTCTCCCACAATGTAAAAGTCACGTTTTTCCAGAAGGTCATATACTCCTGAAATTGAGCCTGTCAGGGAATTTTCCAAAGGCAGAACTCCGTAATCTGCCTTTCCTTCGGAAACAGCATCAAAAACCTCTGCAAAGGTCATCACATTAATTCGGTTGCAGTCATCCCCGAAAACCTTCATCAATGCGGTTTCACTGTTGGCCCCTGCAACACCCTGAAACACCGCAGTGGGATTCGGAATCAACTGTCCTTCCGAAAAGCTCCATTCAATTTCGCTTTCTCCGTTTCCCAAAAGGGAATGCTGATAGCCTCGGCTGATAGACATTATGGATGAGAAAAAATCTCGTACCGCAGTCCGTTGGTGAGGTTCGGCTAATGCCATTTTACCGTCCAGAATTTCCTTTTCACGTTTCTTGTCCAGAACAGCCATATTATTGGCACGCTTGTAGTCGGCAACCGCCTTGCTGCATTCCATACGTTCAAGGAACAAAGGAAGAAGCTGCTTGTCGATTTTATCAATTTTATTGCGTTGGATTTCCAGTTCATTCATTTTTAATCATTCCTTAAATGAGTTTTGCTTCTAAAATTGCTATTGCGGCGGCACATTCTGCCACAACCGCTCCGCGGTGAACAATGCAGGGGTCGTGTCTGCCCTTGATTTCGAGCACCGTATTTTTCATTTTGTCTCTGTCAACCGTTTTCTGAGGCTGACCGATTGAAGGTGTGGGCTTTACCGCAAGAGAAAATACCACGGGCATACCGTTGGTAATCCCACCATTGATACCGCCGTTGTTGTTGGTTGTTGTGTAAATTCTTTTGCCGTCGGTTTCAAAGGGGTCGTTTGCCTTGCTTCCGCGCATATTGCAAAGGTCAAAACCTCTGCCGAATTCAATTCCCTTTACCGCAGGGATTGAGAACATCATTGAGGAAATAAGGCTTTCAACTGATGCGAAAAAGGGCGAACCAAGTCCTGCCTGTACCCCAAGCACCGTACATTCTATCACACCGCCTACAGAATCCTTGTCTGCGGCGGTATTTAGTATTTCATTCTGCATTTCCGCGCCTGTCTCATCACAGATAACAGGGAAAGGCTTTTGTGAAATCTCCTTTAACAGCTGAGGAGTAACATCGCAGTCCAGAAAGGATTTTTCTTTTATACTGCCGATTGATTTTATGTGTGAACCGATGCAAATACCGTCCTTTTCAAGAACCAGCTTTGCCAGAGCACCTGCAAATACCAAAGGTGCGGTAATTCTGCCCGAAAAGTGTCCGCCTCCCCGAAAGTCGTGGGTCTCACCGTATTTCTCAAAGCCTGTAAAATCTGCGTGCCCGGGGCGGAGCAGATTGGGGGTATAGTCCTTTGAACGGGTGTCAGTGTTACGGATAATTCCGCAGATAGGTGTACCGCAGGTCTTTCCGTCCTTTACGCCAGAAAGGATTTCAATCTTATCTCCTTCCTTTCTGGGGGTGGAGAGATTGTCTCTGCCCGGTGCACGACGTTCCATTTCTTTTTGAATAAATTCCATATCCACTTCAATCCCCGACGGAATTCCGTCCACAACTGCGCCGATTGCGTTTCCGTGGGATTCACCGAATATGCTTATTTTGAGCTTGCTTCCCCAGGTATTCATTCCACAGCACCTCCAAGTGATTTGTAATCTTCAAAAAAGTCTCCGTAGGACTTTGTAACTGCTTTTTTTGCACCTTCAATTATGATCTGACCTTCGCATCTGCAAGCTGCAACAGAAAGAGCCATTGCTATACGGTGGTCATTCCAAGACGAAAGCTCCCCGCCGTTTAATACCTGACAGCCCTTTATATCCAAAAAGTCCTGACCCTCAGATATGTCAGCACCCATCTTTTTAAGCTCCGTTGTTATTGCCTTCAAACGGTCACTTTCCTTTATGCGAAGCCTGCCTGCATTTTCAATGCGGCTTGTACCTTTGCAAAACGCAAGAAACACCGCAAGAATGGGAACAAGGTCCGGGATGGGGTCTGCATCCACCGTTATGCCGTGCATATTCGAGGTCATAATGCCCCGTATTCCGCCATTTTCAGTGGTTTCAACAAGAGCACCCGTACTTTCTATTATATCAATAATCTTTTTATCGCCCTGAAGACTGTCGGGGTTCAATCCTGTACATTCAACTTTGCAGCCCAAAGCACCTGCAACCAGCCAGAATGCCGCCTGAGAGTAATCTCCCTCCACGGTATATCCGCAGGACTTATATTTTTGATTTCCTTTAATAATAAAGGCTGAGTAATCTTTATTTATAATTTCAACTCCGAAATCCTTCAACACATCAAGAGTAATATCCACATATGCCCGTGATGTGAGACTTCCCTTAATTCTGATTTGACTGTTTCCGTCAAGCAGAGGAAGAGCGAACAGCAGACCCGTAATGAATTGAGAGCTTACCGAGCCGTCAATGGCATATTCGCCAGCTGTCAAAGCTCCTTCAAGGGTAAGCACATCATTTTTGAGACTGTATTTTATACCCTTTTCCCGAAACAGCTCAAAGTAGGGGTCAAGAGGTCTTTCCATAAGCCGTCCGTGACCTGTGAACCTTGCCTTTGGAAACAATGCCAGAGCAATGGGAATAAAAAATCTGAGGGTTGAACCGCTTTCACCGCAGTCAAGAACTATTTTCTTTGAAGAACCTTTCCCTTCAAATGTAACTGTTTTTGTTTTCTTACTGTATTTATATTTTGCACCAAGCTGTTTTGCACATTCGAGGGTAGCTCTGATGTCCGCAGAGAGGCTTACGTTCTCCACAGAGCAAGCCGAGCCCGAGAGAAACGCCCCTATAATACCACGGTGTGCATAGCTTTTGGAGGGCGGTACCAAAACCCTTCCCTCAAGCACCGAGGGAGTAATTTTTACCATATCCATATACCCTCCTTATGTATTTTCAAGGGTATTACTTTGCCTATTTCCTCGGGAATAATCAGCGTTACATCATTGCCCTCGCCCTTTTTGTCAACCTTCACTGCATCAAGCAGAGATTGCTTGTCTATTTCTATTTTCGAGGGAAGGCCCAATGCTGAAACAAGCTCCTCGATACGCTTTGCGGTTCCCGATGCGGTTATGCCTGTATGCTCGCCGTACTCTGCCGCCATAACCATTCCTGCCGCAACCGCCTCACCGTGGGTGTAGTCAGAGAAATGGTGTTTTTTCTCCATTGCGTGACCGAAGGTATGACCGAAATTCAGGATCATTCTCTTGCCTGTGTCCAGTTCATCTTCTTCAACAACCTCCCCTTTAAGCTGGCAGGAACGATATATAATATACTCAATAATCTCCATAATAGCCCTTCTTGAAGAGGACGACTCCAGCTTTTCAAAAAGGTCTTTGTCCAGAATAACCCCGTATTTAATTACCTCTGCCATACCGTCAGCAAAAACTCTGTCCGTCAGGGTTTCAAGACATAGCGGGTCTATAATCACAAGCTTTGGCTGATTGAATGAACCAACCAGATTTTTACCTTTGGGAAGATTTACCGCAACCTTCCCCCCTACACTGCTGTCAACCTGAGCCAAAAGGGTGGTTGGAATCTGCACAAATGGTATGCCCCGAAGCAACGTTGCACTGCAAAAGCCCGTCAGGTCGCCCACAACACCGCCGCCCAATGCCACAATCAAATCAGTACGGGTCATTCCCATATCCAGCATCTTGGTGTAAAGCTGTTCCAGCATTTCCATTGATTTGGAGCCTTCACCTGCAGGTACGGTAATAATATGCGGAACAAATCCGCTTTTTTCAAGGGATTTCAGAACTCTTTCACCGTAAAGAGGAGCAACATTTCTGTCCGTAACCACACAAACCGTGCAAGGCTTGTAATTTTCGGAAATCAGTGCTCCCGTTTTGTCAAGAATTCCCTTTTCAATTTTTATGTCATACTCCCGATTGGGGAGGTTTATCCTTAATGTCTGCATAGATGGGCTCCTTTTCCATAATTATCTTTTAATTTTACCACATATTTTCTCAAATTTCAATATTTTTCAGGTTCTTTTGTCTGCATTGTAAGCTTGTTTTCACGAACCTTTGAAAGCATTTCCTCAATCGCATCCTTGTCATCATAAGTAATGGCACTTCGGATTCGTTCGAGAGAGTTTATATAGGTATCCAGCTCCTGGAGCAGAAATTCCTTGTTCTCAAGGAAAAGCTGACTCCAGAGCTGTGGGTTTATGTTTGCAATACGGGTGCAGTCACGGAATGCACCTGCCGTATAGGCGCGGTTCATTTTTCGGTTATAGTCAAGGCACAGAGCGGCGGCTGAAACGTGCATCAAATCACTTGTATATGCAATCACGCTGTCGTGCTCCTCAGGAGTTGCAAGGGTAATCCTTGTTGCACCAATATACCTTGCCATTCGGGTTACAAGGTCAACTGCCTCAGGCGTTGAGCCTTCAATGGGAGTAATAATAAAACCGCACATACCGAAAAGCTCAGGGGTGGCACTGTCAAATCCGTCGGTTTCCTTGCCTGCCATGGGGTGTCCGCCCACATAGGTTGTTCCTTTTGGCAAAACCTTCTTCATTTCACGGGCAAGCTTGGTCTTTACACCGCAGACATCGGTAATCACCGCACCCTTTTTGAAATAAGAAGCATTTTCCGAAACAATTTTCGTAATAAGCTCAGGATAAACACAAAGCACCACCAAATCAGCATCCTTTATTGCAGGTGCAGGGCTTTCAAACACTTCGTCAACAGCACCTGAGTTAAGTGCCTTTCGTCTTGTTTCAGAGTTTGTGTCACAGCCTGAAATGGTTGCATTTTTAAAGCCGTGCAGGGCATAAGCCATTGACCCGCCTATAATGCCCAGACCTATAACCGCTATCTTAAAAAAACCGCTTTCTTCCATTATTGCACCTCACAAACTTATTTTCAGCATTTTTTACCGAAGTGAACACTCATATTGCTGAGCTTATTCATAAGCACTCCGTAACCCTCAAGGTCAAGAGACTGTGCACCATCGCAAAGAGCATTCTTGGGGTCATTGTGAACCTCAACAATTATTCCGTCAGCACCTACAGCCATTGCCGCAAGAGAAAGAGGCTCAACCATCCAGCTCATTCCTGCTGAATGTGACGGGTCAACCACAACAGGCAGATGGCTCAGCTTCTTAACCGCAGGGATTGCACTTAAATCAAGGGTATTCCGTGTGTATGTTTCAAAGGTTCTGATACCTCTTTCGCAAAGAATTACGTTGTGATTGCCGCCTGCCATAATGTATTCCGCAGACATCAGCCATTCTTCAATTGTTGCTGAAAGTCCTCTTTTCAGGAGTATGGGTTTTTGAATTTTACCCAGCTCCTTCAGCAAATTGAAGTTCTGCATATTTCTTGCCCCCACCTGAATGATGTCCACATTCTCGTTGAAGGTTTCAACCAATGAAGGACACATAATCTCGGTTACAATGGGAAGACCCGTTTCCTGTCTTGCCTTTTTCAGAAGCTCAAGTCCCTGAAGCTCAAGGCCCTGGAAGGAGTAAGGGGAGGTTCTGGGCTTGTAAGCACCGCCTCTGAGTATTGCGGCACCGTTTCCTTTAACGCTTTTGGCAACGGTTAAAATCTGTTCTTCCGTTTCAACACTGCATGGCCCTGCCATAACAACAAAGCTCTTGCCGCCACCTATTTTGAAACCCTTCACATCAATTACCGTATCTTCGGGGTGGAACTTGCGGCTCGCCTTCTTGAAAGGCTCCTGAACACGCATTATTCTCTCAATATCAGGGTCAAGAAGCAGTCTGTCAGCATCAAGCTGATGGGTGTCGCCTATAAGACCAAGAACGATACTGCCCGTACCTTCAATAATGTCTACCTCAAGACCCATATTTCTGAAATCCTGAGCCATTGCTTCAAGCTTCTGTTTTTCGATTGTTGTTTTTGTTACAATTACCATTTTCAATCAACCTCTCTTTTTAATTTTGAGTAAAATAAAAGAGAGCCTGTCGTATAACGGGCTCTCTTAATAATTTTCAAATTCTTCTGCCGAAAATTACGGAGTACATTTAAGCCTATTATACTTATGTTTTTTGCCAAAGTAAAAATAACCGTAGCTAAAGAAAAAGCTAAGGCTGATAAAGTAAAAGAAATATTCGGTTGTATTGCGAAGAATGCTTCCGAGATTCATAAATACTGTATCCTTTCGGTTATTTGTGTGTTATTTTAGCACACTAAATTGATAAAGTCAAGAGTTTTTTTGAAAAATCTTTTAATCTGTTGGTTCGATGTGTCTTTTTATACTCCGGAGGCGACATTCCCGTGTGCTTGCGGAAGCTTCGGATAAACCACCAAAGGCTGACGTGACAGCTTCGGGAATAGTCCTCAATATTTATACCATTATTTCTCAGAAGAAACGGAGATAAAATTACTGAAGCCTGAGGTTGGAGCGGTATTTGAGAAGGTTCTGCTTGATGCGGGCGTATTAAAACGTACCAAAGAACATGTTTAGTAAAAATATAATATAATGTCACAGCAGTTCTTCTATATGAAAGCCTTCCTGATGGGGAATGTGTTCAACCAGCTTCTGAAACATTATAAATTCACCGAAAAAATCAGGCTTTTGCTTCAATTCTGCATATGCACGGCTTTGTGTCAAGGCAATTTCAATTTCCTCTATATCTTTCGTTGAGATGGTAAGGGACGCCCACAGACATTTTTTGTCCCATATGCTTCGGATGCGGTCAAGGCTTTTGGTAACTTGTGACCACTGATCATTTATAGCAAGCTCGGTTACTTTCTGACATTCAGCACTGATAGCATTTGAGAGGTTCATCATTATAAAGGAGTGTATTCCTACAAAGGCGGCGATTGACAGAAGAAGTATGCAGGATATAATAAAAGCTTTCATACTTAATGAGAAGCTCCTTTCACTTTGATTTTGGCAGTATAACGGTTTTGCCATTTGGATCGGCAGTCATACAGAATACCTGCTCTGGTCTTTTCAGATTGCTTTGCTGTAGTTGTTTTTTCAGCCATTGTTCAGTGAAACCAAGGTCTTTCAGCCGTTTTCGGTTCAATTTGCCGTTGTCAATTATCACATAACTGAGGGTTGGTTCTTCGGGGGCTTCGATTCCCAGATCTGCTGTACTGGCGGGACGTTGGTCGCTTTTTGGTATAATGCTTACGTTACCGTTTGTTTCCATTATGATATATGCAATTTCGGAAAGAGAGGTTGCACCGGTGTTGCGTACGGTTTCCAGAAG
Source organism: Clostridia bacterium (assembly GCA_045645485.1). Classification (GTDB taxonomy): domain Bacteria; phylum Bacillota; class Clostridia; order Monoglobales; family Monoglobaceae; genus SIG440. The sequence continues at coordinate 8,779 of JAZRIX010000057.1, read as the reverse complement.
ATCGTTAAGGTTGAACCGCTGTCTTTCCATTTCTGCCTGATCAATTTCACCGTTTTTGAAGAATATGCTGGGTCTTCCGAAAACCAGTTTTCGGATTTGGAAGTTCTTGTAGGCACTGTACGAAAGAATGACCTCAAGGATAAGAAGCAGTGCCATTGCCAGCAGGTTGGGGATTATCGGAAGGGCAGAGTCCTGTATGGGAGCTGCGGCAATTTCTGAAATAATAATTGTGACAACAAGCTCTGAAGGCTCGAGCTCTCCAATCTGACGTTTCCCCAACAGTCTTAGGGAAATAATTGTAAAAAAATATATAAGTATTGTACGTATCACTGTTATAAGCATATAATCACTTCCTTTTTGCTTATTCTTTGCATATTTTTGAAAAATATGTGTTTTGCACAGTTTATAATTTTTTGCATATTATATTAAGAAGAAAGGAGTGATTTGATGCCTGAAAACAATGAAGGATATATTCTTGTTCAGGTTTCGGCGGCAAATGAGGCAATTCCCATTGAAGGGGCAGTGGTGCTTATTTCAGAAACCCGAGACAGCGTCGAAAATCTTGTAAAGGTACTGAGAACAGACAGAAGCGGAAAGACGGAGGTTATTGCGGTTTCGGCTCCTCCTGCTGCAAATTCGCAAAGTCCTGACGGTACAGACCGTTTTTCAAGGTACAATATACGGGTAGACTATCCCGGATATTACAGCGTTGAAAACTTGAACGTACCTGTTTTTGCAGGACAGAAATCAATTCAGACAGTTTCTATGATACCCTTGGAGGAAAACCAAGAACAGGGAAAGGTTGTTACCGTGACAGAGGAGGAACCCTTTGAAAATGAGTGAAAGGCGGTGAAAAAATGGTAGGAAGACCCTTTATTCCGGCTACGATAACGGTACATCTCGGACCTCCTGATTCGGATGCTGAAAATGTTTCAGTAAGCTTTGTAGATTACATAAAGAATGTTGCTTCGAGTGAGATTTATCCCACGTGGCCCGAAAGTGCCATAAGAGCAAATATATACGCACAGATATCCTATGCTCTCAACAGAATTTATACCGAGTGGTATCCATCCAGAGGGTATGACTTTGATATTACAAACTCAACGGCATATGATCAGTCCTTTGTGAAAAACAGGGATGTTTTTGAAAATATAAGTGAAATTGTGGATGAAATTTTTAATGATTATATAAGGCGTCAGGGAAATATTGAACCACTTTTTGCCGCATTTTGTGACGGACGTGAGGTTACCTGCGACGGACTTTCTCAGTGGGGGTCGGTAGAGCTTGCAAATCAGGGACTGGGTCCTTATGATATTCTGACAAGATATTACGGCAATGATATAGAACTGGTTGTGGATGCTCCCGTTCAGGATATTGAAGAATCGTATCCCGGAACGCCTTTGAGACTTGGAAGTTCGGGTCAGGAAGTGAGAACCGTTCAGACTCAGCTTAACCGCATTTCAAGAGATTATCCGCTGATTCCAAAGATTACGCCTGTTGACGGGGTGTTTGGAGCAGAAACAGAAGAAGCGGTCAGACAGTTTCAGAGTATTTTCAATCTTACGCCTGACGGAATAATCGGAAAGGCAACATGGTACAGAATAAAATATCTCTTTGTGGCGGTATCAAAGCTTGGTGAGCTTAATTCTGAGGGTATACGGCTGGCAGATGTTCCGAAAAACTTTGTTACTGAAATTCGTCGGGGGGATCAGGGAAACCCTGTCAGTGTTATTCAGTATTATCTTGCGGTTATCGCAGCGTACAATAATGCAATTCCGCCTGTTAATATAGACGGATCTTTTGGTGAAGCAACGGAGAATGCGGTAAGAAGCTTTCAGAGAAATTACGGTCTTGAACAGACGGGAACGGTAAATGAAGAAACATGGAATACAATCAGCAGAACATATCTGGGAATCTTGGAAAGCTATCCGCCGCAGTTCCTTGCAGAGGATTATGCACCTTATCCCGGCACACCCCTTCAGGTGGGAAGTCAGGGCGATGCGGTCAGAGCTTTGCAGGAGCGACTGAGCTTTATTTCGGGAATATATGAAAATGTTCCTGATGTTCAGGTTACAGGATATTTCGGGGAGCAGACAAGGGCGGCGGTGGATGCTTTTCTGGAGGATATCGGAGTTGTGTCAAGGGGATTTGTGGGTCCCGGTGCATGGAAACTGATAGAGGATACTTATTTCAACCTGAAAAACGGAGACCTCAAAACTCCGGGACAGTATCCGGGATATGCCGTAAGAACGTGAGGAGGGGTATTTTGGACAACAAAATGTATTTTTCTTTTCGCAACCAAAGAGAAAATATTACTGAACTTCAGACTTATCTCAGGTATATATCACGGTTTCTGAACCGTATTCCAATGGTTGCCCCTGACGGAATTTTCGGACCGGAAACAAAGGCGGCGATAGTTGCCTTCCAGAAGCTTTACGGCTTGCCTGCAACAGGAGAGGCTGATTATGAAACTTGGACCCGTATTGTTGAAACCTTTGATGAATTGCAACGTGCCGAAAAAAATGTCAGACCCGTATATGTGTATCCTTTGGATATTCCCACTATGAAGGAAGGGGATGATTTTGAAGAAGTTTATATTCTTCAGATTATGCTGAGAAGGCTTGCGAAAATCTTTGGGAATATTCACATTCCTGAAATAACGGGAGTTTTTGACGAAGATACCAAAAAGGCGGTACGTGATGTTTCAAAGCTGTACGGAAAAAATCCGTCAGGAGAGGTTGATCGTGAGCTTTGGAATATTATAGCTGAAATTTATAGTGCTTTTACATTCAATGACTGATTGACTTTTTGACGGTTGTTTGTTAGAATAAAGGAAGGCAAGGGAACTCTTGCGGGGGTTCCCGTTTTTTTATACCAGGAAATTGCATATTTCCTGATATACAAAAACAAGATTAAATAATCCGTGCGAAATTTTCTGCCTATGGCAGAAACGCACATGGACAACCGTAAGCGTAAATGCTACGACCGCCGCCTGCGGCGGGGGGCGTAGCGGATTTTTTGGAGGAAAGATATATGAGAATGAGACGAAAAAAACACCGCGAGGAAAGAATGGAGAACTGCGGGAGCCTTGTGGTGAAGGATATACTTGAATACAAAAATGACATCAAGGCGGTTTTTGCGGAGGACAAGCCTCTGCATATTGAAATCGGTTGCGGCAAAGGCGGTTTTATAAGTGAAACTGCTCGGCTCAATCCCGATATAAACTATATTGCTTTTGAAAGAAATCTGGATGTACTGGTACTTGCTATGGAAAAGGTGCAGTCAATGGGACTTACCAATGTGAAATTTGTTCCCGGAAATGCTGATGCATTGGGTGAAATGGAAACAAAGACAAAGGTTCAGAGAATTTACATAAACTTTTGTGACCCTTGGCCAAAGACAGGACACAAAAAACGCAGACTGACCCATGAGGGGTATCTTTCTATATACGAAAGGCTCATTGAAAAGGGTGGAGCAATACATTTCAAAACCGATAACAGAGGTCTTTTTGAGTTTTCTCTTAATTCGTTTTCGGACTTTGGTCTTAAAATGAAAAACATTACCCTCGACCTGCACAACAGTGTATTTGAAGGTAATGTTATGACTGAATATGAAAAACTTTTTTCCGAAAAAGGTCAGCCCATTTACAGATGTGAGGCTATTTTTGGCGCATAGCCATAAACGGAATGTAGAAAAGTGTTGCCAGAGTAAGAATCTGAGCAAGAATGAAAGATACATATCCGTATTCTCTGTTGAGCATAGGTTCAAGAAATCTTGAATGATGGAAGACGTATCTGTATATACTGCGTATGTTCTCCAGAAATTGCGGGTTACTTTTTATTGCAGGAAACAGTGTAGGAAAGCTAGAGATAACATACAGCAATGTTGATACCAGCAGGTAAACCGAGAAAGAGACAATAGCCGGGATTATATATTCAGAATAGGTATATGTGTGGTCATAAAGGTGTTCCCAGTTCTTGTAAAACAGAAATAAAAACAAGACAAATGCCGCAAGGTTGAGAATGAAGCACACAAAGCTGTTTGCGAGAACACCTGTCACTGTGTTTTCACGGTACAGTATAAGTGTAAGCGGTGCAGAACATAGAAGTGACAGACAAAAAATCTTTATGGTCTCTATAAATGATCTTGTAGAAATATACATAAAAATATCCTTTCGAAACAATGATTAATCTACTTTACAGTATAACATAGTTTTTTGTATTATTCAAGTACATAGGAAAAAATTATAGTAAAAGGGATGCGTTAATAAGGTATTAATCATATAATTTTTTCAGTTTTCTGATGAAGGCTGAGGTGTTTCGCCTAGTTTTTGTGATTGCAGAAAACAATGAGGTGTCGTGTGTATTCGGTGCAGAAACCTTTATGACAGCCCTCATTGATGCTGCTGATTTTATTGAAATTTTCGAAAAGGACAGAATTACTCTTAAAAAAGGTATAAAAAAGGTTTCAATTAAGGTTTTATAAAATATGTAATAAAGAAAACTATTATATAAGTTTTAAATTCTAAATAAATTCATCACAAAAGTGTTAAGATATATACAGAATGGAGTGATGAATATGGAAAAATATAAAATGCCGGTAGGTTTTGGAATGGCACTTGCCCAAAGACCTGAAGCTATGGAAAAGTTTGCGGCTCTTAGCGAAATTGAAAAGCAGAAAATTATTGAAGGTACACATTCGGTATCATCAAAAGCAGAAATGCGACAGTATGTAGATAGAATTATATCGGAATATTAGTTTGCAATCTGAATCTGTTTGGGATATATTTTCGCAATTAACTACGCATACTATAGCGGAGGTGATTATATTTATGGATAACAAGAAAAAACAGGATTCACAAAAGACGGCAACAGATAATAAGTGGGTTTCCACGGGAATAGCCCGTCCTCAGGATGAATCTGAACGCAAAGACGGTCCGGGCGGAGAGGATGCTGATTAGATTATATGAGCAACCGTTTGAAAAATGAAACAAGTCCGTATCTTTTGCAGCACGCCCAAAATCCTGTGAACTGGTATCCCTGGTGTGAAGAGGCATTCAGCAGAGCAAAGGAAGAAAACAAGCCGATTTTCTTAAGCATAGGTTACAGCACCTGTCATTGGTGTCATGTTATGGCACATGAGAGCTTTGAGGATGATAAAACAGCTGAAATTCTGAATAAGCATTTTATTTCAATAAAGGTAGACCGTGAGGAACGGCCTGACATTGACAGCGTATATATGTCTGTATGTCAGGCATTTACAGGCAGCGGCGGTTGGCCTATGAGTGTATTTATGACATGGGATAAAAAACCTTTCTTTGCAGGCACTTACTTTCCTCTTCGTTCACGATTCGGTGTGCCAAGCTTTTCGGAACTGTTAAATTTAATTATAACTCAGTGGAACTCAAATAAATCAGACCTTTTGGAATCCGCAGAAGAAATTATTACGCATTTGAAAAATACAAATAGCGGAGAAAATACTGAGGGCGAAAGGAATTTTATACAACGGGCGGTACAGATTTTTGAGCATACCTTTGACAGAAGCAATGGTGGCTTTGGTAGTGCTCCTAAATTCCCTACGCCTCATAATCTGTTGTTTTTAATGCTGTATGCAAAACAAAATAATAATTTAAATGTTTTGAAAATGGCAGAGAAAACACTTAATCAGATGAGGAAAGGCGGAATTTTTGATCATATAGGTTATGGCTTTTCAAGATATTCCACTGATAAGTATTACCTTGCTCCGCACTTTGAAAAAATGCTGTACGACAATGCCTTGCTGATGATTGCATATACAGCGGCTTACAGTATTGATGATAATAAGATTTATCTTCATACCGCAGAAAAAACTGCGGAATATATTATGAAGGAAATGACATCTGAAAAAGGTGGGTTTTATAGTGCTCAGGATGCAGACAGTGAAGGCGTAGAGGGTAAATATTACACCTTTTCCTTAAAAGAAATAATTGATGTTTTGGGCGAGGATAAAGGAAGAGCGTTTGCTGAGGTTTTTGATATTACAGAGAGTGGAAATTTTGAGCGGATGAATATTCCCAATTTGCTTAAAAGCAATAATTTAATTGCAGACTTTCAGGATGAAATCAAAAAGCTGTACAGTTATCGCAAAAACCGTTTCAGACTTCATCTTGACGATAAAATCCTGTTATCATGGAACTCCATGATGGTTGCAGCATTGTCTATGCTTTACAGAGCTACGGGTGAGCAGAAATACCTTAATGCGGCACAAAAGGCACAGATCTTTATTGAAACAAGTATGTCTGAAGGGTTGAAGCTTTATACAAGCTTTCGTGACGGAAAGTGTTCTGACTATGCATTTTTGGATGATTATGCCTTTTATATTACAGCGTTGACAGAACTTTATAATTCGACACTGGATAAAGCTTATCTTGAAAAGGCGGAAGAATTCTGTAAAGAAACGGTCCGATTGTTTATGGATAAACAAAACGGCGGTTTTTACCTTTCTGAATCCAATAATACGGAGCTATTTATGAACCCGAAGGAAACTTACGACGGGGCAATCCCAAGCGGAAATTCAGTTATGGCATACAATTTAGTTAGATTGTATCATATTACAGAAAAAGAGGAATACAAGGAACTTCTGGAAAAGCAGATAGCTTTTATGTCAACTGAAGCACACGGGTATCCGTCAGGCAACAGTATGTTTTTGATTGCAATGCTGTTATACGAAGAGCAGATACCTCATATTACAGTTGCTCTGAAAAAACAATCTGATTTAGAAACGTTAAAAGAAAAACTGCCGTTTTTAGCAAATGTATCGGTTGTGACGGGAAACGAAAGCTATCCTCTTTTAGATAATCAGACAACCTTTTATGTATGCAAAAACGGCAATTGTCTGCCACCGACAAATATATTTGATATTTAAAAAATTCAGTCGCAGGTATGAATACTCTGCGGCTGAATTTGTAATTACTTATCCTTTTTCATGCCCATATAGAAGATGTCGCGGCTCGCCGGTTTGTTCTGAATAGAATCAAGGGCTTCACCGAAACGCTGGAAGTGCACCACTTCACGTTCACGAAGGAACTTGATTACATCATTTACATCGGGGTCATCCGAAACTCTTAGAATGTTGTCGTAAGTCGCCCGTGCCTTCTGTTCTGCAGCCAAATCTTCCACAAGGTCTGCAATGGGGTCGCCCGTTACCGAAAAGGTTTCTGCCTTAAATGGGTTGCCGCCTGAAGAAATTGCGTAAACGCCCTTACCGTGGTCAATAAAATATGGTGCCATAGGGCTGTTTTCAATTTCTGTCGTTGTTGCATTCTTTGTAAGCTGATGGATAAGGGTTCCCACCATTTCAAGATGTGCTAGCTCTTCAGTGCCTGTGTTCTATACTATTTTGCTCTGTTATAAAAAGTTGAAAATTTTATTTTCAGTAATTACAAGTAAAAGTATGTTTTTGAGAGAAAAGTTCAGAAAAAGTTTTAAACTGGACATAAATTTATTCAGTGTCTATTAATTAATAATAGAGAATGCTATATATACTAGTTTAAAATAATAAACAACTTGAAATTCCTATACAACAGTTAATCAGATGGGAATTGTATTCTTATGGTATTTTTCAAGGGTGGGTGGTTGGGTTGTATGTTTGCTAAATTTCATTTATCTCTAAAATGTTGTCGAAAGATATAATTGTATCAGGTTTCAAATAAGCAAATATTTCCCCACAAGCACAATCTGATATTACAGACAATGACATATCAATTAGATTTTCAGCAATAGTCTTTCTTTCATTAGGGAAACTATATTCTGTAAAATCACTTATTTTAGCATAAAATTTTATTCCATATCCTTTGCAAGATTTATACCATTTTCGAGATAAATCAGTTTTCAGTAGTTCATCTATATTATACAATATTTCAGGACGTAGATGAACACATCCTAAATAATCATTTATATCTTCAATATAAAAGAAACAACTAACCTGATTATCATAATAAACTTTTCTCGCAATATGTGTAACTGGATTATCCGCACAATAATTGACAAATTCTATGTTATATTCATTTCCGTTTGCTAACATTGTTTTTTTCTCTATATCAAAACTAATTCCGTATTCATTCAGAAAATTATTTAGTGGTGTGTTATTAGATAGCGCAAATTGTAAGTCTCTTAAACCAAATTCTTTTATGGAGTGGTTTTCATCGTTGTTAGTAGTATAATGAATGGCACACAACATAACATCATTAACGTCTAAATCTTCTATATCAATATTAAATGTATTGCAGAAATTGTCAGCGGTAACGTTTTTGGCATCAGTACAAATGTTAGTTTGAATAATGTTGCCTTTGACAAAAGATAGTATGTCCTCACGTTGTATAGATGTAAAATTACTCAAAAAGTTCATTGAGTTATCTTTGTTAGTTATATCGAAAATTATCATAACAACACCTCTTTCTCTAATTATATCACATTTAGATATTATTTCAACATATTGATATAATTAATTCGTGTTATTGTTTTTAGGTAAATATTTGTAAAAGTATTGAAAAAAGAAAAGATTTGTGCTAAAATATAATAGTCACGTAGTTTAATATTCTATTATGCACCATAAGGCTTGCGTTGGTAAAAACGCAGGCTTGCTGTTCATTTTCCTTATGGTGTAATGGATTAACTGCGTGACAACAGGAGCATAGCCTCGTTTTTCGTGCGTGGGCTGATGCCCACGCATTTTTTAATTCAAATTAAGTTTTGAGAGGTGGAAATATGTTAAACAAGCAGATAAAATTGGATGTGAATTC
>JAZRIX010000056.1:0-1668 GCA_045645485.1 Clostridia bacterium | reverse complement strand
TGTTTCCACCTCTTTTTTTCGTTATAGTATAGTTGTTGTATAGTTTATTCCTGCACAAATACATCTTTACCCAGTCCGCAGATAGGGCAAACCCAATCCTCGGGAACATCCTCCCATGCAACACCGGCTTCTACTCCGTTTTCAGGGTCTCCAAGTGCAGGGTCGTAAACATAACCGCAGGGGCATATATATTTTTCCATAGTGGTTTATCTCCTTTTTTCTTATATCACAGTTTTCCAGAGCCCGTGAAGATTACAGTATGCATAAACAGCAATAGGCTTTTCTTCAAGTAGTGCAAATTCTGCCAAGGGGGCTTCCCCGACGTTAAGGTGCTTAATCTGACCGCCCTTATCTGTTTGGAGATATACCCAGAGAATACTGTGTTCTTCAGCCATAGGATGAGCTACTGATCCGATTTCAACTTTTACCTTGCCTGAGTCAATGACAACTACTGGAAGATGTTTTTCAATGCTTGCTTCAACTGTTCCCGGGATGAGCTGTGTCATTTTCTGTCCGCAACACATCATAGGAACACCTGCATCGTGAATCATACCGATTAAATTTCCGCAATGCTCGCAAATGTAAAATTTATTGTTATCACACATAATATTATCCTCCGCATTCTTTAGTTTAATACATTCTATCATGACGATAGTAATTTGTCAAGATGTTTTCTGTTATTTTTAATCGAAGGAAAAATTATTTACCAATAAACATTTGAGTCCAATATCTGCCGTCAGCAACATATCCTACGCCGATATGTGTAAATGAGCTGTTCAGAATATTGGCTCGGTGTCCTGATGAGCTCATCCACGCATTGACAACGGCCGCAGGGCTTGCCTGCCCCTTCGCTATGTTTTCGCCTGCACTTCTGTATGAAATGCCAAAGCTTTTCATCATCTGAAACGGCGAGCCGTACACCGGACTGGTATGGGAAAAATATCCGTTATCCTTCATATCCTCTGATTTGTAGCGCGCAACACGGGAAAGCTCCCAGTCGTATGTAAGCGCCTTCAAGCCGTTCTCTGCTCTTTTTTCGTTAACCAATCTAACAACTTCCTTTTCATAGCTTAAAACAGACGAATCAGTAGTTGGAATATTCAATACCTGTCCGGGATATATAAGGTCAGGATTGGCTATATGCGGATTTGCAGCCTTGATTTCACTGAGTCCCACCTCATGCCTTACGGCAATTTTCCACATAGTGTCCCCCGACGCCACAGTATAAGTCACAGCCGATACGCTTACCGAAAACACAAGAATACTCGCAATAACACTCATTATAAATATAAATACCTTTTTCAACTATTATACCTCCAAGTTAAATAAATTCGAAAGGCGCAAGGACAAAGTCTGCCCGCCTCACCTTTTGTATTATACCATATAAAAGAGCAAAATGCAAATGTAATATATGGTAATAATCGGTATTAATTTCATAAATTAAGAACAAAAACAAAAGCAGATTGAATTTTCAATCTGCTTGAAATTCGTTTTTAAGGCTAATGAATGCGCCCCTGTATTTCACCGCAGGCAATTTTCTTTCCTGAGTTTCCGGAGGGTTGAGTGGAAAAATCGTCAGGCGCGCTATGAAGAATCAAAGTCCTTCCAACAATGTCGCCTATTGAAAACCGATCAGTCAAAAACGCGCTGAATGCATATCCACCTGAC
>JAZRIX010000055.1:0-32790 GCA_045645485.1 Clostridia bacterium | reverse complement strand
CTGGGAAAGAAGCATTGAGGTTCCTGAAATACCGCTGTCATAAAGCTTTACCGGAGCCAGAAACACTGTAACACCAAAGGCATTTATCAATCCCGCAATTGTAAGAACGACAAAATTTTTCCAATCGAGCTCCCTCAGCTTATTATTCATAATACCAACGCCTCCTTATTACAATCTATGTATGCAATCCAAATATATTTCAATAATTATCACCATATTCCTTTTGTTTTGCAAGCCACTCCGCTTTATATTCAGAAGATACAGTCTCGGTCTTCAAAAATCTTACAACCTCAACTAGCTTTTCAACCGAATACTCGACCATTGCCCGTGCAATCCGCTCATTCATACCGTCGTGCATATCTCCCTCATAGGAGTTGGGGAAATTTGCCATCCACGCAAAGGGAGTACTAATGCCAAGCTTTGAAAACTCATCAAAGCGATGTGTGGATTCATTGCTTTCCTGATATATTTTATCAAGACGCACCGTTTCGGGACGAACGCCGTATACCCAGCCCATTTCAATAAAATCAGCATGACCGAACCGCTTTTTCTGCTCATTATAGCTTTGAAGAACCTTTCTGTCCTCTGCGGTCAGGAATTTGTAGCCTTTGTTCAAAAGCTTCTTCGGAGTAGCAAAGTCCGAACCAAGAGAATAGCTGAATGCCGAATAAGGAGTTTTCTCATAAAGCAACCCCCTCATAAAGTAATCAAGCATAGCTTTGTTTCCTCCGTGACCGTCATAAAGAAGAATCTTGTCAAAGCCGTTGCGGTAAATCTCACTGCAGGTTTCCCTGAGAATCTGGAGTCTAAGCTCAGGACTGAATATAACAGTTCCCCTGAACTCTCCCGCTCCAGTTTTTTCACCAAAATACATAGGCGGAAAAATACAAAAGGGTTCTTCCTCCGCTGCACGCTGTGCAATTCCCGAAATATGTATAACATCCGTTCCCACAGGAAGATGCTGTCCGTGCTTTTCAAGACAGCCCACAGGCACAACACAAAGACCCTTTGATGCCTCAATTACACCTTCAAATTCTTCTTCTCTCAAATTTTCCCATAACATAAAAATCACCCAAACACAAACACCGGCAAAAAGTCTTTGCCCGAAGCAAAGAAAAACTACACTGCTTCGATACAAAGACTCCGGTCTTGTTTAATTTCTTAGCCTTTCAAAAAATTCAGAACCTCTCCCGCTGACATTCCGCCAACGTGTCTTGCCACCTCGTTGCCGTTCTTAAAGAGGACTACCGTAGGAATGGACATTACACCGTATTCCTTTGCAATGGCTTCTGCTTCATCAATGTTGATTTTTGCAATTATTGCTTCATCGCCAACCTTTTCGGCAACCTTCTCAAGAATGGGGGCAAACATCTTGCACGGCATACACCATTCTGCAAAAAAATCCACCAGAACCGGCTTGTCCTTTCCCTCTATTGTTAATTTAAAGTTTTCTGCTGTAAGATGCAAAACACTCATAAAAAAACCTCCTTTTTCTTTATTTTCTGTATAATATCAAAAAGTATTCTTTAAATTTCAATTTCCAGCGAAACGGGGCAATGGTCTGAACCCATAATATCGGTATGAATTTTTGCCTCTTTTATACCGTCCTTTACGCTGTCTGAGGTGAGAAAATAATCAATTCTCCAGCCTGCGTTCTTTTCACGGGCCTTGAAGCGATAGCTCCACCATGAATATATATCTGTCATATCGGGATAAAGATAGCGGAAGCTGTCACAAAAACCGCTGTCCAGAAGTATAGTCATTTTTTCACGTTCTTCATCGGTAAATCCCGCATTGCGACGGTTTGTTTTTGGATTTTTCAAATCAATTTCCTTGTGGGCAACGTTAAGATCTCCGCAAAGCACAACAGGCTTTTTTTTATCCAGAGACAAAAGATACTTTCTGAAATCCTCTTCCCATTCCATGCGGTAGTCAAGACGTGCCAACTCATTCTGCGAATTAGGCGTATAGCAGGTAACAAAAAAGAACTTTTCAAACTCCAGCGTGATAACTCTTCCCTCATGGTCGTGTTTTTCAATTCCGATTCCGTAAGAAACATTTAAAGGCTGTGTTTTCGAAAAAACTGCCGTTCCCGAATATCCCTTTTTGTCCGCACTGTTCCAGTACTGAAAATACCCTTCTGTTGGAACCTCTGCCTGACCCTGCTGCATCTTTGTTTCCTGAAGAGCAAAAATATCCGCATCAAAACTATTGAATATTCCCATAAAATCCTTTTCAAGACAAGCCCGAAGACCGTTTACGTTCCAGGATACAAATTTCATAGCCGTTCCACCTTTCTTCTTTGATTAATTTTAATATATCCTATTTTGCTTTGAATGTCAACAAAAAGAAGCCCGAAAATTTCGGGCTTCAGCATCCTCTTTAACTGCGAATGGATTTAGATGCAGAATTTGTGAGGAGTGCTTATTATTTTGCAATTACAAGCTTTATTGCATTTGTGATGGGAGGAAGACTTTTGGTCATTGCCTCTGAATGTTCGATTTCAGCAAGTTCTGTGCCTACACCGATAGCATCAAAAGTGAGAGCATTGCCATCTGCATCCGCAATAACGGTTTTCTCAGAAACATTGAGCACGAGGGGCATTCTCATTTCCTTGCTGAATACAGTAATTGTTTTTGCCTCAGCATCCTTTTCTATAACTGTTGTTGTAGCCTTTGCATCAACAACCTTAATGCTTACGCCTGCTGTAATGGGAGGAATGCTCATTGTCATAAAGTCAGCATATTCAACCTCAACATCTTTGCCCATTGCAAGGTCTGCAGCTGTAAGAACATTGCCGTCCTTGTCTGTAATGATTGTTTCCTCTGCTACTGTAACAACAACTTCAGAATTCATTGTTGCATCAAAAACTGTTATTGAAGTAACGCCATCTTCTTCATTTACTCCAAGAATTGTCATAATCTTTGATTCAACGCTTTCAGCTTCTTCTTTTTCAATAATTCCCATAAACTGAATTCTTGTTGCATTTGTCATAGGAGGAATGCTCATTGTCATAAACTCTGCATATTCTATGCGAATTTCAGCGTTTTCAACAAGTACATCTGCTGAGAGAGCCTTTCCTTCTTCATCAACAATAACTGTTTCTTCTGTAATGTTTGCTACAACTTCTTCGTTTCTCTTGCTGTCAAAAACAGTAATGGAGGTCTTTCCGTCTTCTGTTGCCTTGCTTACAACGATTGCACCCACGCTGTTGTCAATTTCTGCCTTAACATCAATATTGCCGTTTTCGGAAACCGCAAATTCCTTTTTGAGAACTTCGTCGATAAATCTTACAGGAACATAAGTTCTGTCATTTTTGAGAACAGGCGCGCTTCCAAGCTGAAGGGGAGCTGTTCTTGCAAATGTGTATCCGTCAGCTGTAGGTGAGAATGTAACATAAAGAGGCATATCAACTACAGTAACCATTTTTGCATCGTTATCCCAGAGAACTTCCATTCCAAGACCCTCGCAAAGTGCACGGACAGGAACAAATGCCATACCGTCAATTGTGATTACCTTAGCATCTTCAATGGCTGTGCCGTTGATTGAAAGAGCAGTTGCATCTGTTGCAAAAACAGCTCCTGATGCTACTATTGCCACAGCAAGAAGACCTGCTGCGATTTTCTTGAGTTTCATTATAATTTTTTTCATTTTTTAATTTCCTTTCTTTTTTGAAATTGTTTTCGTGTTTGTCACTTACATACATAATACCTTTCAGCTGTCCAAAAGGTTGCAAAAAAAAATAAAAAATTTTTTAAATCTCTGCAAAAATCCGCAAACCCTTGTAGAACAAGGACTTGCGGATATCTTTTTATTTTATATTAAACACTTTTTCTACTAAGGAGTATCTGTTGGCAACGGTTCAGGTGCCGGTTCAGGTGCCGGTTCAGGTGCAGGTGTTGGTTCGGGAGCCGGAGCCGGTTCCGTCGAAGGTGCGGAAGGAGGTTGCTCTGTTCCCGGATTTTCAGGAGTAGCCGAAAGACCCGGCTGATTCACTCCGTCCTGAGTGTTATTGGTTTCAGCCTGCTCAGGATCTTCTTCAGAAGGTTTCAGCTCTTCTTCGGGCATATCAACATATTTTCCCGAAGAATGCTTGTTTGTATCAGCAGTGCTTATTGAACCGCCGCTCTTGCCGCAGGAACCTCTGGGCCCGTTGTTTGAAGCAAACCAGAAGGTCGCTTTTCCATGTCCGCACGGACCTGAACGTCCAGTTGCCGCACAGTAGGTTATCTGTTCAACCCCCGCAGGCGGTTCAGGTTCGATTGCCTCTTTGCCCTCGTGAACTTCGGTCATAATCTTTTTCCATATACTTATACAGGGATTGCCGCTGGCATAAATGGGTCTGGGCTTATCATATCCGTACCATACACTTCCTACATAATAAGGAGTCATCCCCACAAACCAACGGTCATGGTTGTCAGAGGTTGTTCCCGTTTTGCCTGCTGTATGCATATTGTTGGGAAGCTGTGCACCCACACCTGTACCTGATTTTACTACATCCTTCATCATCTGATTCATAATGAAAGCTGTTTCTTCACTCATAGCAAGAATCTGTTCAGGGTCGGAAGAAATAATAACCTTTCCCTTTGCATCCTTAACCTCTATATAACAATGGGGTGTGGTATATATTCCTCTGTTTGCAAAAGGAACATATGCTGCCGTAAGTTCAAGAACAGAAATTCCATAAGTCATACCGCCCAGTGCAAGCTGTGAAAAGCCTACATCCGAAACCACACGTCCGTCAGCCATGGTTTCTTCCTGAACAAGGGAAGTAACACCAAGATTCTGAGTCAAAAAGTCAAAAGACACCTGAGGACCCATCTGGTCAAGAATCTGAACAGGAATTGTGTTCAGTGACCGTTTTACAGCATCTCTTACCGAAACTGCACCTTTATATGTGTGGTCATAGTTTCTGGGTATCCAGCCATTATAGTCTATTGCACGGTCAATATATACATCGCTTGCCGTAATAATATTCTTGTCAAGTGCAGGAGCATAAACACCGATAGGCTTCATCGTGGAACCGGGCTGACGCAGACTCTGTGTAGCGCGGTTCAGGACAAGGTTTCCTGTTTTCCTTCCTATACCACCCGAAAGACCTTTGACCTGACCGGTCAGAGGGTCAATAATTACAACTGCCGACTGAACGGGGTCAGAGCCCGTAGCGTTGGGGAAGTTTTTCGTATCCTTGTATACCTTTTCGATAGCATTCTGAACCTTGGGGTCAACGGTTGAAACAATAGTAAGACCGCCCGAATATATCATTTTGTTTGCAATACTTGAAGAATAACCTCTTTCGGTAAGCTGCGCAAGCACTTCGTTAATAACCTGATCAACAAAATAAGAATTAATGTCCTTGTCAGAAAGAACTCCCTCCTGAAATTCAGAGAACTTCAGTTCATAAGCAACAGCCTCTTCATACTCCTCTTTGCTGATATACTTAAGCTCAAGCATCTTTTTCAGAACGACTTCCTGCTTTTCTTTGTTGTTCTGAGGATTGATAAGAGGATTATAAAGAGAGGGATACTGAGTAATTCCCGCCAAGGATGCACATTCTGCAAGATTCAGCTCACCCACGGGCTTTCCGAAGAATTCTTCAGCCGCCGCCTGAACTCCGCTGCAGCCCTGAGACAAATAAATGGAATTGAGATACAGTTCAAGAATCTGCTCCTTTGAAAGCTTTCTTTCAAGATTCACTGCGCGTGAAATCTCACGGATTTTTCTTGCCGCAGTACGCTCATTATTCTGAGTAATATTTTTCACAAGCTGCTGTGTAATGGTACTTCCACCAAAGGTAGTTTCCTTTCCTGACAGCTTGTTTTCTATAAATGCAAAAAATGCTTTTGTAGTTCTTTTTATGTCAAAGCCGTGATGAGAATAAAAACGTTCGTCCTCAATGGCAACAATGGCATCCTTCATATGCTGAGGGATTTCCTCATAATCAACCCAGACACGGTTCTGCTCTGCCGAAAGCGTTGTCAGAAGATGTTCGTTTCCGTTTTCATCAAGATACACAATTCTTGTAGAGCTGTTATTGATAATTGTATCAATATCAATTTTTTCAAAACTGCCGAAGAACCCCAACAAGGTGCATGCCATTAAAGTCGCAACCAAAAACAGTCCCCCTGCAAAAGTAAGGAAGAACACTTTGAAGAATTTTTTAATATAAGGATTCCTTTTCAATGAAAATCTCTCCTTTTTGCTTTTACGCAAAAATACTTTTGAATAATTTTACCCGAAAACAGGTATAAAAAACCTGTTATCGCCAATAATTAACAAAAAGAAAGGGTGACAAACCGTAATGCTGAAAACGTCTGTCAAAGTTTTTTTACTTTTTACGTTGCTGGTTGCAACCTCACTTACAACAGGATTTGTGACATATACCGTCACAAAACGCATTATTGAAGAGAAAGCCGTAACCGCACAAAAAAGTGCCGAGCCTTATACACGCACAGAAACAACCGTGCCAACCCAAAAGTCCGACCTTGAAGCTGAAAAAGACACAGCTGTTCAGTTTGAATATTACATTGTCCGTCTTGAAGGCAATGATCTGAGTGTTTATGTTTCACACAACGGAGCAGAAGAATTTTTGTATACCGAAAGGGTCTATAAAAATAATTTGTCTTCTCAGGACATTTCCACACTTGAAGCAGGTGTAAAGCTGAATAATTCATCTGAGCTAACAGGCTTCATAGAAAATTTCACAAGCTGAAGCTTAGTTGCCCAGAGGCTTTCCGTGGCCGTCAACAGCGATAGAGCCTGTAAGGATAAGAATACCTTCAATCAATCCCCATACACACGAGCAAATTGGTGTGAACCACAAAAAGCCGCACGAAACAATGGGAAGTATCAAGCCAAGCAGCAGCTGTGCAACAGCACGTCCCACATAACCGAGGTAGAAGTTGTGAACACCCCAGCCACCCAGAAAAATACCGAGAAGACCTGCTGCAATCTTTGATTTGGGGGGAGTCTGCATCATAGGAGGCGCCTGTGTACCCACAGGATTAGAATTTCCTCCGTCAAGAGTTCTTCCGCAACCTCCGCAAAATGCTGCACCTTCAACATATTCTTTTCCGCAATTTCTACAAAATGGCATAACTCTTATCTCTCCTTAATTTCTATGTATATTCAAGCAAGAAAGCGGCTATGCCACTCGCCGCAGGCGGCGGTCGCAGCATTTTACGCTTTCGGTCGTCCATGTGCGTTTCTGTCATAGGCAGAAAAATTCGCACGGACAATTTAAAGTTCGTTTTTTGTATAATAGAATTTAGTACCGATAAGTAGTAAATTCATTTTATATAAAAAACATTCTTCATTTCATTTTTATACAAAATACATTTTATCACAAAGTATTGTTTGTGTCAAGATATATGTAATTATGTCAAATAATCCAAAACAAAGGGAAAAGGAGTGTCAAAATGTTTGATGCAAGAACAGATCTGGTTATTGAAAGCAAGGAATTTCTCTTTGAAACAGGCTTGGCTGCTGCCGAAATCGCGGGAGTCCAGAGCAGTACTGAAAGCTATGATTTCGGCATCTGCGTAACCCATGTAACCATATCGGACATAAAAAGCGAAGTAATCCTGAAAAAGCCGCAAGGAGAATACATTACCATTGAACTGCCCGAAAAAGGTCAGGTGCGTCAGGAGGCATATGAGGAAGCCTGCCGTGTATGTTCTTCAGAGCTTTCAAAGCTTCTTGACGGAAAGAATACAGAAACCATTCTTGTTGTGGGGCTTGGCAACCGCAATATCACAGCCGACAGCGTAGGTCCCAAAAGCATAGACACAGTTCTTGTAACCCGTCATCTGCTCCAATATATGCCTGACGAAATTGACAGCAGACTCAAATCCGTATGCGCCGTATCACCCGGCGTTCTGGGTATAACAGGCGTAGAAACTGGAGAAATTGTACGCGGACTTGTGGACAGAATCAAGCCAACCCTTGTTATTGCCATAGATGCGCTTTGTGCAAGGCATATCGAGAGAGTAAACAGCACCATACAGATGTCCGACACAGGTATAACCCCCGGTGCAGGAATCGGGAACCGCAGAATGGCACTTGACGAAGAAACTCTTGGTATTCCCGTGATTGCAATAGGTGTTCCCACAGTTATTGACGCCGCAACAATTGTAGGCGACACCGTAGACCTTCTGGTTGACAGTATGAAGCAAAGCTGCGAAACAGACTCGCCCCTTTTTAAAATACTTGAAACCTTGGAAGCCGAAGACCCGTACCCCATCATAAAACAGCTTCTTTCTCCTCAGCACGGAGATTTTATTGTAACCCCAAAAGAAATCGATATACTGACAGATACGGTTTCGGACATAATTGCAAACGGAATCAACATTGCCGTACATCAGGGTATAACGCAAAGTGACATAGACAGATACCGCTGATTGATGAATTTGAAAACTGTCAGACAAAAAACATTTGAATTTACACAATACAAATTAATAATACTCCTAAAGACGGGGTACGCTATTAAAAAAAGGCGTACACTCTTGTTTCAACATACCCGCCAATGGAGTATTGTGTAAAAAGCAGTGTGGTAACTCTTTGGAAACAGAGTAGTCACTTTTTTGCGTGTAGCTCTGTTCAGGAGCTACACGTTTTTTGTACAGCAAATACCGCAGTTTCAAAATGAAGCTGCGGTATTTTTAGACTCTTTAAAAATGTTGTGACAACAAGATTCTTCACCTTCGGCACAGAATGACCGTAAAATTCACACCGTAACCTATATGTCATCCTGATTGTAACGAAGGATCTTTCCAGAATGATTTGCTATATTTTTTAATATTACAAAAACTTCATAAAATTACTGTTGTATATTTATAAAAAATATGTTATACTTCAAAAAGGAGAGTTTGCATCTCTGGAAAAGAAGGTGGATTCAATGAGCAAAAAATGCAAAGAAAACAAATGTAATAAAAATGTACATAGAACATCTATCGGCGGACAGGCTGTAATTGAAGGCGTAATGATGAAGGGTCCGTCAAAAATTGCAACCTCAGTGCGAAAACCTGACGGTGAAATCGTAATGGAAGAAAAGCCTGTAGGAAAAGTCAGAAAAAACTGGTTTTTTAGAATTCCCATTATCCGAGGCTGTGTAAACTTTTTTGATTCAATGATTATCGGTGTGCAGTCACTTATGTACTCCGCAAAATTCTTTGATGTCGATGATGAAGGAAACCAGATTGAACAGGAACCCGGAAAGTTTGAAAAATGGCTTAACGAAAAGCTCGGTTCAGAAAAGGCAACCACTGCCGTAATCTATTTTTCGGTTGTGCTTTCACTTATTTTCAGCGTAGGACTTTTCATTATGCTTCCTGCGGTTATTGGTGACTTTCTCAAGAAATATATTGAAAACAAGCTTATACTTACCGCAACAGAAGGTGCTGTGAGAATCAGTATATTCCTTATTTATATTGCACTTGTCTCACAGATGAAGGATATAAAAAGAGTGTTTATGTATCACGGTGCGGAGCACAAATCAATTCATTGCTATGAAAGCGGCGAGGAGCTCACCGTAGAAAACGTAAAGAAGCATTCAAGACTTCATCCCAGATGCGGTACCAGCTTTTTGCTTATCGTAATGGTTATCAGTATCATAGTATTCTTTTTCATTCCCAATGATAATATGCTTATCCGTCTGGCACTCCGCCTTGCACTGTTGCCCTTGGTAGCCGGAATTTCTTATGAGATAATAAAATTTGCAGGACGCCACGACAACTGGTTTACCGCAATAATCAGTGCCCCGGGGAAATGGTTTCAGTATGTTACAACAAAAGAACCTGATGACAGTCAGATTGAGGTTGCAATAGCTTCACTCAAAGCAGTTATGCCCGAAAATGCAGGTGAAGACAAGTGGTAAGCCTGAAGGAACTGCGAAAGCAAGCTTCATCAGAGCTTGAAGCTTTGGAAAGTGACAGTCCTCTTGCTGATGTTGACTATATACTCATTCATATGCTGGGGTTCTCAAAATCACAGCTCATTCTGGGAAACGATACTGTGGAGGGAGAAAAACTGGCAACTTTCAACTGTGCCCTTGAACGCCTGAAGAAAGGTGAACCTGTCCAGTATATAGCGGGCGGCTGTGAATTTATGTCTCTGTGGTTTGAGGTTGATTCTTCAACCCTTGTTCCCAGAGCTGATACCGAAATTCTGGTGGAAGCCGTTGTTGAACGCTGCAGCAAGCTCGAAAATTCAAGGATTTTCGAAATAGGGTCAGGCTCAGGCTGTATAGCCGTCAGCCTTGCACATTTTCTTCCCCATTCAGAGGTTCTTTCGGTGGATATTTCGGAGGATGCTCTGAATGTGGCAAAAAGAAACGCAAAACGGCATAATACAGAGAATCGGTGCCGTTTTGAACGACTTGATATTATGAAAGATCTTCCGGATTTTCGTGACCTTCCCACAGTGGTGGTCTCAAATCCTCCCTATATTCCCAAAGCCGACATTTCTGAGCTCGAAAAAAAGGTTCAATGCTTTGAGCCAATGAACGCCCTTGACGGCGGAGAAGACGGCCTTGATTTTTACAGAAGAATTTCTGCCGATGTTCCCCTTGTCAAAGGCGGAATTCTTGCCTTTGAGGTGGGAATCGGTCAGGCAAATTCAGTTTGTGAGCTTATGAAAAAACGCTTTCACAGCATAAGCATAATCCCTGACCTGAGCGGCATTGACCGTGTTGTTATAGGGTATCTGAAATAGTTGCTCAAAAGTGATTCTGCAAAATAACACGTTTTTTGGCATTTAGGGGTTGAAATTTTTGCCTCGATGTGATAAAATAGCAAAGTAGTTAAACTTTACGCAGAAGGGATATTGATTATGCGTAGATTTTTTACGGAGCCTCAGAATATTTCAGGCGGTATTGCAGAAATTTTTGAGGACAGCAAGCATATCGAAAAGGTGCTCCGAATGAGCTGCGGTGACCGTGTTCTTGTTTTTGACGGAACAGGAGCCGAATATATTGCAGAGCTTGTTTCTATCGGAAAGAATCTTTGCACCGCACGGATTATTGAAGAAACCCGTTCTCTCTCCGAGCCGAATGTGAAGATTACACTCTTTCAGGGTCTTCCCAAATCGGGCAAGATGGAAACCATAATACAAAAATCCGTGGAGCTGGGTGTGTTCGAAATCGTACCTGTTATGATGGACAGATGCGTCACCAGAATTGCAAACAAGTCCGCAGGTGAAGAAAAGGCAAAAAGGTGGAACAAGGTTTCAGTTGAAGCAGTAAAGCAATGCGGCAGAGGTCTGATACCAAAGGTTCACGAGCCTGTATCCTTTGAAACCGCAGTCGAAATGATGAAAAATCTTCAGCTTCCGCTGATGCCCTACGAGGTTCTGGGGCACGAGGGTCAACGAGGTCTCAAAGACCTTCTGACCAACAAGCCTGATGCCACCGAGTTTGGAATTTTGGTAGGTCCTGAGGGCGGTTTTTCAGATGAAGAAGCAGATTTAGCAATAAAAAACGGAATAAAAGCCATAGGACTGGGAAGAAGAATTCTTCGTACCGAAACTGTTTCAGGAGCTTTGATTCCTATGATAATGTATGACAAAAACGAAATCTAACATTTAAAGTCCCCATACAGGACGGAAAGGCGTGCTTTTTATGGCAGCAAACATCGATCAGACAAAAAGACAAAAGAAACTTGAAAAGAGAATGGCAGAGGACAGGCTTACCAACTGGCTTATGATTAATCTGGCATGGGGTATATTCTCTCTCATCATTCTCAGATATATGGAAAACACAATAATGATTTATCCCGACAGAATGTTGATTCCCACAATAATATTCGGGGTGATTTCAATAGCATTGTTTGTTCTTGGAGCAACCAAGGTAATCAAAAACAAATCCCGTGCTTTCAATTACGGAATCTTTTCTGCAGTTGCAGCAGTTTTTTGTCTCTATCTGACATACTACAATATTGTGAGAAACTTTTGCGGTCAGATTGGCACAACATACTGGTGGACTTCATGGGGCCCCTCAATTGCGATTCTTGCATATCTTGTGGGTGCATTTATCTGCTTTGCTGTAAAAATGGCAAAAATTCAGAAAACAAAATAATTTTATTTACAAATATTTTTTGCGGAGGCATCAGTCCTCCGCATTTTCTTTGTACGAAACATAAAGATTCACTCCCAGAAGTGTGAAAACAGGAGCAAAAATAACCCCTGCAATACCAAAAAAGTGCAAGCCTATATACACACTTACAAGGGTAAGAATAGGGTGCACCCCAATCTGATGACTGATAATTCTGGGTTCAGCCAGTTGGCGGACAACAAACACCAATGTCTGAATTATCAGCAGTGAAACAAAAGAATACATATCCCCGTACACAAGAGCCACCAAAGACCACGGAACAAGGATTGTTGCTGTTCCCAGAACAGGCAGGGCATCCACAAGACCGCACACCAAACCCCAGAGAAGAGCATATTCCTTTCCCGTAATCCAAAGGCAGACCGCCACCAACACCGCCGTAAGAAGCATAAGATAAAGCTGTGCCTTCATATATGATGAAAATGCGTGTAATATAATGTTTCTGGCTTTTGACAGAAGCTTTATGAACCATTGAGGAAAAATCTCATTCAAAAAATTAATTACCAGAACATAATCCTTGGTGAAGAAAAAGGTTCCCAGAACAAGCATAACCGCAAAAAACAATACATTTGGGAGAACCAATGCAAAATTTCCCGCAGCATTGAGGGCGGCTGTTGCCATACGACCCGAAAAATCAGAGGCATAATTCTGGAGCTTCAGAATCTCGCTGTCCACAAAAGCCGAAATCTCAGAAGGCAAACTCACCTTTAGTCCGTCAATCTTCTGCATCAGCAGATTCAGCTGAAGTCGGAATGATGCCAAAGCATCAGGCAGTGATGCGATGAGATTTTTTGCCTGAACCATAAGCTGAAAAACGGCGACGGCAAAAATCCCCATCACCGCCGCCACCATTAATGTTACCAGTATTGCCGAGCTTATACCCCTGCTTATTCCCCACTTTTCTTCAAAAAAGCAAATCTGCTTCTGACAAATGGAAGCAATAAAAAAAGATGCAAGAAAGGGTGCAAAAAGCTTAAGAAAAAAAGGAAACAGGAATAACGCACCCGCTATTCCTGCTGATATTATTGTATATTTCAGAATTTTTTCCAATGTCACCGCAAAACACTCCTTTTGCGGCAGACAGTGTAATTATTTTGAGGTAAGTCTCTCAATAAGAGTATAGCCGTGTTCAACCACAATACCCGTTTTGAGGGCCTGATTCTCTGTATAGGATGTAACACCCGACTCTGTTTTATTGCCGCTTTTATATATTATATACGGCACAGGGTCAGAAGTATGCGTTCTGATTGCCAGAGGCGTGGGGTGGTCAGGCATAATAAGCATAGAAAATTCCTCGCCGTCCTCCTCAAGAGCCTTCAATATAGGTGCAACAATTTTTTCGTCAATAAGTTCGATTGCCTTCACCTTGTTTTCAATTTCGTGTCTGTGTCCTGCTTCATCAGGAGCCTCAAGATGCACATAGAGGAAATCCGAGCCGCTTCTCAAAGCCTTTATTGCAGCCTCTGCCTTGCCGTCAAAGTTAGTATGCACATTTCCGGTAGCTCCTATAACATCCACATTTTCAAGTCCTGCACAAACACCAATGCCTTTTATGAGGTCAACAGCAGATACAACCGTTCCCTGAAGATTGAACTTTTCTTTATATGTATCAAGAGCAGGCTTTGTTCCGTTGCCCCAAATCCAGATGGAATTCGCAGGGTTGAGACCCCGTTTGATTCTGTCAAGATTCACAGGATGATTTTTGAGAATCTCGTGACTCTTTTTCATAAGGCTGAGAATAGTGTCATCCTTGGGAAGATAATCTTTCACACATCTTCCTGAAATATCGTGAGGGGGTGTAAGGTCAAACTTGTTTTCCTTGTTGTGCCACACCATAAGATGACGGTAGCTTATGCCGCTGAAAAATTCATATTCCTCTGTGCGAAGAGCATCATTCACAGCCTTAATAAGCTGAGAGGATTCCTCGGTAGTAATTTCATCAGAGCTGTAATCCACCATTGTCTTGTCTTCATAATTTTCTTCATCCGAAAGTGTTACCACATTGGTTCTGAAGGTAGTGTCTGTCAGTTCAAGATGAACACCCATACTCATAGCCTCAAGAGGTGAGCGTCCTGTATAGTACTTCTGCGGGTCATAGCCAAAAACCGCAAGATTTGCAACGTCACTTCCGGGAGGAAGATTATCAGGAACGGTAGTCACCATTCCCACCTCACCCATAGATGCAAGTTTGTCAATATTCGGCTTCTTTGCAGCCTCGAGAGGAGTTTTGCCTCCAAGCTCCGCAACAGGTGTATCTGCCGCACCGTCACAAAGAATAACTATATGCTTCATATTTTTTCACACCTTTCGTGTAATTTGTAAACTATTACCTGAATATTATATAAATTCTGTGCTTTTTTGTCAATGGTTCTGTTGAAAAAACAACGTTCTTTTTATAGGGTGCAAACTGCCGCCGCCCATTCACCCATAGTGCGGACTTCCTTCACCTTGAGACCTGCATTTTCCAGCGACTTTACCACTTCGTCTTTTCGTTCAATGATAATACCTGAGCAGATAAACACACCGTCTTCCTTGATAAAATCCTTCACAAATCCTGAAAGTGCAATGATAACGTCTGCAACAATATTGGCAAGGACAATTTCGTATTTATTTTCGGCAAGCTTTTGACAAAGGGCGGTATCTGTTGTTATATCCCCGTCAAAGCCGTGATAGATTTCTTTGGAAAGTCCGTTGAGCTCAAGATTTGAATATGCAACCTCTACTGCCATAGGGTCAATATCAACTGCTGTCGCATCACCTGCACCAAGGAGTAATGCAATAACCGAAAGGATGCCTGAACCGCAGCCCAGATCAAGAACACGGTCACCCTTCTTCACATACTTTTCTATCTCTTCTATGCACATACGTGTGCTTTCGTGGGAGCCTGTACCAAAGCTCAAACCGGGATTTATCAAAAACTTTACCCTGTCGCTTTGGGGCACCTCTGTTTCCCACTCAGGAACAACAAGAACTTTTTCCCCGATTTCAAGAGGTTTAAAGAACTGCTTCCAGTTTTCTGACCAGTCTTCATCCTTCATATTTTCCGAAAGAATATCAAGGGAACCAAAGCTTCCGTCCGCATCCGCCTTCTTCAATTCAGCAATGGCGTTTTTCACGGCTGAAAGCTGCTTTTCTCCCTCTTCGTCCTTTGAGAAATAAACCGTGATACAACTGTCAGCCTCCTTGAGACGTTCCAGTTCTTCATCCACATAATCCCAGTATTTTCTGTTATTTTCAAGGAATTCCATAAAGTCTTCCTTGTCACTTATCTCAATGCCCGTAATTCCCAAATCATAAAGTACTCCGCAAACAGGGTCAATTCCGCTGTTTGTTGTAATGATTTTTATCTGAATCCAATCCATAAGTATTTCTCCTTACAACGCAAACAAGGGAGACAAAATCTCCCTGTTTGTTTTTATTTCAAAAATTCCTTCATTTTGTCAAAAAAGCTTTTTCTTTCCCTATACTTTGCAGGCTCAACCGTATCACCGAACTGTCTGAGAATCTCTTTCTGCTTTTCGCTGAGGTTCTTTGGTATTTCCACAATAATCTTCACGTACTGATCACCGCGAAGACCGTTTGAATGAAGCTTTGGAATACCCTTGCCCTTGAGTCTGAACACCGTACCCGACTGAGTTCCTTCAGGAACGTTGTACGAAACCTTGCCGTCAACGGTGGGAACTTCAATTTCTGCACCCAGAGCCGCCTCAACAAAGGTAATAGGGAAATCACAAATCACGTCATAACCCTGACGTGTAAAGAGCTTGTGCTTTTTAACACGGGTAACAACCAGAATATCACCGCTTGGTCCTCCGTTTTTGCCGGCATCAGCCTGACCGTAAATGGGAATAACCTGTTCATTGTCGATACCTGCAGGAACACTAACCTTGATTTTTCTGGTCTTTCTTGCAACACCATCTCCACGGCAGGCTTTACAAGGATTGGTAACAACCTTTCCCTTTCCGCCGCAGACATTACACGGCTTGGTGCTCTGAAAACTGCCGAACGCCGTTCTCTGAACCGTAGTAACCTGACCTGTTCCGTGACAAACACTACAGGTCTGAGGGGTTGAACCGGGTTCTGAACCGTTTCCGCCGCAGACATCACAGCTTTCCATACGGTTCACCGTAAGCTCAATTTCACAACCGAAACAAGCCTGCTCAAAGGTCAGGTCAATGCTGTACCGAAGGTCTCTGCCCTTCTGGGGAGCATTCGGATTGCGTCTTGAACCGCCGCCAAAACCGCCGCCGAAAAAACTGCTGAATATATCCTCAAAGCCGCCGCCAAAACCGCCAAAGTCACCGTAACCGCCATAACCGCCGCCGGCATTGGGGTCAACGCCTGCGTGACCGAACTGGTCATAACGCTGTTTTTTTTCGGCATCGCTGAGAATTTCATAAGCCTCGGAGGCTTCTTTGAATTTTTCCTCGGCAACCTTTGCCTTATCACCGGGATTCAGGTCCGGATGATATTTTTTGGCAAGCTTTCTGTATGCTTTTTTTATTTCATCGGCTGATGCATTTTTGTCAACGCCCAGCACCTCATAATAATCTCTTTTATCTGCCAATTAAGTCACCAACTGTCTGATTATAAATTTATTTTGGACCTTTTACAAATGTTGGGGTAAACCGTTTTAGGAAGATCCTTCGCATTAGCTCAGGATGACGCTATACTGCTTGTAATGACGTCATGTTGAGCGTAGTCGAAACATCTTTTCTGTACTAAAACCCCAACATTTGTAAAAGAACCTTTATTTTTTCAGCAGTAACGGGGCGTCGAAACCGCCGCCCCCTACTTCAAATCTGCATTTGTTTAATTTATGCTTTCGCCTTACTGCTCGTCGTCAACCACTTTGTAATCTGCATCAACAACATTGTCGTCAGCTGCAGCACCTGCATCTGCACCGCCTGCTGCCTGCTGAGCCTGTGCCGCATCAGCATAAAGCTTGGATGAAACATCGTAGAATTTCTTTGAAACAGCTTCTGTCTGAGCCTTTACAGCCTCAACGTCAATTTCCTCTGTCTTCAGCATATCCTTGAGCTTGTCAACCTCTGCCTGAATTCCTGCTTTTTCGTCTTCAGAAATCTTGTCACCCAGGTCTGCCAGAGTCTTTTCTGTCTGATATACCATATTGTCTGCTGTATTTCTTGCATCAACAGCTTCCTTCTTTTTCTTGTCTTCAGCAGCAAACTGTTCAGCTTCCTTTACAGCCTTTTCGATATCCTCATCAGAAAGATTTGTGCTTGATGTAATTGTGATATCCTGACTGTTGCCTGTGCCCATATCCTTTGCTGTTACGTGAACAATACCGTTTGCATCAATATCAAACGAAACTTCAATCTGTGGAACACCGCGGGGTGCGGGAGGAATGTTGTTAAGGCTGAAACGGCCGAGAGTCTTGTTGTAAGCCGCCATTTCTCTTTCACCCTGAAGAACGTGAACCTCAACACTTGTCTGGCTGTCAGCAGCAGTTGAGAATATCTGGCTCTTCTTTGTGGGGATTGTTGTATTTCTTTCAATAATCTTTGTGAACACACCGCCCATTGTCTCGATACCAAGTGAAAGAGGTGTTACGTCCAGAAGAACCAAATCTTCAACATCACCCGAAAGAACACCTGCCTGAATACAAGCACCGAGAGCAACACATTCATCGGGGTTGATGCCCTTGTGGGGTTCTTTTCCGATGAGTCTCTGAACAGCTTCCTGAACAGCGGGGATTCTTGAAGAACCGCCAACCAGAAGAACCTTGTCAATTTCAGAAGGACTTACGCCTGCATCCTTGATAGCGTTCTGTGTGGGAATCATAGTCTTTTCAACAAGGTCAGCTGTGAGTTCATTGAACTTCTGTCTTGTAAGAGTAATGTCAAGATGCTTGGGACCTGTTGCATCAGCTGTAATAAAGGGAAGGTTGATGTTTGAAGACATAACGCCCGAAAGCTCAATCTTTGCTTTTTCTGCAGCTTCCTTCAGTCTCTGGAGAGCCATCTTGTCAGTTGAGAGGTCAATACCGTTTTCCTTCTTGAATTCAGCTACGAGGTAATCCATAATCTTCTGGTCAAAGTCGTCACCGCCAAGCTTGTTGTTACCGCTTGTTGCAAGAACTTCAAAAACGCCGTCACCGATTTCAAGAATTGAAACGTCAAATGTACCGCCGCCAAGGTCATAAACCATAATCTTCTGGTCGTTGTCCTTGTCAAGGCCATAAGCAAGTGCTGCAGCTGTAGGCTCGTTGATAATTCTAAGAACTTCAAGACCTGCAATCTTACCTGCATCCTTTGTGGCCTGTCGCTGAGCATCACTGAAATATGCAGGAACTGTAATAACTGCCTGACTTACTGTTTCACCAAGATAGCTTTCTGCATCAGCCTTCAGCTTCTGGAGAATCATTGCAGAAACTTCCTGAGGAGTATACTTTTTGCCGTCAACGTCAACCTTGTAGTCAGTACCCATTTCACGCTTGATTGAACTGATTGTGTTGGGGTTTGTAATTGCCTGTCTCTTTGCAACCTGACCTACAAGTCTTTCGCCTGTTTTTGTAAAAGCAACAACAGAAGGAGTTGTTCTTGCACCCTCAGGGTTTGCAATAACAACGGGCTCGCCGCCTTCCATAACTGCTACACAAGAGTTTGTTGTACCCAAGTCAATACCAATAATTTTTGCCATAATAATATCACCTTTCTTGTTATATAAATATTCTTTCTGCAAGATGTTAAAAATGAGTGTAGAATGTTCAAACACTACCCGAAGTTGTACTTTGTGTACTACAAGCGGTAGGGTTTGGGCATAGCAAAAGCAAAAATTGTTTTTGCGTTCGACCCCCGTTTTTACATCTCGTCTAATTTGCCACCTTTACCATTGCGTATCTCACAACTCTGCCCTTGCAGGTGTATCCACGCATAAGCTCTTCAGAAACTGTGTTTTCTCCGAATTCATCGTTTTCTTCGTGCATAACCGCATTATGAAGTTCAGGATTAAAAACCTCGCCCACAGCATTTATTGGTTCCACCCCAAGATTTGAAAGCACCTCATCAAGCTGTTTCACAATCATTTTAACACCTTCGGCAAGCTGACCTTCCTGAGAATCTGCGGCATCTACCGCTCTTTCAAGGTTATCCTTCACAGGAAGAAGCTTTTCTACCGTGTCACAAACAGACATTGCATAAAGGTCTTCCCTTTCTTTTGCGGTTCTCTTTTTGAAGTTGTCAAACTCTGCCGCCTGACGCATTATTCTGTCTTTAAGCTGTTCAACCTCTTCTTTGAGAGCAACTTCCGGGGATTTTGTTTCAACTGCTTCTTCTGTTTTTTCTGTTTCTGCTTCAGGAGTTTCTTCCGCAACAGCTTCTTCTGCTGTTACCTTTTCTTCCTGAAGATTTTCGTTTGCATTTTTCTTTTTCATTTTCAATTGTCTCCTTTTTCATTTCCGTCACCGAGCAAAATCTGTCTTGCTCCAAAATCCTTTGAAATAACAAAGGTAAGCTGTGCCGTAAAGAATTCCAGCAGCGATATAACTTTTGAATAATCCATTCTGGCAGGTCCCAGAACCCCAAGAAGTCCAACCAGCTTGTCAGATGCCTTATACGGTGCAATCACAACACTGTTGTTCTTCAGTTCAGGAACGGGAATCTCGTCACCGATAAGAATTTTTGTGCTGTTTGACAGGTTCGCCTCGGTAATAATCTTTGCCAGATTTTCCTTGTTTTCAAGGGTTTCAAAAAGCTCCTTGACCTTGTCTACGTTGTTGTATTCAGGAAAGTTCAGAATGTTTGAAATTCCATCCACAAAAATCTGCTTGCTGTCAATTTCCGAAACAACCTCATGTACCAGTTCAATAACCGACGAAAGAATCTCAAAGTTATTACCTATTGCCGAACGAATTTCCATCATATTTGCAATATTTATTTCAGAAATGGTAAGTCCCGTAAGGTTGTTGTTGAGAATTTCGCTGAGCTCCTTGGCAAACTCCTCAGAAATATCCCGATTGAGCTTTAAAAGTCTGTTTTTGATTATTCCGGACTTATCCGATACAATCAGCATTGCCGTATAATCATCAACCTTTACGACCTTTATGTTCTTCACAACTCCTGCCTCAGCCGCAGGCAGCATTCCAATAACAGGAAGTCCCGATATCCCTGAAAAAGCCGCCGCAACATCACGGACAATCTTTTCAAGCTCTCTTTTCTTCATAAAGGTAAGCTGCTTCATTTTCTCAATCTCCGCAGCCGTCATTTCATACCGCTCCATCAACGAATCCACATACAGCCGATAACCGCCTGTGGTGGGAATCCTTCCGGCAGAGGTATGAGGCTGAACAAGAAGTCCCATTTCCTCAAGGTCTCCCATTTCATTCCGAATGGTTGCCGCACTGAGATTGAGTTCAGGCTTTTTCGAAATACTTCGTGAACCCACAGGTTCTGCGTTGTTGATGTAATCTTCAACAATAGCCTGAAGAATCAGTCTCTTTCTGTCATCCAAAGACATCCCTTTCACCTCCGGGTATTAAGAGTATGGTCTTTTAAGTATTGTTAGCACTCAACACGACAGAGTGCTAATCACATTCATAATATAACACTATTTTACCTTGTTGTCAAGGGTTTTAATCAAATTTTTCCCTGTTTTTCCCCGATTGTCAAGGTTTGAGCTTCAAATATACAAAAAATTATTGCTCTTTTTAATCAGACATAGTATAATAGTATGCAAAGATTGAAATCGGAGTGGTGAAAATGAGACGGATTTGGCAATACCTGAAAAAATACTACGGAAGAATGGGCTTCGGATTGTTTCTCAAGACCTTGGGAACAGTTTCGGAGCTTATGCTTCCATTTATATTAAGTCATATTCTGTCCAACGTTTTGGGACGAGACCTTTCGGACATCGTTTTCTGGGGTTGTCTTATGCTGGTTTTTTCAGGAATCGCATGTGTGCTGAACGTAATTGCCAACAGAATGGCGGCAAAGGTATCAAAATTCTTTGCCGAAAATCTCAGAAGAGACCTTTTCAAGAAAACACTACTCCTTTCAGCCGCCCAGACCGACCGTTTCACAATCCCTTCTCTTGAATCCAGAATAACATCCGATACATACCACGTTCACAACTTCATAAATATGATGCAGAGAATGGGTGTCCGTGCCCCCATAATGCTAATTGGCGGCATCGGCATAACCCTGATTATGGATGCAAAGCTTTCTCTTGTTATGATTGCCGTACTTCCTTTTATTTTTCTTACGGTTTTTCTCATTTCGAGAAGAGGGGTTCCCCTTTATACCAATGTTCAGAAATCCGTTGACGGACTCACGCGAATAGTACGTGAGGATGCACAGGGCATTCGGGTAATCAAAGCACTTTCAAAATCTGCATACGAGCACCGTAGATTTGAAGAAGCAAACACAAGACTGAAAAAAGACGAAACCCGTGCAGGAATAATTATGGGTTCTGTAAATCCCATAATGAATCTTCTGATGAACGCAGGCAGTGCAGGAGTAATCGCACTTAGTGCAGTTCTTGTCACAAAAGGAGAATCACACCCTGAAACGGTTATTGCTTTTATGCAATACTTCACTCAGATTTCAATGTCAATGATGGCTGTCACAAGAATGTTTGTTATGTACACAAAATGTGCGGCATCAGCAGGACGTATTGCAGAGGTTCTTGATGCTCCCGAAGATATCCGCACGGAATCAAAAGAAAAATATCCTGACAAAAAAACCCATGCACATATTGTTTTCGAAAACGTTACCTTCTCCTACAAAGGCAAACGAAACAATCTTGAGAACATCAGCTTTGAGCTTCCCAAAGGCGGTTCTTTGGGAATCATCGGTGCAACGGGTTCAGGGAAATCCACCCTCATAAAGCTTCTTCTCAGATTCTACGACATACAAAAAGGTTCTATTTACATAAACGGAGAGGACATCAGAACAATCCCAAAAGATAAGCTTTACGGTATGTTCGGCTCGGCACTTCAGTTTGACTTTCTCTATGCTGATACCGTGGAGGAAAACATCCAGTTTGGCAGAGACCTGACCCATGAAGATGTTCTCCATGCCGCAAAAACCGCTCAGGCAGACAGCTTCATAAAGGACCTTCCCGACGGATACCAACGTCAGCTTTCTGCACACGGAACAAATATCTCAGGCGGACAAAAACAGCGTGTGCTTATTTCACGTGCCCTTGCCGCAAAACCCGATATTCTTGTTCTTGACGACAGCTCCTCGGCACTGGACTACAAAACAGATGCCGCACTCAGAGCGGCTCTTGCAGAGAATATGAACAAAACTACCCTTATCACCGTTGCACAGCGGGTAAGCTCCGTGAAAGATTGCGGACTTATTCTGGTGCTTGACGAAGGAAAAATAATAGGTTCGGGAACACACCAACAGCTTTTGGAAAACTGCCCCGAATACCGTGAAATCAGCGACTCACAGATGGGAGGTGCTTTTGTTGAATAGAAGAGGCCCCGTCGGAGGCGGTGGCGGTGCAATGCGCCCCAACGCTCCCGAAAACAAAAAGCTTGACCGAAAAACCGCAAAAAACATTCTCTCAAGGCTTGGCGGTTATATCCTGAATTACTGGTATCTTTTCATTCCTGCAATCATACTGACTCTGCTTTCCAATCAACTTGCCCTTCTGGGTCCTATGTACTCAGGCTATGCCATTGACGCAATTGCATCAGACACAGGTGTTGAGTTTGATGCAGTAAAATACAATGTTATGCGTATGATTCTGTGCTATGTGGTTTCTGCAGTGCTGTCCTACATCCTTGCAGCAATAATGATTTTTGTAAGCCAGAAAATTGCCTTTTCAATGCGTAAACAGGTTTTTGAAAAACTTACTTCTCTGCCCGTAGGCTACTTTGACACGCATCCCACTGGGGATATAATCAGCCGTATCTCTTATGATATCGATACAATAAACAGCACCCTTTCCCACGATGTTGTACAAATTATGACAAGTCTGTATACGGTTATAGGTTCCCTTATCTTTATGTGGAATATATCAAAACCGTTGATTCTGGTATTTGCCGTAACCGTTCCTGCAGCACTCCTTCTCACCCGTTATCACTCAAAGAAGGTTCGCCCCCTTTTCAGCAAGCGTTCAAGAAAGCTTGGTGAACTGAACGGCTTTGCTGAAGAAATGCTCTCAGGTTGCCGCACCATTCAGGCATACGAACGTGAGGATGTAATCAGCGACCGCTTCAATAAACGCAATACCGAGTCAATGGACTGTTACTATGATGCAGACTATCACGGCTGTGTTCTGGGACCATATGTAGGTTTTATCAACAACCTCTCCATATCCCTGATAATGATTCTGGGCGGCGTACTTTATATGCTGAGTCAGAAGGGCATTGCCCCCGAGGGAACCCTTCTTTTTATAACACTTGGCGGGGTTGCTCAGTTCGTTCAGTATTCAAGAAAGTTTGCAGGACCCATAAATGAGTTCGCCAATATATTCAACGAATTTCAGTCTGCCTTTTCTGCCGCAGAAAGAGTCTTCCGTGTTCTTGACGAAGAGCCTGAAACAGAGGACAAAGCTGATGCCATAGATTTGGTCGATACTCACGGCGAGGTAAGCTTTGACAATGTTTCCTTCGGCTACACCGCCGACAAAGAGATTCTTCATCAGATATCCCTTGTTGCTCAGCCCGGAAATACAGTTGCCATTGTAGGTCCTACGGGTGCAGGGAAAACTACCATAATCAGTCTGCTTATGCGTTTCTATGACGTAACGGGCGGAAAGGTTTTGGTTGACGGTCAGGACGTACGGAATATTACAAGAAGCTCTCTTCGCAAGGCATATACTATGGTTCTTCAGGACACGTGGCTGTTCTGCGGAACAATTTTCGAAAACATAGCCTATGGCAGAGAGAGTGCCACTCTTGAGGAAGTGAAAGCCGCCGCAAAATCCGCAAGAATTGACAGCTTTATCGAAAGCCTTCCCGACGGTTATGATACAGTACTCACCGACGACGGCATAAATATTTCAAAAGGCCAAAGACAGCTCATTACCATTGCCAGAGCAATGATTTCGGACTCTGAAATGCTCATTCTTGACGAAGCAACCTCAAATGTAGACTCCCGTACCGAAATAAAGATTCAGGAAGCAATGGCAGAGCTTATGAAAAACAGAACCTGCTTTGTAATCGCTCATCGTCTTTCCACAATTCAGAATGCAGACAAAATACTTGTCCTCCGTGACGGAAAAATTACCGAATCAGGTAATCACAACGAGCTTATGAAACAAGGCGGATTTTACAGTTCCCTTTATAACTCTCAGTTTAAATAATAAAAAGACATCAAAAAAGTGCACCGCATAGGGTGCACTTTTTATATACGCTTTCTTATTTACACAATCCTGTTCTGTTGGTTTTCTCCAAAGAAACCCTTTATATTCTCCGAAATTATTCTTACGCATCGCATACGGGATTCAAAAGCTCCCCAAGCCATGTGAGGGGTCAGGCATACATTGTCAAGATTCATAATTTCATTGAATGGGTGGTCTTCTCCAAAAGGCTCAACAGAATACACATCACAGCCAAGAAGGATTTTTCCATCCTTTGCCGCATCTGCAAGTGCCGCCTCGTCACAGACCGCACCTCTTGCAGTATTCACAAGGATTGCACCCTGCTTCATTGAGACAATCCTTTCACGGCTTATCATGCCCCGTGTTCCGTCGTTCAGGGGAACGTGAATCGAAATTATGTCACACTCGCGGCAGACCGTGTCAATGTCCGCAAGGGGGAATTCTCCCTCCTGCTTCCGCCTGCAAACCATAACCTCACAGCCCATTGCCTTTGCAATTTCTGCAACCCTTGTGCCGATTCCGCCGCCGCCGACAACGCCCCATTTCATAGCACTCATTTCGTGAAATACGGGTTCAAGACAGTTTGCAACCCCCAATTTTGTGTATTGGTTCGAAGTTACAACCCGTCTGTATTCGGGAATATGGGTAGCAAGTGACATTGCCATTGCAACAGTCACCTGAGCCACACTGTCGGTTGAGTAACCCGGCACATTACAAAGACCGATGCCTCTTGACTTGCAGTATTCAAGATCAACATTGTCATAACCCGTTGCCGCAACGCAAATAAGCTTAAGGTTTTTGGAATTATCAAGAGTCGACGCATTGCATTTTATTTTATTTACAACAATGACCTCCGCATCCTTGATGTGATCGGTCATTTCATGCGCACTTGTGCTTGAATATTCGTAGGTTTCACCCAAAGCACGGATAGGTGAAAGGTCAATGTCGTTTCCTAAAGTTGCTTTATCAAGAATTGCAATTTTCATAAAGATTCTCCGTTTTTATTTTCACAACAAGCCTTCCCTTATATACAGGAAGGCTTGCTCTATTGTTTTATTCAAATTCTACAGTTACTTCTGTTACCCTTGGGCTTCCGCAACCACAGCGGGCACCAAGCTCTAATTTATACTGAATATAACCTTTAAGATTGAGGGCGGAAATATCTGCACCATTTTCAAAGGATTCTGACCACTGTGCGTTTTCAAGACCTTCAAGAGTATCTGCGCATCTGAGCTGAGCCTTAACCCATGTCTTTTGTGCATTTTCTGCCTTCCACTCAATCTTCAGAGCCTTTGTTGCTGATTCATAGGCCTCGGATGTATAGTATTCGCTGTCACTTCTATCCATAATGTTACCGATGTCAACACTGCACATTCCGTGAGGACCACGGCAGGGGAGAGCTGTGTACCTCTGTTCGTTGATACCGTCTTCACCACCCCAGAAAATATAGGATTCGTTTACGTGATTACCGTCTTTTTTATGTGATGCAACCGCAAGGTCAATATATCCGTCACCGTTAAAGTCACCTGCAAGACATCCGCATCCTGAGTGATTAAATATGTACTGCTTGTCATCATAGTGGAACATTCTGTCCTCGCCCTGGAAGTATATAACAGAATCAATATCACGGCAGCGTCCGTTGGTGTAAGCTACGCCGTAGATATCAAGAAGTCCGTCATTGTTGAAGTCATGAACGGTTACTGCATTTGAACAGTATGTGGGGAGTTGGGTCTTTCTGTGTTCTTCAAAGCCGTTAGGACCGCCCCAGTAAACAACGAACTTACCCTTTTCATTAGCAATCTTGTGTCCTTTTGTCTGGTGACATGAAAGTACAAGATCAAGATAACCGTCACCGTCAAGGTCGGCAGCGTTTGCTGCAGAAATACCGTCAGTCGCGAGAACCTGCATCCTTTCGGTGCTGTAACCCTCAGGACCGCCCCAGAGGATAAAGCTGTTCTTGCCGCCAATCTGTGATACAAAAACATCAAGCCAACCGTCGCCGTTATAGTCTGCGGCATGCATCCAGCGTACGTTACCGAAATCAGCAATAATCTTGGCTTCTTCTCCGGAATAGTTGGGGTCCTCACCTGCCTCGGCCCATGGGAAGGGAACAAAGGCTTCGGGATTAGGCCCGAGTACGATTTTCTTCATTTTATAGCCGTCAGGACCGCCTTCAAAAATTCTCATTTCACGGTTTTTGATGCCAGCAAAGGCAAAATCAAGATAACCGCTGTGACGGAAGTCGCCAACCGCAACACCGTGAGCCAAAATTGTATCAAAACTGAACTTGTTGTTCTTGTCAAAGCCGTTTTCATCACTGAAATAGATTGTTGCACCGGGGTCAAGGTGAGGTGCGTTCTCGGCACAGGTAACAACCAGAATTTCGGGGTTTCCGCTGTCCTTCATATTCAGGGGAACACAGTCAACAGACGCACAACCGGGAAGAACAATCTTGCGGTCAGCATTATAGCCGTCTTCACCGCCAAGGTATACCCAGATATCTTCAAGACCAAGCTTGCCTTCGCCTTCGTGGTTGATAACTGCAATCTGGTATCTTCCGTCTGTGTAGGTCTTGCCTGTAAGAATCTTTGCAGCTTCCATTGCTGGGATATCCCAAACCTTTGTGGGTATACCGCTCTCATCAAAGCTGAATACTGCATGTGTTACCTGAAGGTTATCTTCCTCGCCCCACTGGCATACAAAGAGATAGTTCTTGCCCCCATCTTCAACAGGAGCAACAGTCAGTGTATGTGCTGCACGGATAGGAATTCTTGTTGCCTTTTCCATTGAGTAATTTTCTGACTCCCAAAGGATAATAAGGTCATCAACATAGTCACAGCCTGTTGTCTGTGCAATAATAATATCTTCATCACCGCAGTTTTTAAGGTCACCCACTGTTGCATACATAACGCCTTCGTAGCGGTTCTTGTTCATTTCGTGGTCAACCTTGTCCATATCAAGAATATGAAAGCGGAATTCTTCCTTTACGTTTCTGTCCTTGTCGAAGCTTTCAAAAACAGCGTCCTCGGTTTCTGCACGGAATGTCATTGGCTTGCCCTTGATTGATACCGCATTGGTTGTCCATGGCATCCAACGCATAAGCATTCTGCCCGCTGTTGTAGAGGTGAAAGCATTCTCACTCATCTTCAGTTCTTTGCCGAATACTGTTTTATTTTCGGGGTCAAGACCCTTTTCCGATCCCCAGTAAATTGCATTGTCAAGAGTTCCTGCATTCAAAACATAAAGGTCGTCATATCCGTCACCGTCAAAGTCGCCTACGCACATTGAAACCGCGTTGATTTCAATTGTTTCGTATTCAAAAGCCTGATAGCCTATGTCAGTAAGGGGAAAGAGACGGATTGTGCCGTTGGAGTTGAAAATCAAATCCTTCTTGCCGTTACCGTTAAAGTCACCTATATCAACACCGAAAGCACAGGGAACTGTCAGCTCAGTTTTATATTTTTCACAAAGCCCCTGTTCAGAGCCAAAGTAAATATAGGCGGTTACGTCACTGTGAACACCGTTGTGCTGACAGGCAATAATCAAATCCTCAGTTCCGTTGCCGTTGAGGTCAGCAAAGATTGCATCAAAAGCACCGCTTGTTGGGAGCTTCAGGGGTTTTTCCTGCCCCAACTCATCATATACATAAATTTCGGGTTTTTCGTTCATGGAGTGGCTGTTTGCGATGGGAATATCGGGATAGCCGTCTCCATTGACGTCAAAGTTGAAAATTCTCTGAAGCGTACCGCTTGCTGTTACATAAAGGTTCTGACCGCCGTTTCCGAAAGTACCCTTTCTAAAGCCTTCAAAACCTGATTTTGTCCATTTCATAAGGTTTAGCCTCCTAAATTTCAGATGCAAAAAAGAGGTTCAAACAATTTAACCTCTCCTTAAATTGTCATTTAAATCATTGTATCAAAGACAACTCTAAAAGTCAAGGGCAAAACAGTCATATTTTGCACAAAATGAGCTTTTTAGCCTTAAAACAAGTACACTTTTTCAAAAATCGTGACAGTTACCGCAATCAATGTTGCATCGATTGAAAAGCGACACAATTTCATCAATCATTTCAAAGTCCGAAAGCTCCTCCCGAAGCAATACCTCCCTGACAGCATCAAGAATCATAGTTGCTCTTGTATCTGCAATTTTATCTTCATCAATTTCAAAATCCGTCAATTGTCCGCATACTACATCTGCAATATAGCCTTTTACCAGTTCTGTTTTTATTTTCATAACAATCCCTCTTTTTAGTACTTATAAGTTCTATATCTATAACATACTATAAATTTATGATAAAGTCAATATAGTACAAATAAATACTATTTAAAGGAGAGAGTATCTTGTATTTCAAAAGATTAAAAGACCTTAGGGAAGATCATGACCTGAAGCAGTCGGAAATATCAGAGCTTCTCGGAATACAGCAAACTGTGTATTCACGTTACGAACGTGGTTTTCAGAACATTCCCATTGAATATTTGATAAAACTTGCAGAATATTACAAGGTTTCAACCGATTACATTCTGGGTCTGACAGATAAACCTCAAAAATAACAGGTTCTTTATTTAATGTTGGGAAATTACCACTGTAAAGATATTCCGACAAATATTTGAAGAAAGGCTCAGGGCTTTCTCTTTAACAGAAAAATGTTTTCACATTTTTCAATCCTTTACTAAAAACGTTATACAAGCACATTTTCTTAACGTTTCAGCAACATAACAGTAGTTTCCGGCTAAATATCATTTTTGAGTCATCCTGAGCCAATGCGAAGGATCTTTCAAAAACAGTTTACCCCAATATTTGTTAAATAACCACAAAAACCCCGCATCTTTCGATGCGGGGTTTTGAATAAACGTAATCGTTTAGACGAAATTACTCAATGATTTCTGTAACAACGCCTGAACCAACTGTACGTCCACCTTCACGGATAGCGAAACGGAGACCTTCTTCAACAGCGATTGTTGTTGTAAGTTCAACAGTCATTGTAACGTTATCACCGGGCATACACATTTCTGTTCCTTCAGGAAGGTTAACTACACCAGTAACGTCAGTTGTTCTGAAGTAGAACTGGGGTCTGTAGTTTGTGAAGAAGGGAGTATGACGTCCGCCTTCTTCCTTTGTCAGAACGTAAACTTCACCCTTGAACTTTGTGTGGGGATGAATTGAACCGGGCTTAGCAAGAACCTGTCCTCTTTCGATTTCGTTTCTCTGAACACCACGGAGAAGAGCACCGATGTTGTCACCAGCTTCAGCCTGATCAAGAAGCTTTCTGAACATTTCGATACCTGTAACAACAACTTTTCTTGATTCGTCAGAAAGACCAACGATTTCAACTTCGTCAGAAAGGTTAAGAGTACCTCTTTCAACTCTACCTGTAGCAACTGTACCACGACCTGTGATTGAGAATACGTCTTCGACAGGCATAAGGAAGGGAAGATCTGACTTTCTTTCAGGTGTAGGAATGTATGCGTCAACTGCATCCATGAGTTCCTTGATGCAAGCATATTCAGGAGCTGAAGGATCTGTTGAAGCAGATTCGAGAACTGCAAGACCTGAACCCTTTACGATCGGGATTTCATCACCGGGGAATTCGTATTCTGAGAGAAGGTCACGGATTTCCATTTCAACGAGTTCGAGAAGTTCGGGATCGTCAACCTGGTCAACCTTGTTCATGAAAACAACAATCTTCGGAACGCCAACCTGACGTGAAAGAAGGATGTGTTCTCTTGTCTGGGGCATAGGACCGTCAGCAGAAGAAACAACGAGGATAGCACCGTCCATCTGAGCAGCACCTGTGATCATGTTCTTAACGTAGTCAGCATGTCCGGGGCAGTCAACGTGTGCATAGTGACGAGCTTCTGTTTCGTACTCAACGTGAGCTGTAGAGATTGTGATACCTCTTTCTCTTTCTTCGGGAGCTTTATCGATCATATCGTAAGCTTCGTACTGAGCCTTACCGTCCATAGCAAGCACCTTTGTGATTGCAGCAGTAAGAGTTGTTTTACCATGGTCAACGTGGCCGATTGTACCAATGTTAACATGGGGTTTGGTTCTTTCATATTTAGCTTTTGCCATTTTAAATTCCTCCTAGCTTGGATTAATTAATTAATTTACTAATTATTGTACTACAATTTACACAGATTTTCAATACCTTTTTTTAAAAAAGTTAGAAAAAGCTGCACAATTATTCACTCTTAGCTCTGTCACTGATAATCTTATCCTGAACAGACTTGGGAACTTCACTGTAATGTGAGGGTTCCATAGAGTACTGACCACGACCCTGTGTGCCTGAACGGAGAACGGTTGCATAACCGAACATTTCAGACAGAGGAACGTCAGCAGTACCCTGTGTAACGCCGCCGCTACGTGATTCCTGGCACTTAATCATACCACGTCTTGAGCTAAGGTCACCGATAACAAAACCGAGGTAGTCATCGGGAGTGATAACATTAACAAGCATGATAGGTTCTTTGAGAACGGGGTCTGACTTTCTCATAGCTTCCTTGAATGCCATTGAAGCAGCAATCTTAAATGCCATTTCTGAAGAGTCGACTTCGTGGTAAGAACCGTCATACAAAGTAGCCTTAAGGTCAACTACGTTGTAACCTGCAAGAACACCGTTGAGCATAGCGCTCTGGATACCTGCATCAACTGCGGGGATATATTCCTTGGGAACGGCACCACCAACAACCTTGTTTTCAAAGATGTAGCCTGCACCTTCTTCCAGTGGTTCGAACTTAACAAGTACGTGACCGTACTGACCTTTACCACCTGACTGACGTGCATACTTGTGGTCAACGTTAACTTCCTTGCGGAATGCTTCACGGTAAGATACCTGAGGCTGACCAACGTTAGCTTCAACTTTGAATTCACGAAGGAGACGGTCAACAATAATTTCAAGGTGAAGCTCACCCATACCAGCAATGATTGTCTGACCTGTTTCTTCGTCAGTATATGTCTTGAATGTGGGATCTTCTTCTGCAAGCTTTGCAAGAGCAATACCCATCTTTTCCTGACCTGCCTTTGTCTTGGGTTCAATCGCAACACGGATAACAGGTTCAGGGAAGTTCATTGATTCAAGAACAATAGGATGCTTTTCATCACAAAGAGTTTCACCTGTTGTTGTATTCTGGAGACCAACTGCAGCTGCAATATCACCGGAATAAACGATATCAAGGTCTTCTCTGTGGTTTGCGTGCATCTGAAGGATTCTACCCATACGTTCTCTCTTACCCTTGCAGGAGTTGAGTACGTGTGAACCCTTTTCAAGTGTACCTGAGTATACACGGAAGAAGCAAATCTTACCAACGAAGGGGTCTGTTGCAATCTTGAATGCAAGAGCTGCAAAAGGAGCATCGTCTGATGAAGGTCTTTCATCGTCTTCTTCTGTATCAGGATTTACACCCTTGATGTTAGGAACATCTGTAGGTGCGGGCATATATTCAATAACTGCATCAAGAAGCAGCTGAACACCCTTGTTTCTGTACGCTGTTCCGCAAAGAACAGGTACGATTTCGTTGTTGATTGTAGCCTTACGGAGAGCCGCTTTAAGCTCATCAACTGTAATCTCTTCACCTTCGAAGAACTTTTCGAGAAGTGCTTCGTCAGTTTCGCAGATTTTTTCTACCATGTTGTCATGATATTCCTGAGCCTTGTCCATCATATCGGCAGGAATAGCATCCTTGTGGTAGCTGTTACCGAGTTCATCATCATAAATCTCGGCTTCCATATTCATAAGGTCAATGATACCAACGAATGTATCTTCAGCACCGATAGGAAGCTGAATGGGAACACCGTTTGCAT
Organism: Clostridia bacterium; assembly: GCA_045645485.1. GTDB lineage: Bacteria > Bacillota > Clostridia > Monoglobales > Monoglobaceae > SIG440. The sequence continues at coordinate 590 of JAZRIX010000055.1, read as the reverse complement.
TGAGTCTTTCATGAATCATGTTTACTACGTTGTAGAAGTCAGCACCCATGATGTCCATTTTGTTAACAAAAATCATACGGGGTACTTTGTATTCGTCAGCCTGACGCCAAACTGTTTCTGACTGGGGTTCAACACCGCCCTTAGCACACATAACAGTAACAGAACCGTCAAGAACTCTCAGTGAACGCTGAACTTCAACTGTAAAGTCAACGTGTCCGGGAGTATCAATAAGGTTGATTCTGTGCTTCTGACCTGCATAGGGGCCTTCCTTGGGTTCCCAGAAACAAGTAGTTGCAGCAGAGGTAAGTGTAATACCACGCTCCTGTTCCTGAGCCATCCAGTCCATTGTAGCGCCGCCTTCGTGGGTTTCACCAAGCTTGTGGTTGATACCTGTGTAATACAAGATACGTTCTGAAGTAGTAGTCTTACCGGCATGGATGTGAGCCATGATACCGATGTTTCTTGTTTTTTCAAGTGAATACGCTCTACCCATAACTTTTCTCTCCTTTCAACACTTAAAGTGTGTTTTCGTATAACTGATAATACAAAGCCTCTAAGAAGCTTTTAATATTACCAACGGAAATGAGCAA
>JAZRIX010000054.1:0-29626 GCA_045645485.1 Clostridia bacterium | reverse complement strand
CGGGAGTATCAATAAGGTTGATTCTGTGCTTCTGACCTGCATAGGGGCCTTCCTTGGGTTCCCAGAAACAAGTAGTTGCAGCAGAGGTAATTGTAATACCACGCTCCTGTTCCTCAGCCATCCAGTCCATTGTAGCGCCGCCTTCGTGGGTTTCACCAAGCTTGTGGTTGATACCTGTGTAATACAAGATACGTTCTGAAGTAGTAGTCTTACCGGCATGGATGTGAGCCATGATACCGATGTTTCTTGTTCTTTCAAGCGAATACGCTCTAGCCATAGTAACTCCTTTCAACACATAAAATGTGTTAGTTTAAATCAAATATTGTTGAACCCGAGCTAATCAACATATATTCAGTTAATCAGCAAGGGGTTTTGCAAAGAAAATTGCTTTAGATTTGGCAGATGTGAGGCACGAAAACAACGGAGCGTATTGAAATACGTGAGTATGTTTTCGTGTCGAGCAACGCTGCCGAAGATGAAGTAATTTTCAAAGCAAAAATTACCAACGGAAATGAGCGAATGCTTTATTCGCTTCTGCCATCTTGTGTGTGTCTTCTTTCTTTTTGAAAGCACCGCCTGTGCTGTTGATTGCGTCCATAAGCTCGTTTGCAAGTCTTTCAGCCATTGTTCTTTCGCTTCTCTGTCTTGCATAGAGTGTGATCCATCTGAGGCCCAGTGTTTCGCGTCTTTCGGCTCTAACTTCGATCGGAACCTGATAGTTAGCACCGCCGACACGTCTGGCTTTAACCTCCAGTACGGGCATAACGGCATTCATAGCTTCTTCAAAAACTTCTACGGGGTCTTTGCCTGTCTTTTCCTTTATGATTTCGAAAGCATCATAAACGATAGCCTGAGCAACACCCTTCTTGCCGTCGAGCATAATATTGTTGATAAGACGAGTAACAGTCTTACTGTTGTACATAGGATCCGGCAACACGTCACGACGTGCAATATGTCCTTTTCTTGGCACTTATCTTCCCTCCATTTCTTTGTGGTTAATCATATCCACAAGGTACTCAATACCCAATAGGATACTGCTAGTGCTGTAATACTATTACTCAATATATATAAAATAGTAATACGCACTATAACATAAAATTCTTACTTAAAATTTTGTCTTACTTACCTTCCTTAGGTCTCTTAGCTCCGTACTTGGATCTTGACTGGTTACGCTTCTGAACGCCCTGTGTATCAAGTGTACCACGGATAATGTGATAACGTACACCAGGGAGGTCCTTAACTCTACCGCCACGGATAAGCACTACGCTATGTTCCTGGAGATTGTGACCAATACCGGGAATATAAGCTGAAACTTCGATACCGTTTGTAAGACGAACTCTGGCAACCTTACGGAGTGCTGAGTTAGGCTTTTTGGGTGTCATTGTTCTAACAGATGTACAAACACCTCTCTTCTGCGGTGAATCCTGATCTGTGTACTTCTTCTTGATGGTGTTGAAACCTTTGAGAAGAGCAGGAGCAGTATACTTCTTTTCCGCAGTCTGTCTGCCTTTCTTAACTAACTGGTTGAATGTTGGCAATTATTTCACCTCCTGTATATAGTATAGATATATAAAAACGCAAATTATGCGTCTTTACCGAGAATCGCGGCAACTGCTGTGGGAACATCAACATGACAAGCCTTTGCAAGCTCCTTCATTGTATCCGCAAACACAACCTCTACCATTTTTGCTTCACAGAGCTTTTCCACGGGAGCCGTAACATAACTATCAGCATCCTTTGCCAGAAAAACCAGTGTAGCATTTCCTGATTCGATAGCCTTTTTTGATTGCTTCAAACCAACCACGTGTGGATTTTGTATTATTCTTTCCATTTCATTTCACCTTGCACTTAGTGCCGAAATAGGGTCAAAGACCACAGTATTCCTATATTGCAAAATCCATTAGATTGTACCATTTTCTCGAGCTTTTGTCAAGTACTATATATTCCGTTTTACATCGGAATTTTTCACAAATTATGGATTTTTTAAACCTTTTGTATATAACATTTCGCCAAAAGACTACTTATGCCTGCTCCTTTGCCGCCGCGAGTGCCTGAGCCAGCTGGTCGGGGCAGGAGGTTCCTCTGCCGTTGCAGTCAATGCCTTTAAGGCGTGATATTGCATCATCAACATCCATTCCTTCAACAAGACGTGCAACCCCCTGAGTGTTGCCCATACAGCCAAAAACAAATTTTACGTTTCTGACTATGTTTCCGTCAAGGTCAAAGGAAATCTCTCTTGAACATGTTCCTTTGGTTTTGTAAGAAAAGCTTTTCATTTAATCATTCTCCTTATATTAATATACACACAAAAAAGGGTTCTGTGGCAAACGTTTGGGTAAAATACTCACAAAGGCTCCTTTGCTCCGCTCAGGATGACTTGACTTGGCTTGACTCGTACTGCGGTCATTCTGAGCAATCAGCAAAGAATCCCTCCAAAGTGTTTGCCCCAACATTTGCTGAAGAACCAAAAAAAAGGATGCCTTTTGGCATCCTTTTAAGATACAAATTATTATTTGTTGATGAGGTCTTTGAAAGCTCTGCCAGCCTTGAAAGCGGGAACCTTAGCTGCATCAATCTTCATTTCAGCACCTGTCTGGGGGTTTCTGCCTGTTCTTGCTGCTCTTTCTCTAACTTCAAATCCGCCAAAGCCTACGAGCTGAACCTTGTCACCCTTAGCAAGTGCATCTTCAACTGCGCCAACGAAAGCGTTGAGAGCTGCTTCTGCATCCTTCTTTGAAAGATTTGCCTTTTCAGCCATTACTGCTATTAATTCCTGTTTATTCATTTTTAAATCTCCTTTTCCTTTTTAAATATTAAATAAATATTTAGGTAATTAATTAATAACGTTATTACTATAATACTACAACTTTTCGCAAATTTCCATACTTTTCTGTATTTTTTTGTAATTTTGTCACTTTTAACGAATTTACCGCATTCAATTTGCACCAAATGCACAGTAAAATCAGCCTTTTGACCTTTGTTTTTAGGGGAATTTCACCTTTTTAAAGATTATTGACCTTATTGATCAGAATTATTCATCAACATTTCATTAAGTTCAGCTCTTGAAATAAGCACCTGCCTGGGTTTTGTTCCCTCATAGGGTCCGATAATACGGTTTTCTTCAAGCTGATCAATAATTCTCGCCGCACGCTGATAACCTATTTTATACCTTCTTTGCAGCATCGCCACAGAAGCCTGTCCTGATTCAAACACCAGCTCCGCCGCCTTGACAAAAAGCGCATCCTTGTCTCCGCTTCGTGTATGATCGTCTTCATCCTCGGCATCATCAATATTGTTTTCCTGCTCACGTGCAATATGTTCAATAATTGATGAATCGTATTCAACCTCGTACTGATTTTTAACAAAATCAATAATAGTTTCGATTTCTTCATCAGAAAGGAAGTTACCCTGAATACGGATAGGCTTTGCCGCACCTCTGGGAGCATAAAGCATATCACCCTTACCGAGAAGTTTTTCCGCACCCATACTGTCCAGAATAGTACGGCTGTCCACCTGAGAGGAAACCGCAAAGGAAATTCTTGACGGAACATTTGCCTTGATTACACCGGTAATTACGTCAACAGAAGGTCTCTGTGTCGCAATAACCAGATACATTCCCGCAGCTCTGGCAAGTGCCGCAAGGCTGTTGATAGCATCCTCCACCTCGCTCTTTGCCGCAAGCATAAGGTCTGCAAGCTCATCAATAATGATAACAATTTCAGGAAGCTTGTTTTCAGGCGTTCCTTCTTCCTCCATAAGCTCATTATACCCCTGAAGGTTTCTTACCTTGTTATCCTTCATAAGCTGATAACGGTTTTTCATTTCTGCAACAGCCCAGTTAAGAGCACCTGCAGCATGCTTCGGGTCGGTAACAACAGGAATAAGCAAATGAGGTATGCCGTTATAAACTCCAAGCTCAACCATCTTGGGGTCAACCATAATCATTTTGACTTCGTTTGGTTTTGCCTTATAAAGAATACTGGTAATCAGAGAGTTGATACACACACTCTTACCCGAGCCGGTAGCCCCTGCAATAAGAATATGCGGGAAGCTTGCAATATCCGCAATAACACAGTTGCCCGAAATATCCTTTCCAAGTGCAAAAGCGGTCTTGGACTTGAATTCACGGAACTTGTCCGTATCAATAACCTCACGTATAGGTACGGGACTTGGAGTTGCATTTGGTATTTCGATACCGATAGCAGACTTTCCCGGAATAGGAGCCTCAATTCTCACGCCTGATGCGGCAAGACTGAGGGCAATATCATCAGCCAGATTAGTAATTTTTGACACCTTTACACCAAAACCGGGCTGAAGCTCAAATCTTGTAACCGACGGTCCCTGAGTAACATTTATTACATTCGCATCAACCTTGAAGCTGGCAAGGGTTTCCAGCAAGCGGTTTGCCTTTTCTTCGATTTCACGTTTTTCTTCGGCACGGCTCTTTGTTTTCGGCTTTGGCTTTGCCAGAAGAGACACCGAAGGAAGCTTGTAATTTATCAGCTTGGTAGCTTCAATACTCTCCTTTGCCATTTCGTTCACGCTGTTTGCCGCCTGCTGAACCTCCTGCTGACTCATACGTTTCCCTACAACAACCGCACTGTCAAGAGAAGCTCCAGCATCAAGTGCCGCCTTAGTAAGAGGATCTACTACATCCTCCATCTGTGCCTGACTGGGCGGTTCAAATTCTTCATCACCTGTTTTGAAATTCCCGTTTTCATCGGGTAATTCTGTCAGCACGCTTGTTCCCGCAGCAAAGGGAGTATCCGCCTCAGACGAAGCTGTTGAATGAGGCTCTTCTTCCTTTTCTGCTAAAGGTTCTGCAGTTTTGTCAACAAAAGCAGTCTCGTTATCCGAAGCTTCGTCTTCCGCATATTCACTGTCATCAAAAACAAATCTCTTTTTCTTGGGAGCAGCCTCAGCAAATTCTTCTTCCTCCTGCATAAAATAATGCTCGAAGTATGCTCTGTTTGACGCACTCGGTTGTCTTTCAGAAGATATTTCAGGTTCGGAATGAACCTGTTTTTCCTCTTCGGGTCTGGTTTTCACCTTGGACTTTCTGCGAATAACCATCTTTTTCTTATCCGCTGTACTCCTTCCGCGGTCTTCTTCGTCAAGCTCTATTTCTTCATCCAGGTTCTCGTCAATGCTGTCTTTGTTCTTCTTTAAAAAAGCTGAAGCTTTTACCATAAACTTTTCGAGAGAAACCTCTGTAACAATAACAAGCAGCACCAGCATCGCTGCAACCGAAAGAATTACCGTACCCCAGACACCGATAAGCTTTGAAAGTCCGACACAAAGCAAATCACCAATCACACCGCCGCCTGCAGCACCGTAGCTATACATGGACTTTATGGCTTCCCAAAAGGTGTTGTAATTCCACTCGCTTTTTCCGCAGATTGTTGCCCACAAAACCGAGGAGCATATCATAAGTCCCAGAACCATCCAGATTTTGTATGCCGCATTTTCATTCTTCTTTTCAATAAACAGCTCAACACCTACCCATATGAGCAGAATAAAGAACACATAAGCCGTTCCGCCAAAGATTCCCAAAATAAAGCCCTTGACAAATTCGCCCACAATGCCTGTTACGCTGAAAAACAAAGACAACACCAAAAACAATCCCAGGGCGATAAGAATAATACCCTTCACCTCAGCACGTCTTGTCTTTTTCTTTTCATTCCTCTCACGTCTTGTCATGGAAGGAGTCTTTTTGTCCGATACCTTTGAAGCTGTCTTTTTGACCGTTTTCTTTTTTGTTTCCGCCATAACCTTCAAACACCGCCTTTTCTTCGGTAAAAACGTCACATCTCAATTAAAAAATAACAAAATATAAAATCACTATAATTCCCAGAATAATTCTGTAAATGCCAAAAGCCTTGAAGTCGTGCTTTTTCACAAAATCCACAAGGAACTTTATGGCAAATACCGAAACAAGGTATGCAACAACCATTCCGAAAATCAGAACTGTCACATTTTCAAGGGTCATAATCTGCCCCTCAAGAATATACTTGGCAATTTTGAGAAAGCTCACGCCAAACATAACGGGAATTGCCAGAAAGAACGAAAACTCCGCTGCAACACTGCGGCTGCAGCCAAGAAGCTTTGCACCAAGGATGGTAGAGCCTGACCGTGATGTTCCGGGAATAATGGAAAGAACCTGAAAAGCACCGATGAGAAGTGCCGTTTTAAAATTCATTTCCTTCATACTGTTTACGTTCGTCCTCAGTCTTACAGACTCAACAGCAATAAAGGCAACGCCGTAAACTATAAGCATTGCAGACACCACAATCCAGTTTTCAAAATGCTCCATAAAGCTGTCAAGAGCCAGACCGATAACCGCCGCAGGAACACAGGCAACAATTACCTTCAGCCACATCTCCCATGTGTCCTTTTTTTCTTCAGCACTTTTTGAAGGTGCAAAGGGATTCAGCTTTTTGAAATAGATTGTCACAACTGCAAGGATTGCTCCAAGCTGTATAACATAAATATAAAGGTCCGAAGCCGTAAAGCTGTCTGCATTTCTCAAAAATTCATTAACCAGAATCATGTGTCCCGTAGAGCTGATGGGAAGCCACTCGGTTATTCCCTCAACAACTCCCAGCAACAAGGAACGAAGCATTTCAATAATAAACATCAACCAACCTCCGTATAATATGTAGTTTTATACAAATATAGTTTTTCCCTGAACAGTTATGCAATAAATTATATTTTATCACAAATTTTCTGCCGTTACAAGTCTTTTTGATGAAAATTATTGGCGCAAAGGGAAGAAGCCACAAAAAAGTTCTGCAACTTCTCTGTGACTTCTTCCTATATAATAAATATTTAGGGGGGTAACAAACCTGAGCCTGTGGCTGTCTTTTCTTTAATTTCCGATATAATTTACAGGATTTTGGTATTCGCCCTTGGAAAGCACTTCAAAATGAAGGTGAGGCTCCATATCAGCTTCAAGAGTACCCGGTTTGCCTACGCTCCCTATAATATCGCCTTTTTTCACTTGCTTTCCGGCACTTATAAAATCAAGACTTTCAAGATTTGAATATACCGTGGTTATTCCTCCCGTGTGCTCAACGGTTACTACAATGCCCATTTCCTCATCCTCAAAGACCTTGGATACAACACCCTTTTCCGCAGCCTTCACCGAAGTTCCTTCCTCTGTGGCAATGTCTATACCGTTGTGAGTACGCCAGTCCTTTGTGGTGCTGCAAAATACCAGTTCATCTACGGAACATTCTGCAACAACCTTTCCGTCACAGGGCATTGACATTGAAAGACTGTTCTTTGGCTCTGCATTTGTCGGAACAGCCTCTTCCTGCTCTGTCTGCAAGTTCGCAGTTTTTTCATAGACAACTGCTGTTTTGGTTTTTTGGACGGGAGCACTGCTTTCCTTCACGGGTTCGGATTGTATCGGAGCGTTATCCGAAAAAACAGCCTCATCAATATCCACCACTTCTATATCACTTTCGTCCAGAGCCTCCTGCCAGGCGTGGTCATCAAAGGCAACAAACTCTTTCTCCATATTCTTTTTCATATTTCCGGCATATACATAAACCCCGATAATCATTATCAATGAAAGCAGGGCTATGTAAAACCCCTTGCTTTCCGCCGTCTTTTTCAGAAGCTCTTTCCACTTTTTCCTTTTGTCTTTTTTCATTCAGTTCAACACCTCCGCAATTTATGAAAGAAGGTTTTTGAAAGTTTATCTTTCTGCCTTCCTCACATAAAGTGTTGACCGTTCTGCAGGTTTTATACCATATTTTTCAGACTTTTGGGAATTTTTATGGTGTATTCAATATATTCATCGTTCTCTGTTTTCGATGTTCTGGCATCAATCCCCGACTGCTTCATCATATCCACAGCCTTGCTTATGGTGTTTGAGAATATTCTTACATCCTTGAATACACGCACTTCCCCGTTCTTTTTTTCAACAGGAGGCTTTCCCGTAGACAGCAGACTTTCAACAAGCTCCTCTGTTTTTGAAACATTCAACCCACGTGAAACAATAAGATTAAGCGCCCGAAGCCTTGTTTTCTCATCAGGAAGACGAAGCAATGCTCTTGCGTGTCTTTCACTGAGCTCATACTCACTCAGCATCCGCTGTATCTCAGGTGACAGCTTGAGAATTCTTATTTTGTTTGCAATGGTGGACTGACTTTTCCCCACCCTGCCCGCAAGCTCCTCCTGTGTTATTCCGTGTTCGGAAATCAGAGTGCAAAAAGCCATAGCCTCATCAATATACCCCAGATTTTCTCTCTGGATATTCTCAATCAGAGCCATAACCGCACTGTCTGTCCCCCCCGCACGGACTACAATTGCCGAAATCTGCACAAGTCCCGCCATACGGCACGCCCTGAGCCGACGTTCCCCTGCAATCAGCTCAAAGTCTCTTTCATTGATTCTTCTTACCACTACAGGCTGCATAAGTCCGTACTGCTTTATTGATGCACAAAGCTCCTCAAGAGACTCCCTGTCCATTTCCCGTCTGGGCTGATAGGGATTCAGCCTTACATTTTCAATAGGAAGATACACTGCACTGGAATTTTTTTCTTCTGTAAAAATAGACATACTGCACAACCTTTCCACAAATTCTTTTTTACATATTTTACCATATAGTTTTTGTCAATGCAAATTTTTTGGTATGCAAAATATGCCATACAGTCATCATCTTCTGCAAAAACTATCACAAAGACTTCTTGTATGTTCTTTTGTGACAAATTCTTTACATTTTTCTTTTGCTGTGATAAGATAAATATAGGTTGAATGAGACAAAAACCCAGCCGTTCTTTCATAATATGAACATACCGTTAACCTTGTGTAAACAAAGGATAACAACTATTGCAAAACACATTTTTATATGATATAATTTTTTCAGAGGTGACAAAAGATGATTGAACTTACAGAAAAAGGCAAAGCTGCAAAAGCGGCGGCATCTGTTCTTGCAACAGCAGGAACAGACCAAAAAAATGCCGCTTTATACAAAATAGCAGAGGCATTTGCTGAAAATACAGCATACATTCTTGATGAAAACAAAAAGGATATCGACGCCGCACGTGCAAATGGTATTTCAGAGGGTCTTATTGACAGACTTACACTGAACAAAGACCGTATTGGTGCAATGTCCGAAGGGATTCGCCAGATAGCCGAACTTCCCGACCCCATCGGCGAAGTGACAGGGGAATTCAAACGCCCCAACGGTCTCCACATCGGTGAAATGCGGGTGCCCTTGGGTGTTGTGGGAATAATTTATGAAGCTCGCCCCAATGTGACAGCCGATGCCGCAGCGCTTTGTATCAAGTCAGGAAACGCCTGCATTCTTCGTTGCGGAAAAGAGGCTCACAAATCAAGCATGGCAATAACAAAGGTAATCCGTGAAGCTCTTGAGGCGGCAGGTCTCCCTCAGGACTGCGTAAACCTTGTTGAAGATACAAGCCGCGAAAGTGCCCTTGCACTGATGAAGCTCAATGACTATCTTGACGTAATCATTCCCCGCGGCGGTGCAGGACTTATACGAAGTGTTGTGGAAAATGCAACAGTTCCCGCAATCGAAACAGGAACAGGAAACTGTCACGTCTTTGTTGACGAAAGTGCAGATTTTGAAATGGCAAAGAAAATAATTATAAACGCCAAAACCTCACGTCCCTCTGTCTGCAATGCTGAAGAAAAGCTTCTTGTGCACAAATCTGTTGCAGAGGAATTTCTGCCGCAGATTCTTGGTGAATTACAGGACAAAGGGGTGGTCATCACGGGCGACAGCACGGTTTGCAAGGTTTTTGCCCAATGCATTCCCGCAACAGAAGAAGACTGGGGAACAGAATATCTTGACCTGAAAATCGGGGTTAAGGTTGTGGAAAATATGGACGAAGCCATTTCTCACATAAACAAATACGGAAGCAAGCACTCCGAAGCCATCATAACCGAAAGCTATACAAACTCACAGAAATTTCTGGAATCCGTTGATGCGGCGGCAGTTTATGTCAATGCATCCACCAGATTTACCGACGGATTTGAATTTGGCTTTGGTGCAGAAATCGGAATCAGCACCCAGAAAATCCACGCAAGAGGGCCTATGGGTCTGAAAGCACTTACCACAACAAAATACATTATTCGCGGAAACGGGCATATCCGCTGACGAAAGGTGTAAATTATGGAAAAAGAACTCAGAAAAGCATTTCTTCCTCAGGTCAATATTCCCGAAGATACAGGCAAAATTTTTGCCGATTACGCAAAGCAGTTTGAAGAGCTGATGATGATTTATCAGTGCGCCATTCAGGAAGTTACCACCAAGCTGGAAATTCTCAGTCACGAAATGTCGGTGCGACAGAGACGCAACCCCATCGAAAGTATAAAATACCGAATCAAAAAGCCGCAGAGCATAGCAGAAAAGCTTCTTCGGCTTGACAAGGAAATCACCCTTGAATCTATTTCCGAAAATCTCAACGACGTAGCAGGTGTACGTGTGGTCTGCCCGTTTATTGATGATATATACACCGTTGCAAATATGCTTACACAGCAGGATGATGTGTCACTGCTTGCGGTAAAGGATTATATAAAGAATCCAAAGAAAAACGGATACCGCAGTTATCATATGATAATCGAAATTCCCGTTTTCTTCTCCGACAAAAAGCAAAATATAAAGGTAGAGGTGCAGATACGAACCATTGCAATGGACTTCTGGGCAACTCTTGAGCATCAGGTAAAATACAAAAAAGATATCCCCGACCCAGAAGGAATTGCCTTACGGCTTCACAAATGTGCCGAGGTAATTTCCGCAACGGACGAGGAAATGCAAAATATAGCAAAACATATTGAAATGTTATAAGAGAGGGTGTCGCTAACGTGACACCCTCTTTCATTAATAAATTCTGCATATTTTTTCATATTCAATATATCCGTCTTTCAAAGGCAATGCCCCGTCAGGACATTCTCCCTCAAAGGCTCTTCCGCCTATGATTTCAAAAAGCTCATCACCATCATAAAAACATTCATAACCCAGAAATGCTCTGAGGATTTTATCCGCTTCTTCTGCTGACATTTCCTTTCTTACGGTCATTTCATCACGAACGGGTGCCGTCCAGTATTCTTCTACAGGTTGAGGACGTGCACTTTTCCACAAGTTTTCAAAATCCGATACAAGCTCTTCCATCATTTGAGGAATTACACCATACACCTTTTCCATAAAGCTCACAAGCGTTTCTTTTTCTTCAAGTTCAAACTCCCTCTGCAAGAGAATATCACCCGTATCAAAGTCTTGGGCTATTTTGTGAACCGTAACTCCGCTTTTTTTCATACCTCTGAGAATAGTCTGAGGCATGGGCCACGAACCTCTGCCAACAGGCAAAAGACTGGGATGAATGTTTACAATAGGAAAGCCTGTATCAGCAGGAATTCTGAAATAATACCCTGCACAAACTGCAAAATCACAACCCTCATCCTTCAGGCGTTCTATATCCTCACGTGTAATACGTGTCAGCTTGCAGGGGATGCGGTTTTTCTCCGCATACTCCCGTATTTTCAAATTAAATTCAGTTTTATTGTCGGTTTCGCAGGAAAAAATCTCTGCAATTTCACAACCGCACGTTCCCAGACTCTCGAGAGCCTCAAAAAACAAATCAATTCCGATATATGCAATCTTCATCAAATCACACCCTGAATAATATAATGAAAAAACGCCCAAAAGGCAAAGTATGTAAAAATTGCCGCCAACGGCACATGAAACCTGAACTTCGGCTTGCTTGTTTTGTGATTAAAAATCACCATACCGAACAATCCTCCGATTCCGCCCAGGGCAAAGCTGAGAATAAGCAATGCTTTTTCACTTATTCTTCGTGCACCCTTTCTTGCAAAAAGCTTGTCCGCACCGAAAACCAGCATAACAAACAGATTCCATCCAATAATAATATAATTCCAACTCATAATATCACCACATTCAAGAGATTTCATTCTCCAGCCTTTTGTAAACCGTAAATCTCATAGTAAGAAAGCAGGCAACTCCTCCAATCAGGTTGGAAACGGGTTCGGCCAGAAATACGCCGTCTGCTCCAAACCCTAACACAGGCAAAAGATAGGTCAGGGGTACCACAATAAACGCCTTTCTCAGAAGAGAAAAGAAAATTGCGTGCTTTGCCTCCCCAAGTGCCTGAAAAGTAGATTGTCCCGCAAATTGAAGTGCCATAAAAACAAAGCCAAAAAAGTAGGTCTTCAGAGCACCGCTCCCCACTGCTGCCAGCTGAGGGTCATCCGAAAAAATTCCGAACCAGAAAGAAGGAAAGACCACCACCACAATCCAGGCAAGCAATGTATATAACGCCCCCGAAAGGGCATTGAACCGAATTCCCGCTCTCACACGTGAATATTTCCTTGCTCCGTAATTGAAACCTATTACCGGCAAAGCACCGTTCATAATTCCGCTTACTGGAAGCATAAGAATTTCACGAACCGAGTTCACCACCGTCATAATCCCCACGTAAACATCTCCGCCATAGCTCTGGAGGGTTGAATTGCACGCGACCTGAACAAGACAGGTAGTGCCCTGCATAATAAAATTGGCAGTTCCCAGCCTGAATATATCTTTTGTAATGCTCCATTTCAGGCAAATACTTTTTATGGAAAGCTGTACCACTGCCCTCTTTCCCATCAAAAAGGACAGCACCCAGACCGTTGACACAGCCTGACTCAGCACCGTAGCAAGAGCGGCACCCGAAACACCCATATCCAGACCAAAAATAAAAATCGGATCCAGCACAATATTCACAACGGCTCCCAGAACCACAGAAAGCATTCCTACCTTAGGAAAGCCCTGCGCATTTATGTATCCGTTGGGTCCCGTAGAGAGAACAGAAAAAACCGTTCCCAAAAGATATATATCAAGATATTCTTTTGCATAACGGAAGGACTCACCGCTTGCGCCAAAGGCAAAAAGTATAGGCTTGCAGAACACATAGCACACCACCGTCAATGTTGCAGCACAAATCAACAGCAAAGCACAGGAATTTCCAAGAATCTTTTTTGCTTTTTGGTCATCCTCTGCACCCCTCGCCATAGAAAACAAAGGAACCCCGCCTATGCCGAACAATGCCGTGAATGCCATAACAAGGGTAATTACAGGAAAGGTCAGACCCACTCCGGTAAGGGCAAGGCTGTTTCCCTGTTTCATATGCCCTATATAAATTCTGTCAACTACGTTATAAAGGAGCTGTACAATCTGTGCAATCGTAAGAGGCACAGCCTGAGCAAGAATAAGCTTCCAGACCGCCCCTTTTGAAAAATCAATCGTCTCTGTCTTTTCTTTCACGTCAACACCTTCAATTGTTTATGTTTCTATGTGTTATTATAACATAATTTTCGTTTTTTGCAACCTTTCGTTTTTGTTGCATAAAAATATCTCCCCTCAGAATTCAGGGGAGACATCCAAGCCTTGTGATATTCACATTTAATTCAGATACTTTTTTCCTTTGCATACCTGTCACAGATTTCCATTTTTGATACCGAAACCTCAAATGCTGTTTTGCTTTCAACCTCTGTTTCGCTCAGACGCTTCTGGTACTCACGGCTCTGAATACGACCCTTTACAATTACATTATCACCCACATTGAAGCATTCAGCATATTTTGCATTTCTGCCCCAGGCAATACACGGAATATAATCCGACTTGTTGTAGGAGCGGTTCACCGCAAGAAGAATATCCGCGATTTCCCGTCCAAAGGGCGTAGTGCGATAAATCGGCTTTTTGCATATGTAGCCGTTTAGGAAAATGGTATTCAGGCTTTTTTCTTCTTCCTCTGTTTTTTCGATATCCTTTACAAAAACCGTCAGAATCAAGCGATTTCCTATGTTGGTAAAGTTGTTATAGGACCTGAACTGACCCTTTATCACAACTCTATCTCCAACATTAATCCCTTCACCCGCAAGAAATTTTTCCGAAACCGTCACCCTGACAGTATCGCGGGTTTCGCTGAGTCTGGGAGTATCCAGCATAAAGGTATAAAATGCTTCTTCATAAACCTCATGTGAAAACTCCGGCTCACTGGCAACAGTTCCGGCAATAGTAACTTTATTGTTTTCAATGCAACTTTCTGTATTCAAGACAATTCACTCCCTAAAAAACTTTGGTGATTCCAAATCAGTATTTATGTAATTTATATTCACCAAAAAAGCTTTTAGAACTTCTTATACAAATATCATTGCCAACACTTTCCGCTCCTATTCTTATAATTTAAAATGTAAGAAATTTTTGCCCGCTCTTTCATCATTTATTACAAACTTTTTCATTGCACCCACGCTTGATAAGTATGCAAGAGGAACAAACAGCAACAAGGCATATTCTCACGTCGTGAGATAATGTGCCTCTTTGTTACAGAAAGATACAAGCAAAGTATTCTTTCAGACTAATATTAGTTATCCGGACTTCTTTTCTCAAAGCTATTCTAAAAATCCGCACACTGAATATATTTATAGAAGAAAAGCAAGAAAGGATTGAACTTTATGAAAATTTTTGTTATTACAAAAAGAACAGGTATTCTTTTTGTCCTCACCGCAATACTTGCGCTGTCACTGATTTACATAGGCAAAAATACTGCTGTTACCGTATCGGGAACAAAACGGGACCTTCCTATTTACTGTGTAGAAAAACCTGAAACCGAAAAAACGGTTGCTCTTTCCTTTGATGCCGCCTGGGGCAACGAAGACACACAGCAGTTAATAGATATTCTCTCTCAATATAACGTAAAAACAACCTTTTTTGTGGTAGGCGGTTGGGTTGACAAATACCCCGAATCCGTAAAGCAGCTTTCAGATGCAGGTCACGAAATAATGAATCACTCGGACACACATCCTCATATGACACAAATATCCAAAGAAAAAATGAAGGAAGAAGTCACAAAATGCGACGAAAAAATCAAAGCCATAACAGGTGTGACTCCAACACTCTTCCGTGCCCCCTACGGAGATTATAACAATGAGGTAGTACAGGCAATGCGTGAAACGGGTCATTTCACAATACAATGGGATGTGGACAGCCTTGACTGGAAGGACTTGTCGGCAGAGGAGATCTGTCACCGTGTAACAACAAAGGTAAAACCCGGGAGCATTGTCCTTTTCCACAATGCAGCGCTCCACACACCCGAAGCACTTCCGATGATTCTTCAGAAACTGCAGAATGATGGCTACAAAATAGTACCCGTATCCGAGCTGATCTACAAGAAAGATTTTTCAGTTGACCCGTCAGGAATGCAGATTCCAAAAAATCAGTCTCAGGCAGCTCCGCAAAAAGACACCGCTCCTGTATCAGTTTCAACAGACCTTGTTGTATAGTTATACAAAAAGCCCCCGATTGTTGCAAAAGACAATCGAGGGCTCTCTTTTTTATTCATTGCTTTCAGCAGTTTCATCCATTTGGAGGTATTTTCTCACAAACAAATAAATCACAAGAGCAAGAACAATTCCTCCCATTATGTCTGTGGGGAAATGCACAAAAAGATACATTCGGGAAACCGCCATAAGCACAGCAACCACTGTTGCCGCAAGTCCTATTTTTTTATTTACCTCAAGAAGTATAAATGCAGAAATAAAGGATGCCAGCGTATGACCTGACGGAAAGGAATTATCCAAGGGCTTTGACACCAACATTTCAAAACCTTCAAACAACTCGCAGGGTCTGGGTCGTGCCACCAGATTCTTCATAATCAACACACCAAAAACAAGACCAATCAGCAACGCCGCCACAAATACGTAACCGCACTTTCTGTATTTTCTTATGCTCATCATTATGATTGCCGCCACAATCCATATAGCACCGCCATTCCCCAAAGAAGAAACTCCTACCATAACGGCATCCATAAAGTCACAGCTGAGCCATTCATGCAAAACCTCAAGGATTCTGAATTCAAACACTTCTGTTCCAAAAACCATAAATTCACCTCGTCAAGCACGTATTACAAAAGTCATCAGATAAAGGAAATAAAGCCTGCCGCCGCAAGAGTAACCACAATTCCCGCAGCCACAACACCAAGAAAGATTGCAGGTATTGCATCCTTCAGTCTCATTCCCATCATTGCCGCAACCAGTGCACCTGTCCACGCACCTGTTCCGGGAAGAGGAATTGCCACAAGGATCAGAAGACCCCAGAATTTTGATTTTTCAACAGTAGTTCTGTGCTTTTCTGCCTTGTTTTCAAAATATAAAACCAGCTTGTCCAGCTTTGAAGACCATTTTCTCATAATTTCGAATATTTTTCTAATAAACAGAATAATAAAGGGCACCGGTATCATATTCCCCACAACAGAAACCATAAGAACAATCCACCAGTCAAGACCTACACCCTGTCCGTATATAATAGCACCTCTCAGCTCCAGTACAGGAACCATAGATGTAAAAAACACCGCTAAAACTTTCCCAAAAACTGTATCCAAAAAACCCATTTTACTCTTTCTCCGTATTTCTATATTTGAACATTTATAGCATTTATTATATAGTAATTATATAAAAAAGTCAATCTGTAAAATAAATTTCAGCCCCATAGCGTTCTGCAAGCTCACGGCCTTTTTCCTCTCCCAGAACAAAGCAAGCAGTAGCCAGGCAGTCCGCCGTCAGTCCGTTTTTTGCAACCACCGTAACACTGCTGAACGGACTTTTTGACGGATATCCTGTCTTCGGGTCAATTATGTGATGATATTTTTTCCCGTCCTTTTCAAAGTATCTTTGATATGTACCGCTTGTTACAACCGCTCCTTCGCTGAGTTCCACCACTCCGTCAATCTCTCCCGTAGGCGAAAACGGTTTTTGAAGACCTATTCTCCATTTTTTATTTTCTGTTTTCGGGTTTTCGCCCATACAGGTAATATTTCCGCCCAGATCAACAACCGCTCCCGAAACATTATATTCCTTCAGTATTCTTATTGCTTCATCGCCTGCATAACCCTTTGCCGCACCGCCTAAATCTGCCTTTACACCATCAGCGGATTTTTTCACGGTATTCTTCCCCTCAAAGGACAAAAGCTCACCGCCAACCCAGGACAGCTTTTCAGCAATCTCAGCTTCTTCAGGTATTCTTCCCTCACCCGAGAAATTCCACAGCTCGACCACCGCCGCAACAGTGGGGTCAAAGCTACCCCCTGATGCCTTTTGAACTTCCATAGCAACTTCAAAAATCTTCGCCAAATCATCACTGATACTCACCTTTTCGTCAGCCTTTGCCGAATTCAGAGAAAAAACCTCCGAAGACTCCGAAAAGAAGTCGGTTTTTTTGTGAATCTCACCAAGTCTCTCAAACACCGCATCAACAGCCGCTTGAGCATTTTCGCCGTATGCAGAAACAGTACAGCTTGTGTCAAACAAAAACTCTGTACGTTCAAAAACACCGTCTTTATTGAAGTTTCTGACAAAAAGTCCCGCAAAAACCGTAACAATAAGCACTATCCCAAAAATCCATTTCAACTTTTTCATACTTTTCTTTTCCATTCAAAATATTTTTGTATTATTATTTTACCATAAAGATAAAATAACGTCAATTGTCTTTACTTTTCAAAACAAATATGTTATACTGACTTAGAATGGATAATTATTGTTTTGTGTAATGTGTACAAAAACACCAGACAAAATTAAAGCAAACTACTGTAACAACGGATACATATTTACAGATATATCAAAGATTTGGGACGTGATTATTTGAAAGGCTCCTCTTCAGCAAAAGCAGTACGGACAATCGGGTTTATGGCAATAATTACATTTTGTGCCAAGCTTCTGGGACTTCTCCGCGAAAATCTTATCGCAGGGGTTTACGGCAGAAGCTATGCATCTGATGTATTGGGCACCGCAACGCAGATACCCCTTCTTTTTTTTGATATGACTCTGGGGGTTGCCATTCTCTCAACCTTTGTTCCCGTATTCAACAGATATCTGGAACGCGAATCAAGAGAAAGAGCAATGGAATTTGCCAATAACTTTATGACAATTGTGGTGGGTTTTGCTACAATCTCGGCACTTGTCGGAATGATTTTTGCCGAACAGATTGTACACCTGATGGTTCCGGGCTACGATGCCGCAAAGGTTACAGAAACCGCAAGACTTCTGAGAATTCTTTTTCCGTCAATTATATTTACGGCAGCGGCATATACCTCGGTGGGCATTCTTCAATCCTTCGGAGAATTCAACATTCCCGCAATCATCAGCGTTGTGTCAAACCTGATAATGATACTTTATCTTATTTTTGCGGGCAACAAATTCGGTCTTACGGGTGTCATTATTTCAATGCTCGCAGCTTGGGCATCTCAGCTCTTTGTGCAGGTCATTCCCCTTTTCAAAAAAGGCTACAGATACCGTCCAAAGCTGAACCTCAGAGACGAAGGCATCCGCGACGCAGTAAAGCTTGCAATTCCTGTTCTCATAAGCTCATGGGTTCAGCCCCTTTGCACCGTAATCAATATGGCGTTCAGCTCGTCAATGGGTGACGGAGCGGTAACAGCATTGAACCTTGCAAACAAGATTTATATTATAATGGTAGGCGTTTTTGCATATGCCATCACAAACTTTATTTTCCCCAAGCTTTCAAGGCTCAGTGCAGGTGAAAACGACAAAGGCTTTGCAGAAACAACACAAATCTCTCTGGGTTGGGCAATTTTTGTCATAGCATACATTTCCGCAATGTTTGTGGCACTTTGCGAGCCTATAATAAAAGTAGTTTTCCAGCACGGTGAATTCACATATGATGACACCATTGTTACGGCATCCGCCTTGTTTTTCTATTCCTTTGGAATGATAGGCTATGCAGTATGCGAAACCCTTAACAAAAGCTTTTATGCAGTGGGTGACGGAAAAACCCCAATGCTTACATCACTCTTCGGCATAGCGGTAAACTTTGCCTCAGCATTCATCTTTGTGGTTCCGCTGCGTATGGGAATCGGCGGACTTGCCCTGGCAAATGCCGCAAGCTCTCTGTCTATGGCACCGGTGCTGCTGTTTGCCATAAACCACCGCAAGCACGGGGTTATTACATTTGCCTTTGTACTCAATATTCTGAAAATTATTGTTGTTGCAATTCTTTGCGGCTTTGCAGCATGGTTTTCATATAACAGCCTCAGCTTTCTTGCAACAGGCACGGTTCAGACCTTCCTTGTTGCGGTTGCGGCAGGTCTGGCGGCGCTGCTTGTGTATGCCGTAGCAGGCTTTATTCTCAGAATCGACCAATACAAACAAATCAGGAGGTTCGGAAATGAACAATAACGGATACTTTATGACCGGCTGGCTCTTTTTATGGAACAGCATCATAAAAAACAGTTTTCTTTACAAGCTTCTGTGCAGTATTTACGCCTTTATATCATCACAATGGCAGAATTCCTGCATAACCAATCTCTTCAGAAAAACATTTTTTTCCGAAAATACCGCAAAAAGCAGTCTGTGGGGAAAGCTTTGTTTCCTTCCCTTCCTTTTGCTTGAAAAAATTCAGGTGAAGTACGCAGAACAACTCAATGTCCAGAAGGAAAAAAGCAGTCTTCTCAGATTTTTCAAATACCTTCTTCACAATTGTATTGCCCTGAACCTTAGGTTTTTGGGTGTTCTGATTTTTTCCGCATCAGTCACATATATAATTGTTGCATTTTTCTTCGGTGGAAATCTGACTGTAGGTGCTGTTTTGCTTGTGCTTGGTGCAGCAATGTACTTTGCAAACATCAACGTTACCGCTCTGCTTAAAGAATCACTGCTGATAAAGCTCACAGAAAAATGTCTTGACACCACACTTTCCTTCAACTTCTTCTATATTACCAAATGCGAAGGATCAAGCAGACTTTTCTGTGCGGTATTTTTCGGAATCGTCAGCGGTTTTGTTGCCGCCCTCATCTCTCCCCTTTTGGGCATTGCTCTTGTGCCGGGTCTGGTTTTTGTATTTCTTGTTTTCTACAAAGCGGAGTTCGGAGTTTTTTCAACAATTTTTCTCGCCCCCATACTTCCGACAATGGCAGTTGTGGGACTTTGTCTTCTGTGTCTCCTCTCCCTTGCAGTAAAAATTCTTACCACAAAAAAATTTACATTACACTTTGAAGGTATAGGTCTGATGGTAATTATGATGCTCGGCATTTACCTTGTGGGTGCCCTCACATCCTTTGCCCCCTTCAAAAGCCTTCAGATATGGGCAGTGTATTTTGCATTTATGATTTTCTACTTTGTTGTTATCAATACGTTAAAGACAAAAAAACAGCTCTTTGACCTGCTGAGAGTTTTCACCCTCTCAGGTGTTGCTGTCTGCCTTTACGGAATACTTCAGTACGTCTTGGGCTGGAATGTAGATCAGGCATGGATGGACACAAATATGTTCTCTGACATAAAAATGCGTATCTATTCCACTCTTGGAAACCCAAATGTTCTCGGAGAATTTATTCTTCTTGTTCTCCCCGCTTGCATAACGCTTATCTGGACAGCAAAGAAAGCTTTGCCGCGTCTTGTTTATACAGGCTTTGCCCTTATTCTGGGTCTTGCCCTCATCCTCACATTTTCAAGAGGCTGTTGGTTGGGAATTATGGCGGCGGCTTCTATATTTATTACCTTTGTGGCAGGCAAGCTCTGGGGTCTGGCTCTTATTGCTCTTCCTGTTCTGCCCTTTGTTATTCCCCAAAGCATAATCAACCGCTTTACCAGCATCGGAGATATGTCCGATTCCTCCACGTCATACCGTGTGGCAATATGGATGGGAACAATCCAGATGCTGAAAGACTTCTGGCTTTCAGGCATAGGTCTTGGAACAGAAGCCTTTATTCAGGTTTATCCCTTCTATTCATATAATATGGTGGTTGCCCAGCATCCCCACAACCTGTTTCTGCTGATAACAACAGAAACGGGTATAGTAGGAATCGCTGTTTTCCTCCTCCTCGTCTTCCTGTTTTTCAAAAAGATGACGTCAGGCTTCCTTGTAAACGGAAAAGCTCATCCCGTATCAATTGCCATTGTGGGTATCAGCTCAGCAATCGCAGGGTTCCTGCTTCAGGGAATGTTCGACAACTGCTTCTATAATTATAAGGTGTTTATGCTTTTCTGGTCAGTAATCGCAATAGGCTCTGCTGCTATCAGCATTGCAAAATCAGAAAGCACCGGAACGGAGGCAGTCAAAAATGCTTAATGTTCTTCAGGTGTGTTCAGACACCAACATCGGCGGTGCAGGGAAATGTATTCTTACTTATCTTAAGTATTGCAACCGTGAACGGCTGAACATTTCCGTAGTGCTTCCGAAGGATAGTCTGCTGAAGCCCAAAATTCAGGAGCTTGGCTTCAATGTAATTGAAATTGACGGAATGGCAGACAAGTCTCTTGACCTTAA
This sequence comes from Clostridia bacterium, assembly GCA_045645485.1. Lineage (GTDB taxonomy): Bacteria > Bacillota > Clostridia > Monoglobales > Monoglobaceae > SIG440. Next base: position 8,322 of record JAZRIX010000054.1, on the reverse strand, counting down.
GGCGGTAAAAAAACTTCTTGGGGTTTTCAGAACCTTTAAGCCGGATATAGTTCATACCCACGCAAGTATGTCCGCCCGCATAGCGGCAAGACTTTACGGTGCAAAAATAGTTTACACACGCCATACCGTATATCCTCCGTCACCAAAGCTGACAAAGGGTATAGGAAAGCTTGTCAGCGGTACGGTCAACAATATAACAGCACACAAAATTATTGCCGTTGCCAAGGCCGCAAAAGACAACCTTACGGCAACAGGCGTTTCAGAAAAGAAAATCGAGATAATCCTCAACGGTGTTGAACCCGTAAAAAAAGCCTCACCCGAACAGATTGAAAAATATCGCAATGAATACGGATTGTCTCCCGACACAAAATGCACTGCACTGATTGCCCGTCTTACGGAAATCAAAGGGCATCGATACTTTATCGAAGCCGCTTCCATTCTGAAGGAAAAGGGCATAAATGCCCGCTTCTTTATTGCAGGAACGGGTGAAGAGGAACAGGCTATACGAAAGCAAATTGCCGAAAACAACCTTGAAGACTACGTAACAATGCTTGGTTTTCTTGAGGATGTATCACCTCTTGTAAATATTATTGACGTACAGTCCAACTGTTCAACCACCGAAGCCGCCAGTCTTGCTCTTCTTGAAGGAATGAGTCTTGGAAAGCCGGCAGTTGTATCAGCGGCAGGGGGAAATCCCGAAGTAATCTCTGACAGCAAAACGGGTTTTGTGGTTCCCGTAGGTGATTCTGCTGCATATGCCGAAAAGCTCATAAAGCTTTTTACCGAGCCGCAGCTCTATGACACAATGTCCCAAAAGAGCAAAACAACCTTTTACAATATGTTCACCGCCCAAAAATATGCGGAGAATATTGATAATATTTATTTCAGCCTTGGAGGTAAGAAAAATGAAAAAAACAAAATTTAATCTGATGGACGGATTTTTGATTGCTGTAATTGTTGTAGCATTGGCAGCGGCGGCATTCCTTGTTCTGAAACCAAAAACTGCAGAACCCGCCGAACCAAAAACTGCAATAGCTCAATACGATATTGAGCTTGCAAAGGTTCAGAAGTTTGTTGCGGATGAATTCCAAAAAGCTCTGGAAAACGGCGAAGTGTTGTCAATTGGCGAAAAAGAACGCTTTGATGCTGAAATTGTTGATGTTAAGGTAAAGCCTTCAAGCCGTCATATTATAAACCACAATACCCAGGACATCGTCATTGTGGAGGACCCGCTTTTTTTTGATGTAACCCTGACTCTTACATCAGAGGTAACCGAAACAGCTTCAGACATAATGGCAGACAGTATTGTTCTCAAGGTTGGCAACACCGTAGCCGCAAAAAGCAGACTTGCCGCAGGCTACGGTTATATAACAGACCTGGAACTCAAAAACAATTAATCAGAAGGGAGAGGTTATTATGGCATTCTTTAACAAAGACGGAAAAATATTTGGTAAAATAAGCATTATAGATATTACTGTTGTTCTTGTTATCATCGCAGTAGCTTTCGGTGCATATCTGCGATTCTTCAGACCTGAAGAAAAGGTCACTACCGTAAGTCATCAGCTTGAATATACCGTTCAGGTACGAGGTGTACGTGAAGGTACGGTGAAGGCACTTCAGCAAAAAGGTGAAATTACAAACAACAACACCCACGAAAGCGTCGGTGAAATAACAGACGTAACCTTTGAAGAAATGGTAGAGACACGTGAGCTTTTGAACGGCACTGTTGTTCCTATGACTATTCCCGAAAGATATATTGTTGAGATGAAGGTTCGTCTTGACGGAAGCGTAAACGACTCAGGCTTCTTCACAGCAACAAATCAACACATCAACATAGGTTCAACTCTGTATTTTTCGACCAAGTATGCAAACACCTCGGGAACAATTGTGGATATAAAACAGGTTGACTGAGAGAAATAAAGGTGACAAAATATGTTAAAAAGATTTTCGTCTTATTACAAACCGTATATCGGCATCATAATTCTGGACTTGCTCTGTGCGGTACTGTCAACGGTATGCGAACTGGTTTTTCCCCTTATTGTCCGCCGTATAACAAATGCCGCCATTGACCCGACACAAACCTTTTTGTTTTCTATGGTACTGAAGCTTGGAGCAATATATCTGTTCCTAAGGCTTGTAGATACCGTAGCAAACTATTATATGGCAAACGCAGGTCACGTTATGGGAGCACGTCTCGAAACCGATATGAGACGTGACCTTTTTGACCATTTGCAAAAGTTGCCCTTCAAATACTTTGACAATACCAAAATAGGTCAGCTTATGTCCAGAATGACATCAGACCTATTTGATATAACCGAATTTTCACACCACTGTCCTGAGGAATTCTTTATTGCATTCATAAAGATTGTGGGTTCATTTATAATCCTCGGCAGAATAAACCTTTTGCTGACTGCATTGATTTTTCTTCTTCTGCCATTGATGTTTGTTTCCATCTTTCTTTTCAGAAAAAAGATGAAAGACGCATTCAAAGCTCAGCGTCAGCAAATAGGTGAGCTGAATGCAGACCTTGAAGACAGTCTTCTGGGTATAAGAGTAGTAAAAAGCTTTGCCAACGAAGATATTGAGCGTGAAAAGTTTGCCGAAGGCAACAAAAAGTTCTTTAATGCAAAAAAATCCGCATACAAATATATGGCTCTGTTCCAATCAGGAACAAGGTTTTCTGACGGCATTATGTACATAGCCATAATTATACTGGGAGCATGGTTTATGCTTAAAGGTCACATCAACGCCGCAGACTTTGTGGCATATCTTCTTTATATCCAGACTCTCATTGTTTCAATTCGCAGAATCGTAGAATTCACAGAACAATTTCAGCGCGGCATCACAGGAATAGAAAGATTTCAGGAAATTATGGATCAGCCCATTGACATCAAGGATGCAGAAAATGCTGTTGAACTGAAAAACGTAAAGGGAAATGTGGAATTCCGAAATGTTTGCTTCAGCTATGCAGATGATACGGACACAATTCTTGAAACTATGAATCTCAGCATAAAAGCCGGTGAAAACATTGCCATTGTAGGACCCTCAGGTGGCGGAAAAACCACAATGTGCAACCTTATCCCCAGATTCTATGACCTGACCTCAGGGGATATTCTCATTGACGGAGTAGATATCCGTGAAATTACGCTGAACTCCCTTCGCAACAACATTGGAACTGTTCAGCAGGATGTATATTTGTTTAGTGGAACAGTTTTCGAAAATATTATTTACGGCAGACCCGATGCAAGCCGTGAAGAAGTAATTGATGCCGCCAAAGCGGCAGGTGCTCACGAGTTTATAAGTCAGTTGAAGGACGGATACGATACCTATGTGGGAGAACGGGGTCTCAAGCTTTCAGGGGGTCAGAAGCAAAGAATTTCAATTGCAAGACTCTTCCTCAAAAATCCTCCCATACTGATACTTGACGAAGCAACCTCCGCACTGGATAACGAAAGCGAGCTGTTGGTACAGCAGTCTCTCAAACAGCTGTCCGAGGGCAAAACCACATTCACAATTGCCCACCGTCTTACCACAATCAAAAATGCCACAAGAATTCTTGTTCTTACCAACCAGGGCATTGTTGAGGAAGGTACACACGCCGAGCTTATGGAAATGGGCGGAGAATACGCAAAGCTATATTCCATGTACAGCACGCTTTAGTTTAAAGCCTATTCCCAAAAACATAAAGCACAAAGGACAATGTTCAACTGTTAGAGAAACCCTTAAAGGGTTTCTTTTTATATAGCGGGTTCTGTCAAAACCACCAAGCCTTCGCTATGTAACCTTTATAACAGGTATGGCAATGGGAACGGATATATGGGCAATAGAGATTGTATTAGAGCGAAAGAAAACAAACAATGATTTACACCTAATATGTGCTTTGCCACACCCGGGATTTGAGAGCAGGCGGAGTATGACAGAAAAGATGAGGTTTAATAAAATCATCAAGAATGCCGACCTTGTAAAAAAAATCAACGACCACTATTTCGCCGGATGCTATCAGGTGAGAAATGAATGGATGGTTGATAGAGCAAACCTTGTAATTGCTGTATTCAATGGTCAGAAGAGTGGGACGAAGAATACAGTTGATTACGCAAGAGAAAAGGCATAAAAGCAGTGAATGTACTCGATAGCATTTAAAATCGATTTTGAGGCCGAGTTGCAACGGCTGTTAAAGGGCTTGTAGGACACTCGGGTAGGGTAGTTACACCACCCAAGGCATTAAATCGCCAATAAGACGGCTTTCAAAGGACGTGTGGGCAAAATAAAAACAGATGCAACCACTATGTTCAGCGAGTTAGATGGTTACACCTGTATTGATATTTAAAATCCGTTTTTCAGCAGATAATCTATGACATCTTGCCTGCGTAGCTCTCTTAAAGCTTTAAGAAAGTAGTCGCGAGGCGGCCAATTGCTTTTATAAGGGTTTCTGTCTGGACCTGTATAAAGTCCTCCACCCGGACCAGTGTATAGCCCACCGCCTGGGCCCGTATATCTATTTCTTACCCACATTTGCATTACCTCCTTTCCGGTATGAATAAAAACTCTATATGTCCGCAATCTTTACAAACCAATGCGTCAGTGGGGTTAATTATTCTTTGACTAATAATCTTGGTACAGAAGGCTGCAACAACAAAATTAAAGTTTTAAAAAGAAATGCTTACGGTTACCGTAATTTTGATAGATTTAGAAAAAGAATACTTCATATGTTTAACTACAAAAATTCAAACACAGCAAAGGCGGCTGCTTAATGCTGCAACCGCCTTCAAAAATTCCATTATTTTATTTTGACCCCAACTATTGACAAAGAGCCATTTAACATTTCAATCGCTTTTGGCAAATTATTTCATCGCTTCTTCGATAGCAACTGCGACTGCAACAGTCATACCAACCATGGGGTTGTTACCTGCGCCGAGAAGTCCCATCATTTCAACGTGAGCGGGAACTGAAGAAGAACCTGCAAACTGAGCATCTGAGTGCATACGACCCATTGTATCTGTCATACCGTATGATGCAGGACCTGCAGCCATGTTATCAGGATGGAGTGTACGTCCTGTACCGCCGCCTGATGCAACTGAGAAGTATTTCTTGCCCTGTTCGATACATTCCTTCTTGTATGTACCTGCAACGGGGTGCTGGAATCTTGTGGGGTTGGTTGAGTTACCTGTGATAGATACGTCAACGCCTTCAAGATGCATGATTGCAACGCCTTCACGAACGTCGTCTGAGCCGTAGCAACGAACCTTTGAACGTTCACCGTCAGAATATGCCTTTTCGCGAACAATCTTAACTTCGCCTGTTGCATAGTCAAATTCTGTCTGAACATATGTGAAACCGTTGATTCTTGAAATAATCAGAGCAGCATCCTTGCCAAGACCGTTGAGGATAACTCTGAGGGGTTCTTTTCTTACCTTATTAGCTGAACGTGCAATACCAATAGCACCTTCAGCGGCAGCAAAAGATTCGTGACCTGCAAGGAATGCAAAGCACTTTGTATCTTCGCTGAGGAGCATTGCACCAAGGTTACCGTGACCGAGACCAACTTTTCTGTCATCAGCAACAGAGCCGGGAATACAGAAAGCCTGAAGACCTTCGCCGATTACCTTTGCTGCATCAGCAGCTGTCTTTACGCCTCTCTTGATTGCAAGAGCCGCACCAACAACATATGCCCAGCCTGCATTTTCAAAAGCGATGGGCTGAATACCCTTCACGATTGCATAAGGATCAATGCCCTTTTCGTCGCAGATAGCCTTTGCTTCGTCGATTGATGCAATGCCGTTTGCACTCAGAACTTTGTTTATAGTATCAATTCTTCTCTCAAAACTTTCAAATAAAGCCATTATCCTATACCTCCTTATTCGTGTCTGGGGTCAATCATCTTGACTGCGTCCTGAACTCTGCCGTATGTACCCATAGCCTTTTTCATAGCTTCGTTTGCGTCCATACCGCCCTTGATCATATCCATCATCTTGCCAACATGAACAAATTCATAACCGATGATTTCGTCGTCTGCATCAAGAGCAATCTTTGTAACATAACCTTCAGCCATTTCGAGGTATCTTGAACCCTTTGCAAGAGTTCCGTACATTGTACCAACCTGGCTTCTGAGACCCTTACCAAGGTCTTCGAGACCTGCACCGATGGGAAGACCGCCTTCTGAGAAAGCTGTCTGTGTTCTTCCGTAAACAATCTGGAGGAAGAGTTCTCTCATAGCTGTGTTGATAGCATCACAAACAAGGTCTGTGTTGAGAGCTTCAAGAATTGTCTTGCCGGGAAGAATTTCAGATGCCATAGCAGCTGAGTGTGTCATACCCGAGCAACCGAGAGTTTCAACAAGAGCTTCCTGAATGATACCGTCTTTAACATTGAGAGTAAGCTTGCAGGCACCCTGCTGAGGAGCACACCAACCAACACCGTGTGTAAGACCCGAGATATCAGTAACTTCCTTTGACTTTACCCATTTTCCTTCTTCCGGTATGGGTGCGGGACCGTGATTTGCGCCTTTATTAACAACGCACATTCTTTCTACTTCTGAAGAATAAATCATTTTTTTCTCCTTTCCCTTGGGCTTTAAGCCCACATCCCTTTTTCGGGACATAAATTTCTTTTGATTATAAAAATCCATTTGATGTTATTTTATCACAAAACTGCCCAACTTTACAAGTAGATTTTTACATTTTCTTAAAATTTATTATCAGAAACCGCATTTTTGTTAAAAATATATCAATATTAAAGTCAAATATTGTATGTTTATAGTTATTTTATTAAATATAATGCCGTGAACTGTCGCAATTTATCCGTCATCCTATTTTTTTAGCTTACAAAATTAAGGAAAATCTTGTGTTTCTTATTGACATTTGTACAAAAATGGTATATGATATGTTAGTAACAGTGTGATTAAATGCTTGAACAAGCAAAAGAACAAGGTAAGGTGATGAAAATGTTCGGTCAGGATATAGGAATTGACCTGGGAACAGCCTCGGTTCTGGTTTATATCAAAGGAAAGGGTATTGTTGCCAAGGAACCGTCAGTTGTTGCCGTAGACAAAAATACAAATAAACTTTATGCGGTTGGTGAAGAAGCCCAGAGAATGCTCGGTAGAACTCCGGGTAACATTGTTGCAATCCGCCCTCTTCGTGACGGTGTAATATCTGATTACAACACAACCGAGAGAATGATAAAATATTTTCTCCAGAAGGTTGCAAAGCGCAGTTTCTTCAAACCCCGTGTTATCATTTGTGTTCCCAGCGGTGTTACAGAGGTTGAAGAACGTGCGGTAATTGATGCCGGTATTCAGGCAGGTGCAAGCAAGGTTCATCTTATTGAAGAACCTCTGGCAGCTGCTATCGGTGTCGGAATTGATATTTCTCAGCCCTACGGTTCGATGATTGTTGATATGGGCGGCGGAACATCAGATGTTGCCGTTATTTCTCTCGGTGGTATTGTTACCAGCCAGTCAATCAAGGTTGCTGGGGACAAGTTCAACGAAGCAATCGTCAGATATGTGAGAAAGAAGTACAATATTCTTATCGGTGAAAGAACAGCAGAAGAACTGAAAATAAAAATCGGCTGCGTATATAAGAGAGAAGAAAATCTCACAATGGACGTGAGAGGAAGAAGCCTTGTTTCAGGACTTCCCAAAACAGTGACTATTTCTTCTTATGAAATTCTGGATGCTCTTACAGAGACATCTGCCTCAATTATAGAAGCAATAAAAGCTGTACTTGAAAAAACTCCGCCTGAACTGGTTGCCGACATCAGTGCAAGAGGTATTATTCTCACAGGTGGCGGTGCGTTGGTTTACGGAATGGACAAGCTGATTGAAGCTGAGACTGGAATCCGGACAATTGTTGCCGACGATGCTATTTCGTGTGTGGCGCTGGGAACAGGTAAAGCTCTTGATAATATCTCAATTCTCCAGAGCTACAATCCAACCAAGCGTGTCAGTGACTAAAACAAAACATATAAGGGGGCATTTTGCCCCCTTATATACCTACATACGTAGCGGTATCGAAGCGGTCATAACGGGGCTGACTCGAAATCCCCTCGGTTACACTGTAACTGTACCCTCACAAATGGCTTAACCGTGCGGGTTTAAGCGAGGTTCAAACCTTGTTTTTACACTCTTATCTAGCGGTTTTTCTAGCCATTTCTAACATTTTTCTAACAAAATTTCATAATTTGCTCAGTTTTTTCTCCGTCAAATCGGAGTTCAAACATACACACGGACAGGTATCGAAGTGGTCATAACGGGGCTGACTCGAAATCAGTTTGTCGGTATTCAATCCGGCACGTGGGTTCGAATCCCACCCTGTCCGCCAA
>JAZRIX010000053.1:0-2509 GCA_045645485.1 Clostridia bacterium | reverse complement strand
CAACAACCGCCGTCCTGAGCAGATTATAAGTCTTCATAGGTTCCGACATAAAGGAAACAGACATCTTGGTGAATGTGTCGGGACTTCTCATAATCTGAGAACGGTGAAGGGTACTGTCCACAACCTGAGTTTTGTCAATAACCTCATCAAACCTCTTTCCCACCGCCTGATAGAATGCTTCGCTCCCCTTTGCGAGTTCTGGATGCAGGTCAAGAGTCTCACGCTCCACCGCATTCCACAGTTTTTTCCATGTCATCTGGTCAGCCTTGCCCGCAGGAGCCATTGTATAATCTGAAAGCTCGGTCTTGCCCGTCATAAGGTCATACATACTCTTGCCCGTATCAATACTGAAGAATCCCCAGTCTTTCCATTGAGCAATAGGCGAATACTTAAACACCGTTTCAATATCAACCTTGCGACCGCTTGCCGCCGCAAGATACTTGGGGTCAATCAGAGCCGCCGCACGGATATATGACACAGGCTGCTGAATAACAACCCTTGCATTTGCTCCCATCTTTGCCTTCTTGTATTGGGAAATCATCTTCGAAGCAAATGCATTGCCATAATCATTCTTGATACCTGCATTGATGTCGTTCATCAGCTTTGAAAAATAACTGACAGCCTTTCTGCCATATCGTGAAGCAATCAATGCCTTCACACTTTCACCCTCGCGGAGGCCGTTGTTGACAGAACCGATTTTTTGTGGTATACTCTTATCAGAAGTTTGGTTCTGGTCGCTTTGGGCGTTCTGAGTAGAGCTTTTTGCATTACTCGCTGGAACAACTTCTTTTTTTGTACTCATTTTGTTTTTGAAATAAAAAGTTTTTCCTATAAGCCCACTTCTGGACGCTGAATTAAATTGTACATAAACACTTTCAGCATTATTTATTCTTTTTACAAAATTAACTACAGGATTTCCTTCATCTGTATATCCATTAAAAACAATTGAATCTGGATTATTAATAATCTCCCTGATATATTCAATATTGTCGGGTGATATTTGTTCTGCACTATCATTTGAATTAACGCCGTGTCTCCAGTCTATATGCCTAAACATATCACTCGTAACAATGAAATGTTCACCCGAAACATCGGCTTTAACTCCATTTTCCGCAAAGACAGCGTTTACACGTCTAACCATATCATCAGAAAGCTTACCCATATAGAGCTTTTCAAACTTATCCGTTCCTTTCAAAGCACGTTTCGCAAACTCTTTAAGAGTCATATCCCGACCTTCAACAAAATTTCTGTATGTTTTTGCATCACGAGTTATTCTTGCAGCTTCTTCTGCAGCATATTTTACTACACCGTTTTTCACAGCCGCAGGCACTTCCGCAACCGCCCCAAAGTCACCTCTGGAAACATGATTAAACACCCTCTGAATATCCTGAAGGGGAAGAACATAACCGTGATACTTCGCCATATCCGAGGTATGCCGTGCATACACCTCAAATATATCCTCAATAATAACAGGATTATTTGCGTGCTTGATACGCTTCTTTGTGAATCCTGTATTCTTGATTGTAGAGTCAGCCGAAACACCGAAATCCTCCTGCAGATACATCTTGTCCGAAACAATTGGGAAATAGTTCGGAGTGTTGAACTTTTTATAGCCGTAAAGCTTCATTGCAACCTCATTGCCCCATTCAGCACATTCCTCTGTGAAGAACTGACTGACACTCTCTGCAAATTTCTTTTCATTTTCCGAAAGTGTATCAAGAATTTTCGCCACATCATCAAGCGAGGGTCTCACCGAAGAATAATCCTCCGAAATCTTCGTCACAATTTTAGAGTCTTCACCCTTCTTTTCAATGAGCTTCTGCTGAACCTCACCCGGTCTGAAACCACCCTCAAGGATATGTTCATGGGAAGCATTCTGTCGCCAGAGCAGATACAGGCTCATAACCTGCGCCTTGGTAAACTCAACCGTCTCACCGTTAGCAAGCTTGAATTCCTGAGCCTTCGCCTTCTTGCCGCTCAACTTATTGGGGTCAATTTCAAATGCTTCCATTTGTTTATCAAGGTTATTTTTCGCAAGAGCCAAGTCCCGAATCTGAACATTTTCACCCTCACGAAGCCCCATAAACAATTCTTCAAAGGTGTCTCCCATCTGATGAAAATAATCCCACGGGTTAAGCATATCAAAATTCATCAAGTCCGAAGCACCGCCCCAGATTTTGGAATTTTTCTTGTTATCCTTGCGAAGCTCCTTGATTTCGGAAACTGCCTTTTCTGCAAGTGCATCAATCTGAATTGCCTTGCCCTCACGGAACGCCCTGTTATAGTTTCGGAGTGATGCTTCCATTGCCATAACTGCCATACGGAGCTTTTCAAGAGTCTGAAGAGGCAAATCCGAAAGTCTCTTATCTTTGGTACCCAAAGCCTTTATGCTTTCCGAAATCTCCTGAAGATTATTATAAAGGTCGGGGTCAATAACCATGTTCAGCTCATATTCCTGCTCTGCCATAGCCTTATAAGCCGCCATAAGGTCCGAAAGCTGTTCACGGGT
>JAZRIX010000052.1:0-7906 GCA_045645485.1 Clostridia bacterium | reverse complement strand
ATTAAAAGATATAATAATAATATAGAAGCCCTGCGCAAGTATTTTGACTTTGCACCCGCTGAGGATCAGAACGCAACAAAAATGCAAAAAGTCGAAGTTTTAACGCTTAAATATGATCCGGCCGGCCGTGCATATAAAGCTGAAGACCACACCGGGAAGCGATTTATAAAAGGCGGGCGCGTTTTCCATGTTTACAAAGTTAAAACATTAACATATATTATCATACCATGCTGCGGGCTGCCCGTTTTGACTTATGAAGGCGATATAAAAGCCGCCCCGGAGTATATAACCGCAGATATTTTGGAAAAACTCGAAAAAATAGATTATATAGAACTAAATATAAAATTATTTGATATTATAGAAAATGCAGAAAACATTGTACTAAATGAGGACTTGACACTGCCGGCGCCCGCTGCAGATGAAGTCGCACGCCCGGAGGCACCCGCAACAAATGAAACGCCCGCGGCCGCTGAGGAAAAAACCGCCGCAGCCGCTGCAGATCAGGCCGGCCCTGCTGAGGTTAACACACGCCCGGAAAACGGCCGCAAAAAACCGTCGCCGCCGGTTTATATCGCGCTTGTATTTTATGGATATATACCCGGAGCCGGTCCATGTTTAACACGCTTTAAAACGGGCAAAAACCCCGGAAATTATAAAACCCTTGCAAATACTCAGGATGCAACGAAAAACGGCAAAAAAGACGCCCTGCGGCCCGTATATAATAAGATCAGGCCGGAGCCCCGCCGGGACTATATCACGCCCGGAGCCCTGCCCCGCTATAATCTGGATGCGTGGAAAACAACACACGCCCCGCGGGCCGCTGCCGCTTGCCGTCAATTGTTTTATAATACAAGCTAAAAAGCGCCCGCCCGGAGCTGTTGAGGCCGTCAAAAATGATTTATATAATACTATAATGATATATAATACTATTTTATAAAATAAGCGCTTATTTTAACCCGTAAAACGTCCATATTTCTAATATATTATAATACCGGTATATTATACCCACAAAACAAAAAAAGGCCCTCAAAACGCTTATAAAAGCCCCGCAGGCGCTGAGCCGGTCCCGGCGTTATATGATCCGGGGCCCGTAAAGGATCAGACCGGAGCTGCAGCCCCGCTGAGCGCTGCGGCTGCCCGTGATAATATGAGCCCGCAACAAAAAACCGCTTTATATTTGCCCTTTTTAGGTCCTTTTGATATATACCCGGTATATTATAGCCCTTTAGAATAAAACCGGCTATATGAGGCCGCTGCGGCCCTTAAAAGGCACTCCACAAAAAGCCGGCCCCGCTGATCCTAAAAAGCCCCGCGGCAGTCCCTTTATTTACGCACCAGTATATCTTGTGGTATATAATTTTTGACCCCAATATGTAGATTCGTGAAAAATTGGGGTGTGTGTGTCAAAATTTATAAAATCAGAATTTTTCAAAAAACGCGACAGGGGAAGATTTTATAAAGAAAAAAAATTTTTTAAAAAAATTTTTTTGAAAAACCCGGGGTGTGTGTCCTAAAATCGTAAAATACAGTATAATAGAACCCGTGACAGGGGAGCTTTTCGGAAGGAGAAAAATCATGGCAAATTATATTTATTGTAGAGTTTCTGATGACAGTCAGAATTTAGCAAGACAGCTAAAAGATATTGAACATATTGATATTCCAGAAAATAATGTATATGTTGATATGCAATCCGGAAAAGACTTTATTCGTGCCGCATATATGGACCTGATGAAGGTTATACGTCAGGGCGACGTAATATATTTTCATAGTATTGATCGTATGGGCCGTAATTACGATGAAATATTAGAACAATGGCGCATTATCACAAAAGAGGTTAAGGCTGATGTTGTTATTCTGGATATGCCTATACTTGACACAAGAGTTCGTAATGAGGACCTTACCGGAAAGTTTATCGCTGATATGGTTTTACAAATACTCTCCTATGTTGCACAAAAGGAACGCGAAAACATTAAGCAACGCCAAAAAGAAGGCATAGCAATTGCAAAAGCTGAAGGCAAATTCAGAAAAAAAGACATAGATATGGAACTATATCACAAATTAAAGGAAAAGGTTGACGCCGGGAAAATGACTGTGACAGCTGCAGCTAAAGAGCTGGGCGTTACTCGTGCAACATATTATAACATCTTGAAAACTCTTTAGGGTGTGTGTCCTAAAAATCAAAATCCCCTGTTGGAGAAAACTCTGACAGGGGAGATTTTGGTTTGCTTCAAAATGCGCGTCTGTCACGGCATAATCAATCCAAATTCGGCTTTTTAGGGTGTGGGTGGTATAAATATAAGGGTAGGGGGTAAAAACACAAAATCGAGCCGAAAACACGCAAATAAAAAAAGAGCGAAAATATCCGACATTGTCACTCTCCTTCTTCCTTTGATTAAATGTGTTTAACTGTTGTTTTGATTGGATAACTGATTAGATGGATTTTCGAGTTGCCCCGAAACCCGCTATTTCATTAGGTTTTTGTGTAGTCCGTAGGGGAATCGAACCTACTGTCAATTGTCCGCAAACCCGCTATTTTACTACGTTTTTTCGATTTCGCTTTGATTAGATTTGATTAAATTTGATTAGATTTAGAAATTTATGGCATTTCTTATCTGTTTTCTCTTGGAATCATTATCTTTATTAGCGAAATAGTAATACTTTCGTGTCGTTGAAATATCCTTATGCCCCATCTGTTGCATTATCAGGCTTTCATCAACACCATTGTCTATAAGTGTCGTTCCATAGGTTTTTCTCAATTTGTGCATCGACCTGACAGGGATGCCGATTTTATTACAAGCAAGTTCCAATCGGTCGTTAAAAGTGTTCGTCTGTACTCGATGACCGTCCTCATACATCATATATTCGTTAAACGGATTCAATAACTTAATCTTTCGTATAGTATTTAATGCACTATCTGTTAGATATATATATCGGTCGCCCATTTCGGTCTTACAATGCTCAACGATCTCGTGTATGAGTTTTCCGTTTTCGTCAGATTTGTACTTGATTTCCTGTCGCTGAACGTGTAGCACATCGTCCTCGATGTCCGAAAACTTAAGTGCAGCAAGTTCGCCTGTCCGGAGTCCGGTCTGTAACGCAAGGATGACTCCGTAATTGCTGACTCGTGGGTGCGAGTCTAACCATTCGATAAGTTTAGGGATTTCGGATTCCTTGAAAACCTCATGGTTTGGATCACGGATATTTTTCTTAAACATCCGTTTTGACAAATCAAGGTCTTGGAAAAAAGTTGAAATGCTCAACTCCGTATATTTCTTACGTTTCGCATACTTAAATGTTCCCCTGATTATCGTTCTCATAGCCGAATAGGATTTATGTGTCAGCTCCAATTCGATTATCGTTGCCCTGATATATAGATCAAGTTCATCCTCGGAAATATATTTAATCTTGTGATTTCGGAAATTTGACTTGCCGAAAAACCGTTTATAGTCATTCACATACTTGTCGTATGTGCCTTTGCTGATTTCCTGATATTTTAATCGTTCGTCTTGCCATTCCTTGAAAACGTCCTCAAATGTCGGGGATTCTGATTTTTCCTGATAATGGCTGACGATTTTATCTTCCAGATTCTCTTTGGAAGATGCTGATACCAACCTCCTTCCGTTCTTGGATTTCAGATAGGTTAACCACCTACCATTTTCACTCTGCCACACTTTAGATTCGTGCATCGCCAAAAACTTTTGTCTGTTAATCATTTCAATCTTGGTGACAATGTCGGATAGGTCGATTATACCCTCATTTATCGCCTCACGCAATATTCTGTTTTCTTCCATATCCGACTCACCACCTAAATTATCTTACTATCTCAACAAGTCCTTTACGAGATAACTCGTCTGCACGTTCAGATTCCATCTGAATGACCTCTCCTTCGGATAGTATTCGACCTATCAGCAAGTCCTGATAGGTAACTACCACCTTTACAAATACAGGCTTTTGCAAGTCATATACCGCCGGAACTGTGTTCTCGATGACATCTACCCATTTATCAATAAGTTTCTGATTATCATATTTATAGTTAAACTTTGGAATGTCCTTAAACTTCTCCACATCGTAGGATTCGTCAAAGTCAAAAGGTACGATGTGTGCGTTCACTCCGTCTTTTATTTTCATATCTTTGTTCTGTGACAGGGGTGTTACTATAAGTGCCGTTCCTAAACATAAGGATTCCAGCAAACTATAACTAAATGCCTCTGAATCGCTTAACTGAACAAGGTAATCAGCCATTTTTATATAAGGTTTGATGTTCATATCGACACCCATATAAATCATGCCTTCTGGCGCGTTGTGGAGTGCCATATTGCCCCAATAAAGCCATACGAACTTAATACCCATATCTTTCATCAGCTTTGCGAGTTTGCGCATCCTGTCATCATTTCCGCCCTTGTCACTTGCATTTACTCTTGTTGCTGAAACAAGCAAGAGTGCCTTTTCGGTATTCTCGTCATAGAGCAGATTGTTAATGACTTTTGCCTTTTTGCCTTCGTCACCAAAACTCTGTTTACTTGCGTTAGATACACATACGATTGCATCGCGCCTTTGTGGTATATGCCATGTAGGTTGTTGCCTGATACAATGTGCCATCTGAACAATCTTTTCATACTTAATGTTAGGCGCGATATTGTCACCTATTCGGTTAACGATCAATGTATCACAAACCACAACTTTGTTCGGTTCGTTCTGAACACAACGCGCATATTTGGTAATTTTCGCCTTTTGCAACTCATTTATTCGTTCGTAAAGCACTACTATGTTGTATCTGTCGCGCATACAAGCGCAGAAATTGTATATAAAGGATTCAATACCACCGACCATATCAATTGATTTAGTCCAGATTACTATGTCAGCCTTAATCGGTGTTGGTATTATAGTAAACATATTACTCGGTTCGCCTTTTGCCTCCATGACTCTCGTATGTTGTGGCGGGCAAAATACCGTTGCATACTTCTCAATTTCAGGAACCTCGTTCTTATATGTCAGCAATATGACCTCATGTAACTCGTCATCACGTTTGATCGCCTCAAACTCGTCTTTCATAGCTTTTGTAAAGTTTCGATAGAAATATCCTACCCTGTGTGTTCTTCTCTCACCTCGGATAAATCGCTTTGAGTTACTATCAGGAACGTATGTCCTGTAAAAGTACATATATTCCGTTGCACATATACGTTTAGCGTGTTTTATTCCTAAATGCCTTGTGAAATCCTCGTCCTCGGCTGCATCCTTTTTTTCGGCAAATCTCGTGTCACCGATAAATGATCTCTTGAATATTCTTGTTGAAGCTGACGGATTCGTTAAGTAGTCATTATCGCTATTCAGCTTAATGTCGTAATTTGCACCACCACCCGGTAACGATTTCCACGACAGGTCTATATAATCAAATTCTCTTGTATCAATCAGATTTATGATGTACTCAACATAGTTATCAGGAACTAAATCATCAGCATCAAGAAAATGGATACAATCACCCTTTGCTAATTCAAGACCTCTGTTTCGGGTGTATGAAATACCCCTGTTGCGGTCATTAGACATGAACTTGATCCACGGCTCATTGATGTCAAGAGGATTTCGGCTGCCATCATCTATGACAAATACCTCAACCTCTTTAGTAATCTGTGGTTTTAATACATCCAACAACTCATATATATACGGCTCCGCATTGTAGGCGGGTATTATTATGCTTAACTTAACCATGTTCTATTCCTCCGTCCAACTTTGGTCTAACTGAAAGTAATCTGCCCTGAATGATGTCAGATGGTTTGTCTGAACCCAATAAGCCAACAGCCTTTCAGCGATGTATCCGGGAATCCTTGTATTATCGACTTTATCCAAATCCTCTCGGACAAATTGCTCCGCCCACGGAATTATTATTGGAAACACCCATTCAAAATACTTGTCTATCAGTTCTTTTTTAGCAACAAACATACTTCGTGGATTAAAGTCCCTTGCTGTCATAAACCAATTTTTCAATTTTGGTTCTTTTTCAAACAGTAAATTACAATATTTTTCGTAAGCTACACGATCACGGTCTGTACCAATCTCGTTATATAAGTGCTTATAAACACCCATCCCCACTCTGTAATCAGGCGGAATGATAATGTCATACACCGATAGCCAATACTCGATTTCTTTCCATTTCAGCCACAATCCCATTGTTGTAAAGAACCGCCTGTAATGAACCATTCCTATGATGTCATCATCCTTGTGTTTCCACATAAGGTAAAGACCTGTATATTCATTCAGATAAGGATTAAGGTGTTCGATGTTGTCCTCATACTCACCATTAAACTTTTTACCAATATATAACGGCTCATAGTTCTTTAGGCTCGGATATTCAGCTTCTCTGTCCTGAATTATGTAAATCATACTAATCCCCCTAATAATTCGTCATACTTGTTAAAAAACCATGATTCAAAGTTCTCAAATGCCTTTACACGGTTGTAATTATCTTCAATAGCCTTAATACGGCTGACGTACCAATTCTCGCCGTATCCTGTTGACATTACGTTTACACAATCCCTGATACCGGCTGGCGATTGAAATGACAGGATGGACTCGCTATTAAAGAACTCGCTTATTTTCTTTGCCCCTAAATATATCGGCACTACCTTGTTAGCGAAACAGTTGCAAATTTTCTCGGTAAACCAATAATCATCAATATGATTCTCGATTATGATTGCATATCGGTACGGTGCGTGACTTTCGTATGTGCTTACATAATTTCCGCCATCAATCGTTCCAAACACATCGACTTTGTTCTTAAACTCATGTGCCAATTTCTTCCTGAACCTATGCAACTCGCACATTTCCTTGTCACTTGACACTATGGAGCAAAACCTTGTCTTTTGCTCGTCAGACCAACTCCATACACCGCCATAACATATAAGCCTTGCATTTGGCAAAGTGTTCAGCAACTTGCTATCATGTGTAAATACATACTTATATTGATCTGGGTGCTGTTCAATCCACTCATAACCGTGTCTGTCTATGCTTCTCGGTTCTATCAGTAAAGCAATTGCATTAGACTCTGTACCTGACTTTGCACAAAAACTATCATTGTAGCAATCTACAAATGGCTCATTTGCCACAGGATTATGATGTGGAAAATGATCGTAAAAACTGTGCATCCTAACTCTCATTTTCGCTCTCCTTTAGTATGTCAACCAGAACATCAATTGCTCTGTTTTTAGCTTTGAGTATCTGTTCATATACATTTATCAGCAATTCCATGTTGCTTATTAGATTTTCCTGATTCTCAATGATCTTTTCATTAAGTTCGTTTTTCGCCTCTAAAATAGCAACAAGTCTTACAATATCATTATCCTGATTATTCGACATTATCATCACCTACCATTCTCCGTCCACAATGAGGACAGTAACCTGTTTTCTCGGCTGTTCGACCACCACACTTTTCGCAGAACAATGCGTTATGGACATTGAGTAGCCATCGACTCGTGTTGTCATCCTTGACGTATTCGTTGTTTAATAAGTCATAAAAATCATCATTCATATTTTTCACCCCTGTATCGAGAAATGTTTTTTTCAATCTCAACCTTTTTGCATCGGGGATATTCTTCTCCATTAAGAGCAACCCTGACTATGTAATATGCACAATCCTCACCGTAGCAATCAGCATAGTTTTCTTCGGATATTTCAATGGAAATTTCATTATCCATTCTTTTTACTATTTGTTTTTCAGTTATTTTTCTATACGGACATTTCATTCCAAATACTCCTTAAACTTGCCTTTGTTCTTAAAAGGCTTTGTCTTTTTCTCAACCATCTTGACCTTTTTAGTAGTGTAGGTTATCGCCCACACGTTTTTCCATTGCACACCCGCATTTAATGCCTCTTGATGGCTGTTACAGAAAATGTCCAAATGTTTCCACCCGAT
>JAZRIX010000051.1:0-7462 GCA_045645485.1 Clostridia bacterium | reverse complement strand
GACTTTGCAGGAAAGAAAGAAGTATTTGACTTTCTGGACAAGTTCACTGATGTAAAGCCTTTTGTTAAAATCGGTATGGGTGGTGTAACAACTGCCGAAGATGTAATTGAAATGATGCTTGCAGGTGCAACAGCCGTTCAGGTTGGTGCCGCAAATCTTGTAAATCCCTTTGCCAGCAAAGAAATTATCGAAAACTTACCTTCCGCTATGGAAAAATACGGCATTAAAGACTTAAATGATATTATAGGAGGTGCCCACTAATGGGAAAAGACGTAATCGTTGCCTGCGATTTTGCAGGAAAAAAAGAAGTATTTGACTTTCTGGACAAGTTCACAGATGTAAAACCTTTTGTTAAAATCGGCATGGAACTCTTTTATGCAGAAGGTCCCGAAATCGTTCGTGAAATCAAAAAGCGCGGCCACAAGATATTCCTTGACCTTAAGCTTCACGACATCCCCAATACAGTAAAGAAATCAATGGCTGTTCTCAGCCGTCTTGATGTTGACATGACAAACCTTCACGCATCAGGTACAGTTGCAATGATGGAAGCAGCTCTGGAAGGACTCACACGTCCCGACGGCACACGTCCTATCCTTATCGCCGTAACTCAGCTTACTTCAACAAGTGAAGAAAAAATGAAAGAAGACCTTCTTATCAATGAACCCATTGACAAGGTTGTTATGCACTATGCAAGCAACGCAAAGAAGGCAGGTCTCGACGGTGTTGTATGTTCACCTCTTGAGGCCGAAAAGGTTCACAACACTTGCGGAAAGGATTTCGTAACTGTTACACCCGGTGTTCGTTTTGCGGACGGTGACAAGGGCGACCAGGTTCGTGTTATGACACCTGCTGATGCAAAAGCAATCGGTTCTGACTATATTGTTGTGGGAAGACCCATTACAGCAGCCGAAGACCCAGTTGCCGCATACAAGAGATGCGTTGACGAATTTGTTGGATAATTTTTAAAAGGAGATATAAAAATGAAAGAATTAATTGCAAAAGACTTACTTAAAATAAAGGCTGTATTTTTCAGACCCGAAGAACCCTTCACATGGGCAAGCGGAATCAAAAGTCCGGTATACTGCGACAACCGCTTAACTTTGAGCGACATTGATGTTCGTAAAGACGTTGAAAACGGTCTTGCAACACTTATCAAGGAAAACTACCCCGAAGCTGAAGTTCTTATGGGTACATCAACTGCAGGTATTGCTCACGCGGCAATCACAGCACACCTTCTTGGTCTTCCTATGGGTTATGTAAGAAGCGGTGCAAAAGATCACGGCAGACAGAACCAGATTGAAGGTCGTCTCGAAAAAGGTCAGAAGGTTGTTGTTGTTGAAGACCTTATTTCAACAGGCGGAAGTGTTATTGAAGTTGTAAACATTCTCCGCGAAGCAGGTGCAGAAGTCCTCGGTATTGTTTCAATCTTCACATACGGAATGCAGAAGGGACTTGACAGATTGGCTGCTGCAGAAGTTAAAAATATCAGCCTTACAAACTTCGATGTTATTGCAGAAGTAGCAGCGCAGGAAGGTTATATCAAGCCTGAAGATATCCAGAGACTTATCTCCTTCCGCAATAATCCCTCTGACGAAAGTTGGATTAACGCATAACTTCTAAAGGCTGTTCCAAAATTATTACAGAAAGGATTATGCAATATGAGAAGTGTTATTGATATAAAAGACTTGTCGACAACAGAGCTGAACGAGCTTGTTGCTGTTGCCGAGGATATAATCAAAAATCCCGATAAATATGCCCACAAGTGTGACAGAAAAAAATTAGCAACACTCTTTTTTGAACCTTCCACAAGAACAAGGCTCAGCTTTGAAGCCGCAATGTATGAGCTTGGCGGTCACGTTCTTTCAATGTCGGATGCAGGCTCAAGCTCGGCCACAAAGGGCGAAAGCGTTGCTGACACTGCAAAAACAGTTTCCTGCTATGCAGATATTATTGCAATGCGTCATCCCAAAGAAGGTGCACCTTTAGTTGCAGCAATGAATGCATCAATTCCCGTAATCAATGCAGGTGACGGTGGTCACAACCATCCAACCCAGACACTTGCGGATTTGCTTACAATCCACAGAGAAAAGGGTAGATTTGACAACCTCACCATCGGTCTTTGCGGAGACCTTAAGTTCGGCAGAACAGTACATTCGCTTATTTCCGCAATGACACGTTATTCCAGAATAAAGTTTGTTCTTGTCTCACCAAAGGAGCTTGCCATTCCAAGCTATGTAAAAAAGGTTATTGTCGATTCCGGTGCAGAATGTATTGAAACAACCGACCTTACACAGGCAATGCCCGACCTTGACATTCTCTATATGACAAGAGTTCAGAAAGAAAGATTTTTCAATGAGGAAGACTATCTTCGCCTGAAGGACAGCTACATTCTCACACCCGAAAAGCTCACAACAGCAAAGAAGGATTTATGTATTATGCATCCTCTTCCCCGGGTTAATGAAATCAGCGTTAAAGTGGATGATGACCCCAGAGCTTGCTACTTCAAACAAGTTCTCAACGGAAAATATATGAGAATGGCGCTTATTTTGAAGCTGTTGGAAATAAAGTAAAGTATATGTCATCCTGAGCTTGTCGAAGGATCTTACTATCCTCAGAAAGGATGTTTTTAATATGAATATAGATTCAATCAAAAACGGATACGTTATCGACCACATAAAAGCCGGAAAAGGTATGGAAATCTATAACCTCCTCCGACTTGACCTTCTTGACTGTCCCGTTGCAATCATAAAGAATGCAAACAGTTCAAAGATGGGCAAAAAAGATATAATTAAAATTGATGCTCTGATCGAGCTGAATATGGACATCTTAGGCTATGTGTCACCTGATGCAACTGTTGATATCATAAAAGACGGAAACCTTGTAGAAAAGAAAAAAATGAGCCTTCCTGAAAAGCTCACCGACGTAATTTTCTGCAAGAACCCCAGATGCATCACAACAACCGAGCAGGAATTGCCACACATATTCCACCTGATCGACAAAGCCGAGTGCGAATATCGCTGTGCATACTGCGAATCAAAAGGGAAATAATGAAAAAACATAGGCAGTTTAAAAACGTTGTTTTTAAACTGCCTACTATTTTTAAAAATAAGTTCGACTTTGACTATATTTCATCAAATTTTTTCTGAATCTGGTCAACAATCTCCTTAATAGCTTCAGGCTTTGAACTAAACAAATTCAGCTTTTTATACGGTTTCAGCATAAATCTCCAATTTGAATACTCTTTGAATAAATCAAAATCTTCAATTTGAACAGGAATAACCATCTTTCGGCACGTTTTTGCTTCTTCAACTTCTGTAATAACCTCCAGAGACATAACAGAACGTGTCGAAACAAATACAAGAACGATAGCACATTCCTTAATTGCCTGCGGAATTACACTATTGTGATCCTCACCGCCGTCAATTCCATCCTCAGAAAGCCAGCACTGAATCCCACGCGAATTGAGTTCTCTGACAACAATAGATGCACGGCTGTTTCCCGATTCCATATCCTCGGTCTTTTTTGATACAAAAACATATTTTCCATTGAGGTTGGTAATACCCTTAACCTTTTTCGCACCGCCAAACAGTTCATTCCACAACCGTTTGATAAAACTTTCAATTTTGTCGTACAGGGGTCCAAATTTTGATTCATGTATTTTTAGCTTGACATTACTTCTGAATCTCGGATAAACTATGAGCAAAATTACAAATACAAATGCCGCTATATTCAAAAGAGTAAAAACCAACGAAATAAAGCCTGTTATCAATGACATTATTATTGATACAATAGAATTTTTTCTTTTTGGCAAATGCTGTTCAATGCTAATGGGCAATTCTTGCTGTTCAAGCTCTTCTTCCTCAGGAGCAAAATAGTTTACAAGTTTTTTGTCATATCCACTGTCATAAGACGTTTTTGCCGAACATAATCCTGAACCCGGTGTTTCCTTATGATAAACTTCAACATCTTCTGCATTAAGAAGGGGAATACATACCCCTTCCTTCATCGGATCAACCGTTACTCCGTCCAAGGTATATACAGCTGTTGCAAAAACCGAATCATCTCTTTCCCATTCTGCAACAATATGATTATAGCTCAAAGCTACACCTTTTACTTTGGATTTTGCCAGATAATTATTATAGTTTTCATCTCCCATAGCACATCCACCAAGATATAAATCAACCTCTGTAGTGTTGCGGTATGTTGTATGGCCAGCATTATTTGCAAACACAAAGATATTTTTGTTGACCTTTTCCTTTGCGAGATGAATTACTCCGTATTCCTTCTCATAGGTAAACTCACAGGGAGAATATCCGTTTTTCATCAAAATAAACTCACGGAATGAGCCATTAAAGCCCTCATAATTAGCTGCCTTTTCCTGTCCCCAAAATATATCACTATTCATAACAGCACCAAATGAATATGCCGTGGAGAAAATTATATCCGGATTGTCTGCAATATAATTTTCCGTCCAACTATGTACATCATATTCGTTTCTTTGTTGTGCAGTTTCATTATCAGCATATAAAATCAAACGTTTTGTTTGACGAGGTGATACCTTCAAGTCTGCCAAAGCTTTATCTATAATATTTTCGGTTTTAAATTCATTGCTTGATTTTGTGTATTTTGTAAAATTCTCTTCCAAAAACTTCTGATTAGTTTCAAGACGAATAGGTTCATTGCTTCCTGCAATGGGATAAATCCAAATTTCCGAATGTTCTGCAATACTTGCAGCAATCATTGATTCAATCAATATATTCTTTACATTCTCGTGTCCTGAGTTATCAAAAACTATGTTAATTCTCTCTGTAATCTCAGGTGCTATATACTCAGAATCCGATTGTGGAGGATATATCCACGCCGCACTGCAAGCATTCGAAAACAGCAAAATAAACACAACGCCAAATAGCAAAAACTTTCTCATAATTTCCCCCGTACTGCAAAAACATTTAAAATTATAATGCGTTTTAAAGTATATTAAAACATTAATCTACTTTTATTTTTACAACAATCTTTTTAACGGCTGAAACTTCCTTGTACGCTCTGCTCGGTGCGTGAACATCTTCAGGATAAAGAATAGCAAATGCACCTGCAGGCATATCAAGAACAACGGGTTCTTCTGCATCAAGAAGCATATAATCACCCTTTGCATCATATTCCTTTGTAATCTTGCAGTCTTTTATGTTCTTCCAGAAAATCTGTTCATGACCGTCAAGAACAAACTGAAGGTCAATGTAGTTCTTGTGTGCTTCATATACACCCTCTGTCTTTGTGTTGTAGG
The DNA here is from genome assembly GCA_045645485.1 of Clostridia bacterium. Lineage (GTDB taxonomy): Bacteria > Bacillota > Clostridia > Monoglobales > Monoglobaceae > SIG440. Next base: position 2,181 of record JAZRIX010000051.1, on the reverse strand, counting down.
CACTTACATTTGCATATACATCATCACCGTCAATAACGTGCTTGCCTGTTTCAACACCGTTTTTTATTGCTTCTTCAATAAAATTAAAAGCCTTTACATATTTGTCACCCATAGCGGTATAAATATCTTTGTTTGCAATAAGATCGTAAATCATTTCATTTTCTCCTTTAAAAATCAGTCTATTAAATCAAAGAACCCCTCTTGACGAGAGGCTCTTAAATCTCCTTAGATTAGTCTTCGTAAACTGTCCAATCTCTGTTTTCTGTGAGTTCAGTCCACTTTTCATTAACCGCATCAATACGTCCGTATGTATGGCTGTTTGTAGCTTCCTGAATAGCCAGATAGTACCAAGCATCCTCTTCATTATCAGGCCATGTCTTCATACCTTCGAGCAAGCATGTTGCATCTTCGGGAAGACGAACAAGAACTCTGTTGATAAGTGTTGCTGCTTCTGCACGTGTGATATTGTTGTCAGGACGGAATGTATTGTCTTCATAACCCTGGATCCACTTATAAGCTACAGCTTCAAGGATATAATCAGATGCCCAGTGTCCTTCGATATCAGCGAAGTTGCAATCTTCACACTTTTCATCAGCATCATCAAATCTTGCACAGATTGTAGCAAATTCAGCACGTGTGATGAATTCATTAGGAGCAAATGTATCAGCTGTACGTCCTGTAACTACGCCAAGCTTAGTCATTGTTGAAACAGGTGTGTTGAACCAGTCACCGTCGTTCACGTCAGCAAAGTTATTTGCGTCTGTAAGGTTAGCCTGTCTAACATCATCCTTCAGGAGTCTGAAGAAGATTGCAGCAACTTCTGCACGTGTGATGTTTGCTGTGGGACGAACAGTACCGTCGGGATAACCGTGGATATATGCAATGTGGTCTTCACCGTTCAGGATTTCAGGAACAGGATGAGCAACATCGCCACCGGGTTCTCCTTCTGCTGTCCAAGCTGCGTATACAGTCTTTGCCCCGTCCATTACAACAGATGTAATCTTGTTTGTAAGTTCAGCATCTGCATACCAACCGGCAAAAGCAAATCCTTCTTTTTCAGGAACCTTTGTGAGTTCTACTTTTCTTCCTTCTGCATATGATTCATCAGCATATGTATTTCCGCCGTTTGTTTCGTACTTCAATGTATAGAAGTTTGTTGTTGAAGCAGAACCACCTGAACCGGGCTGCTTTACATCAATGATAACAGGCTTAATTTTTGTTCTGTCTGTGTTTGAATCATCAACAAACTTATATGTAACATCATATGAAGTTGAAAGGGGATTTACAATCTTGGTCCAACCGGTGAGAGTACCCTCTACCTGACCGTCACCGATAACAGTGTAATCATCAGTAATCTCAAGTGCAATCTTGTCAGCAAGTTCTGCAAGTTTTGTTACCTTTGTTCCGGGAATAACTTCCATTGTAACTCCCAATTCAACACCATCATAGTATGAACATCTCCGAATCTGGAAAATTCCGTCTATACCGGTGAAACAATCCTCAATTTGCTGAGGAGTTTTACCGGTAATCATCTCAACACCTGACCATTTTGCAGTAAATCTGAATTCACCTGAAACTTCAAGGTCTTTGAACTTTGCAAATTCTTCAGCACTGAGAATCAATTCAGCTTCATCAAGAACGCTTTTCACAACATTCTTAACATTTGTCATATCGATTTCAGCCTTGAATGCAGCTGCATCATCAACCTTTGCTGAAATCTTATCACCGTATTCACCACCGTCAACCAATTTTCCCGCAATATCAACAGGAACCTCAATCTCCGTTGCCAGACCCTTGCACAAATCAAGGAACTGATCGTGTGTCATTGTTGCTGCGCTAACACTGCAGAAGCAACTCATAACAAGAGTCACAACAAGCAGCATAGCCATTAAACCTCTTCTCATAAAAAACCTCCTTATTTCTGTAATACAAATAAGTATATTACTTAATTATTATTATTTAAAGAATACCACATTATTTAGACTATGTCAAGTTTTAACATAATTATATTTTTAAAAAACTTTTTAATTTTTTTTAAAATATGTTGTGATACAATTGATGGGTGACAAATAAAAAGGAAAATGAACTCCAAATATGATATAATGTTTAACGACCAAGAAAAACATATATCAGAAGGAGTCATTTTCCATGAATATTTTAACATCAAATGCCCACTTTCGT
>JAZRIX010000050.1:0-25441 GCA_045645485.1 Clostridia bacterium | reverse complement strand
TCAAAGATATCAATTTCGTCAGTTGATACCAAAAGGTATCCTGAGCGAACAAAACGCATTATTCTTTCATATGAAAAACCGTAGGCGAGGATTTCAAGAGCAGAAATAATCATACGCATAAAAGGACTTTCGGTGAGAGGTATTTTTCTGTCAAGAAAGTAACAAATACCGTATTCACCGAATATGCCGGGAATAAGAAACTCATAGTTTTCTATATTGCCAGTGAGAATAAGAATGTCATTGAGAGTATAGTTTTCTTCTCTCAGAAGTCTGCGTATCAGGCGAGCACATTCGGTAACCTCGGCGTGCAGATTGTCGGGACGAAGAATGTGTATATGCTCCGGTTTTTCCGGGAAAGCTTCCGGTATATAAGAAGGAAAATTGTTTTGCAAATGTACAAGGTCTGCAGGCCTATTGCAGCTGCTTTCAATATTGAAAAATACAGGTGGAGCTGTTTTTATATTCAAGGATGAAGAAATTGACGACAGCTTTTTGTATGTAAAAGCCTGAGAAGAAAAAACATTCGAGCTTTTTTCGGCACTGTCCAGAGAAAGGGCAATGCAAAGGTCACATATTTTCATAAGCTCAGCAAGAGCCGCATATTCGGTAGGTGTAAAACTTCTGAAAAAATTAAGATAAAATCTGCTGCCTTTCAGAAAATCCGCCTTTGAAATTTTGGGGATAACAAGAGAAAGGTTGTCTTCGGTGTTTGCGTAGTTTTCATCAACCAGTTCATCAAATTTTTTGTATATAACAGAAAGGTCAGAAAGCTTCAGCTTCAGTTTTTCGTCATCGGTTTCTTTTGCAGCATGGTTCAGCGCGGAGGGAGAAATCCCATAGCGTTTGAATTCCGAAACTGCAGAACGTATAAGAGTTGTAAAACCCCGTTGGTGAAGATTGCGTCTGAAAAATTTAAGCTCGTTCTGAGAAAGCTGGAGGGCACGCCGTGTCATAATGTGCTTGCCTGCCTTGTCGAGGTACGTTGTACGAAGAGGTCCCAGCTTTGAAAATACCAGATTGCACAGCCGTGAAAAAGTCAGAACCCGTATACGGTTCTGAGAGGTCATACCCATTATTGAGAGCAGTTCTGATTCTGCGTACATGGAATACTGTTCAGGAACAAGAATATAGACCGATTTGCCAAGAGTGGCATCGGCATTGGCACGGCGGTATATTTCATTCAGTTTTTCTGTTTCTGCGGTACCGCAAAGAAAGGTGAGCATAGCAATCTCCTTTTAAAGAATTTCCAGTAATTCAATAATATCGTTGCCGATAAAGTCGGGGTTTTCGGGTTCCAGTTTTTCTGTTGAAAACGAGGTGGTTACAGCAAAGCAAAAGGCACCGGATGCTTTTGCGGCACGGATTCCGTTCAGGGCATCTTCTATAATGATGCATTCCTCGGGGTCAGCATCAAGCTCGTCCATTGTATTGAAATAAATCTCAGGAGAAGGCTTCCGTTCGGAAACGTCACTGCCTGTAAGAATTACATCAAAGAGGTCGGCGGAAATACCTGCAGCCTTCAGTGAGACCGCAACCTTGTCGGAAGCAGAGCTTGAAGCAATTGCAAGACGGAAACGGCGTTTTTTTAATTCTGAAAGAAGGGTGTGAACCGAGGGGTATACCTGAAGCTTGTCATCCACATATTCATTGAATAACTGATAAAGGCGTTGAATTGCTCGGTGAATCTTGTCTTCCTTTCCGCGTTCCCTGCATATTTCTGAAATAAACAGAGTTTCACCCGCACCTATATATGGCTTGAATGCATCTTCGGCAACGGAAATACCGATTTCAGACAAAGCAACGGTGGCGGCCTTGGTGGTTACAGGTTCGGAATTTATGAGAACACCGTCCAAATCAAATATTATATATTTTATGTAGTTTTTGTCATATTCAAAAAGGGGCATTTACCTTTTTCCTTTCTTGTGTTATAATAAATATTATTATAATTATTATAGCATTATTTGTTTGAAAAAACAATAGATTTTTTGAAAGAGGTTTTTAGATGAATATATATCATTTTTCACGGAAAACTGAATACAGAATGCCCTTTGGAGCTGCTCCCACCGAAGGCAAGGTAAAGTTGTGTGTAAAAACGGATTTTTGTCCTGACAGAATTATGCTAAGGCTATGGAATGGTGCCGAATCTCTTGTGCCTATGAACAAGGAAGAAGACTTTTTATATTCGGCAGAGATAGTTATGCCCGAAAAACCCTGTCTTTTGTGGTATTATTTCGTGGCAGAGAAAGACGGAAGGAAAGTGTTCTGCTGCAAGGGGCAAGGCGGGGGATGTGAGACACTGGAATTCTGCAACGACGCATCTTGGCAGATTACGGTTTATGATAAAGATTTCAGAACGCCGCAATGGTTCAAAAAGGCGGTTATGTATCAGATTTTTCCTGACAGATTTTTCAAAAGCGGCAACATTGCGGATATATCTTGTCGGAATAGTGAATATATTATACATGATGACTGGTATGAGCCTGTTTTCTTTAACAGACATCCTTGTGAAGACGGACCTGCCTGCAATGACTTTTTTGGAGGCAACATCAGGGGGATTATTGAAAAGATTCCTTATTTCAAAGAGCTTGGTATAAGTGTTATTTATCTGAACCCCATATTTGAAGCTTTTTCAAATCATCGGTATGATACGGGAGATTACAGCAAAATTGATCCCATCCTGGGTTCTTTGGAAGATTTTGAAGAATTGTGCCGCCTTTGCGAAAGCGAAGGCATAAGGATTATTCTGGACGGTGTATTCAGTCATACGGGCAGTGACAGTGTATATTTTAATAAGTACGGACACTACGGAGAAGGCATAGGTGCATATCGGGATTGGAATTCCCGCTTCCGTAATTGGTATCAGTGGAATGAGCATGGATATGAAAGCTGGTGGGGTTGTTCAAATCTTCCCAATGTAAATGAGCTTGAGCCGACATATATTGACTATATCCTCAGGGGGGAGGATGCTATAATAAAGAAATGGCTGAAACACGGAGCTATGGGATGGCGTCTTGATGTGGCGGACGAACTGCCTGATGAATTTATAAAAATACTCAGAGAACAGGTGAAGACCCAAAACCCTGAAGCCGTTGTTATTGGTGAGGTATGGGAGGATGCCTCCAACAAAGAAAGCTATGGAGTGTGCCGTGAATATCTTCTGGGATATGAGCTGGACAGTGTAATGAATTACCCCTTCAAGGATAATGTTATTGCTTTTCTGTGCGGGCATATTGATGCGTTTCAGCTTAATGACAGCCTTATGACGCTGGCAGAGCATTATCCCTCTGAAAGTCTTTATTCTGCTATGAATCTTCTGGGTACTCATGATACGGTGCGTATCAAGAATGCATTGTCGGGACAATATATTGACAGCAATATGTCAAAAGAGGAAAAACTGAGGTTCAGGCTTGACCCTGTCTGCGAAACCCTTGCTCTGAAGCGTCTCAGAATTGCGGCTTTTCTGCAGATGACCTTTATGGGTGTTCCATGTATATATTACGGTGACGAAATTGGCATGCAGGGACTTTCGGATCCTTGCAACCGTATGCCATACACATGGAGGTGTGTGGATGTTGAACTTCTGGAGTATTACAAAAAGCTGACAAGAATAAGAAATTCTGAAGACTGTCTCTCCTGCGGAAGTTTTGAAACCGTTTTTGCTAAGGGTGATGTGTTTGCATATGCAAGAAAAATTTCGGACGGGAAAGATGTTTTTGGAAATCCTGCAAATAACGCATTTTTGTTGTGTGCCGTGAACCGCAGTACAGAACTGAGGGAGTTTACGGCGGAAGTTCAGGGGATGACGGTATTGAAAGGTCGTTTTTCCGGCAAAGAATTTTTTTCCGATAACGGTCAGTTTACCATTTGTATGGATGCTTTTGAAGCGGAAATTTTTGATATGAGGTAATTTTTGCCAAAAAAACTACATATTTATGGTAATGTTGTGAAAATGTAAATTTTGCTTATGGACAAACGAGAAATATAGTGATATTATAATATTGGTTAGTTTATACAAAAACGATAAGAGAAAAAATGTAAATTTATGAAAAAATAACAAAAGAGTATTTTGGAGGACTTCCGACACATGACAGAAAAAATATGGGAATCAACTGAAATTTCACGTGAACTGATGTTTTTGTTTAATTGCGGCGAGAACTATCAGAGTTATAATATTTTGGGAGCGCATCGCAGCTGTTATGAAAACAAAGAAGGCTACACCTTTGCTGTCTGGGCACCGAACGCCCTGTCGGTTTCGCTGGTATGCGATAAAAACGGTTGGAACCGCAATGAAAACCCTATGGTGAAAAATGTTGATTCGGGCATATGGAGTTGTTTTGTTTCCGGTATAAGTGAAGGGGATATTTACAAGTTCAGTATTGAAGGACCGGACGGAAATGTGTTTTTGAAGGCTGACCCATTTGCTTTCTACAGTCAGCTCAGACCTGAGACGGCTTCGCGTATTGCGGATATGGAATATGAGTGGAGTGACGGACAGTGGATGAAAAAACGTTCGTCAACATCTCCCTATGAAAAGCCTATGAATATTTATGAGCTTCACTTTGGTTCGTGGAAGAGAACAGAAAACGGTGAGATGCTCACATACAGTCAGATGGCGGATGAGCTTATTCCTTATATCAAAGAAATGGGATACACACATATTGAGCTTATGCCTATCTGCGAATATCCCTTTGACGGGTCATGGGGATATCAGGTGACAGGTTATTTCAGTGTCAACAGCAGATACGGAAAGCCAAAGGAACTGAAGGCTTTTGTGAACAAGTGTCACAAGGCAGGTATAGGTGTTATTATGGACTGGGTTCCTGCGCATTTTCCCAGAGATGCCCACGGACTCAGATTATTTGACGGCACACCGCTTTTTGAACATCCTGATTCAAGACTTGGTGAGCACAAGGAGTGGGGAACGCTTGTATTTAACTGGGAAAAAACCGAAATCCATTCATTCCTGATTTCAAACGCGGTCTTCTGGCTTGAGGAATACCATATGGACGGTCTTCGTGTTGATGCAGTGTCCAGTATGCTTTATCTTGATTATAACAGACGTGACGGAGAATGGGTTGCAAACAAATACGGAGGGCACGAGAATCTGGCGGCAATTGAATTTTTGCAGAAGCTGAACACCGTTGTTTTTGAAAGGTTCCCCAATATATTGATGATTGCTGAAGAATCAACGGCGTGGAGCGGCGTTACAAAGCCTGTTTTTGACGGCGGTCTGGGATTCAATTTCAAATGGAATATGGGGTGGATGAACGATATCCTGAGGTTTATGGCAATGGACCCGTATTTCAGAGGGTCAAACCTGAATATGCTTACATTCTCTATGATGTATGCGTATTCCGAAAACTATATTCTGCCTCTTTCTCACGATGAGGTGGTTCACGGCAAAAAGTCTCTTCTTGACAAAATGTACGGAACCTATGAACAGAAGTTTGCCGGATTGAAGCTGTTGCTGGCTTTTATGTATGCACATCCGGGAAAGAAGCTGCTGTTTATGGGCGGAGAATTCGGTCAATTTATAGAGTGGCGATTTGCGGAGGGTCTTGACTGGCAGCTTCTGGATTATGACAGTCACAGAAAGATGAAGGGTTTTGCGGCAGACTTGAACTCCTTTTACAAAGAAAACCGTTCTTTATACGAAAATGATTATGACTGGCAAGGGTTTTCGTGGCTTGATGCGGAGGATTATGAGAACTCGGTGGTGTCTTTTGTCAGAATCAGCAAAAGCGGCAGAGACAAGACCGTTGTTGCGGCAAATTTTGCTGCACAGCAGCATAAGAATTACTTGTTGAAGGTTCCTGCTTCGGGAACTTATCAGGTGGTTCTTTCTACAGATTCTGAAGAATACGGCGGAGGAAAAAAAGCTTATCCGCTGATGAAGGCAGTAAGGAAAAACGGAAGTTATTATATCAGACTTGATATGGCAGAGCTTTCTGCTGTATATATAAAAAAGGCAAAAAAGTGATTTTTTCGGAAAAATCAAAACGGAGGTTTTATTATGAAAGCAAAAGAATGTGTAGCAATGATTCTTGCGGGAGGTCAGGGAAGCAGACTTGGTATCCTGACAAAGAATGTTGCCAAACCCGCAGTACCCTTCGGAGGAAAATACAGAATTATTGATTTCCCTCTCAGCAATTGTGCTCATTCCGGAATTACGGCTGTGGGGGTACTTACGCAGTATCAGCCTCTTGAACTCAATACTTATATCGGAAACGGACGCCCGTGGGATCTTGACAGAAACAACGGCGGTGTTTATGTGCTTCCGCCTTATGTTTCGGCAGATAAAGGTGAGTGGTACAAGGGTACGGCAAATGCCATTTATCAGAATATCGGCTTTGTGGACGGTTTTGATCCTGAATATGTGGTTATACTTTCAGGAGACCATATTTACAAAATGGATTATGCAAAAATGCTCAGTGCTCACAAAAAAGCAAATGCGGCAGCAACCATTGCGGTTATTGAGGTTCCGTGGGATGAGGCATCAAGATTCGGAATTATGAATACCGATGATGAAATGAATATAGTGGAATTTGAAGAAAAACCCAAAAATCCAAAAAGTAATCTGGCTTCTATGGGAGTTTATGTTTTTACGTGGAGCGTGCTGAAAAAATATTTGATTGAGGATGAGAATGACGAAAAATCAGATAATGATTTCGGTAAAAACATAATCCCCAAAATGCTTCAAAAGGGTAACAAGATGCTTGCATACCGTTTTGACGGATACTGGAAGGATGTGGGAACAATCCAGAGTCTTTGGGAAGCTAATATGAATTTGCTTTCAGAAACTCCGGGTTATAATATTGATGACCCCGACTGGAAGATTTTCAGCCGTAATCCCGCATTGCCGCCTCAGTATATTGCACCTGTTGCAAGAGTGAAAAACTGTTATGTTACAGAAGGCTGCGAAATCTTTGGTGATGTGGAAAATTCGGTGATTTTCCGTGGCGTAACAATAGAAGAAGGTGCTGTTGTGCGTGACAGTGTTGTGTTCCCCGGTGTTCATATCGGAAAGAACACAACAATTGACAAGGCTATGATTGGTGCCAATGCTTTTATCAAAGAAAATGCGGTTATCGGCAGTGATGATGACGATGCTGTGGATGATTTTTATAATACGAAGATTTGTTCGGACGGTATAACCCTTATCGGCCCGGGAGTGAGTATTGGCGAGCAGATAAAGATTGCACGGTGCTCTATGGTGGGGCGCAATGTGAAAAATTCAAAAAAAGCCGGAAAAGGAATGGCGACAGCCTGAGGGAGGATGAAAGAAATGGAAAATAATAATACATTAGGATTGATTTTTTCCGAAAATTCCGAGGTTAATCTTGGTGAGCTTATGCGGGTAAGGTCTCTTGCGGCTGTTCCCGTGGGCGGAAGATACAGAATTATTGACTTTATGCTGTCTAATATGGCAAATTCCGGCATTGTGAATGTTGGTATTACTTCAGGCTTCAAAAATCGGTCGTTGGTTGACCATGTAGGAAGCGGCAGAGCATGGGATATGGCAAGAAAAGAAACGGGTCTTTTCATTTTGCCACCACCTGAGACAATGGATGTGGGTGGCAGAGTTGCAGGAGGTATTGATTATCTCAGCGGAGCAATGAGCTTTTTGAACAGAAGCCGTCAGGAATACATTATGCTTACGGACTGTAATACAATATGCAAAATTGATTTCGAAAAGGTAATGGAGTTTCATTTTGATAAGGAAGCGGATATTACAGTTGTTTATACAGAGATTCCTCAGCTTACGCAAAAAGAGCTTGAAAAGCATATATTGTTTGATATAGAAGAAGACGGAAGAGTTTCGGATATCCGCATTTATCCCAAACGCCAGAAATCCAATGCATCTTATATGAATATGTTTTTTATGAAAAAAAGCTTGTTTATTGAAATGATTGAGGATTGTATGGAGCATGACGAGCATACAATTTCAAAAAATATTCTTTTGGCAAATGTGAACAGACGCAGGATTTTTGCATATAAATTTGACGGTTACAAAAAGAAGATTGACAACATAAAATCCTTCTATCAGTTTAATCTCGACTTGCTTGAACCTCAGGTTCGTGCAGAACTCTTCGGCAAGGAGGACGGAAGGCATATCTTTACAAAAGTTAAGGACAGTGTTCCTACAAAGTACGGTCATGCTGCAGATGTGAAGAATTCGTTTATTGCCGATGGATGTGAGATTGAAGGAACGGTTGAAAACAGTATTATTTTCCGTGGTGTAAAAATCGGAAAAGGCACTGTCGTAAAGAATTCGATTATTATGCAGAAGTCTCAGATTATGGATAACTGTACGATTGAAAATGTTATTTTTGACAAAGAGGTTGTTCTGATGAGCGGAAAGAATATGGTTGGTGAGAGCACCTATCCTTTGATGGTAGGAAAACGAACAGTCGTTTAAATCTGTCAGGTCAGAGAGGTTTGCAGGAAGGAGAGATTGATTTGAATATACTGATGCTGTCGTCCGAGGTTGCACCCTATGCAAAATCCGGCGGCCTTGGGGATGTGCTTGGAGCACTCCCGCAAAATCTGGCGGCTCAGGGACATGATGTGAGAGTTATGCTTCCCAAATACGGACTTATTGCGGATAATTTTGTGAGTGAAATGCAATTTGAGCTTTATACTTATGTTCCGGTAGGCTGGAGAAATAAGTATTGCGGTGTTTTTTCCATAAAAAAATCAGGGGTAACCTATTATTTTATAGATAATGAATATTATTTCGGAGAAAAATGTCTTTATAAATGGGATGATCTTGAGAGGTTTGCCTTTTTTGACAAGGCGGCTCTTGAAATTCTGCCGAGACTGAATTTTAAGCCGGATGTTATTCATTGCAATGACTGGCAGACGGGAGCTGTTCCCGTGATACTTGAAGCATATTATAAGCAGAACGATTTTTACCTTGACATAAAAACGGTATTTACAATTCACAATCTGAAGTATCAGGGGGTTTATTCCATTGATGCGGTAAAGGACTTTTTGTCTCTGGGAGACGAGTATTTTACCGATGACAAGCTGGAATTCCATGGTTGTGCAAATCTGATGAAGGCAGGCATAGTTTATGCCAATGTTGTTACAACGGTGAGCCCTACCTATGCGGAGGAAATCAAAACTCCTACGGGCGGTGAACGTCTTGATGGCTTGCTTTGGGCACGGTCAAATTCTCTTTACGGAATTCTCAACGGAATTGATTATGATGAGTATAATCCCAAAACAGATAAAAGCATTGTATGCAATTACGGTGTTAAGGATGTTCTTGAAGGAAAGAAAAAGAACAAAATGGCTCTTCAGGAACAGCTGGGACTTCCCGTTGACGGAGAAAAGGTTATGATTGGTTTGGTTTCCAGACTTGTTGATCAGAAGGGACTTGACGTAATATCTGATGCTATGGTAGAATTGACAGGTCTTGATATGCAGTTTGTGATTGTGGGAACCGGTGACGAGAAGTACGAGAATATGTTCCGCCATCATGCATGGTGCAATCCTGAAAAGGTTTCGGCCAACATTATGTTTAGCAACGAAATGGCACACCGTGTGTATGCAGCATCGGATTTGTTTCTGATGCCATCACTGTTTGAACCCTGCGGTCTCGGTCAGCTTATTGCACTCAGCTACGGGACAATTCCGGTAGTGCGGGAGACCGGCGGACTCAAAGATACCATCAAAGCTTATAATGAATTTACCGGTGAGGGTAACGGGTTCAGCTTTTATGCACCCGATGCACATGATATGGTATACACAATCAAGAGAGCAATCAGTTTTTTTGCAGATAAAGCTGTTTGGAAAAAGCTTGTACAAAGAGCAATGAAGGAGGATTTCTCCTGGACAGAATCGGCAAAAAAATATGAGAAGATTTACACAGATTTGAAAGGATAATTAAAAGAAAAATGGCTAAATTGAAAAAGACAGAGTTAAAAGCGAAAAAAGAACAGATAAAGAGCACAATTACAAGCAAGCTTCGCAGATATTACGGAAAGACAGTTGAATCTGCAACGCCTGACCAGCTTTACAAGACTTGTGCACTTACTGTTCGTGACGAGATAATGGAAGAGTGGGCAAAATCCCGTGAAATTCTGGAAAACGGACATAAAAAGGAACTTTATTATCTTTCATTTGAGTTTCTTATGGGCAGAGCCTTGGGAAATAACATTATGAATATTATGCAGACAGAGGTTTATCAGGAAGCACTTTCAGACCTGGGTCTTGATTTGTCTGCTATTGAGGATGTTGAGAACGATGCAGGTCTGGGCAACGGCGGTCTGGGCAGACTGGCGGCCTGCTTTCTTGATTCTCTTTCTACATTGGAGCTTCCTGCATTTGGTTGCGGTATCAGATATGAATACGGTCTGTTCAAGCAGAAAATAGTTGACGGATATCAGATTGAAATGCCTGACCCATGGCTTGAGGACGGAAATGTATGGGAAATTGAACGTCCTGAGGACAGCGTGGAGGTTCATTACAACGGTTCGGTTGAGGAATATTTTGAGGACGGAAGAATGAAATTCCGTCACGTTGGATACAACACCGTTATTGCAGAGCCTTATGATATGCCAATTTCGGGTTATGATTCAAGGCTGGTGAATACTTTGCGGCTTTGGAGAGCACGCTCACCTCAGATTATCAATATGAATGAGTTTAACCGCGGTGATTATGCTATGGCAGTGAAGGACAAGGAACTTGCGGAGGTTGTTTCACAGATTCTTTATCCTGAGGATAATCATTATGAGGGCAAAATGCTCCGTCTCAAGCAACAGTATTTCTTTGTTTCGGCAACAATTCAGTGGATTCTGGCAAAGCAGAAACGCAGAGGTCACGCGCTTTGGGAACTCCCGAAATATGTGCAGATTCACATAAACGACACACATCCCACAATTGCGATTCCCGAAATGATGAGAATTCTTATGGATGAAGAAGGCTTTGGCTGGGATGAAGCGTGGGATATTGTACAGAGTATTTTTGCGTACACAAATCACACAATAATGACAGAGGCACTGGAAAAATGGCCAATGTCAATGCTTGAAAGTCTTCTTCCGAGAGTTTCAATGATTATAAGGGAAATTGACCGCAGACAGCGCGAAAATCTTTACAACCATTTCGGCAACGATATAGGCAAGATTGAATATATGTCGGTTATTTCAAACGGCAATGTAAATATGGCGAATCTCTGTCTTACGGCTTGTCACAGCATCAACGGGGTTGCAGCACTTCATACCGAGATTCTGAAGCATGAAACCTTCCGCGATTATCACATTCTGTCACCTGAAAAGTTCAAGAATGTTACAAACGGTGTAACTCCCAGACGCTGGCTTCTTAAGGCAAATCCGAAGCTTGCGGGAATTATCACGGATGCAATAGGTGACAGCTGGATTAAAAATGCAGAGAATCTTGAAAAGCTTGAAAAGTTTGCGGATGACAGTGCATTTCGTGAACAGTTTGCGGCAATTAAACAGGAAAACAAGCTGAAGCTGGCTGATTACATCAAAGAACATAACGGGATTATTGTTGACCCCAATTCCCTTTATGATGTTCAGATAAAGAGACTTCACGAATACAAGCGTCAGCTTATGAAGGCAATGCATATTGTTTACCGTTATAAGATGATAACAGAGAATCCGAGTCAGGCAAGTATGCTGCCCGAAACATTTATTTTCGGGGCAAAGGCGGCTCCCGGATATCATACTGCAAAGCTGATTATAAAGCTGATTAACAACATTGCAAATGTGGTAAACAACGACCCCAGAACAAAGGATATTCTGAAGGTTGTGTTTATTGAGAATTACAGCGTATCAATTGCCGAAAAAATTGTTGCGGCGGCAAACCTCAGTGAACAGATTTCAACTGCCAGCAAAGGGGCATCGGGTACGGGTAATATGAAGCTTATGCTCAACGGTGCTTTGACAATCGGAACACTGGACGGTGCCAATGTGGAGATTGCTGAAAAGGTTGGTCTTGATAATATTTATATCTTCGGGCTTACATCTCAGGAGGTATTGAACATTTACGCATCAGGCCATTCGGGAAGCTCTGAGGTGTATTCTCAGAATATGGTTATAAAAAGTATTGTGGACAGCTTTATTGACGGAACATTTACTCCGGATAACCAGAATCTGTTCCAGGAAATATACCATAGTCTTGTGTTCGGACACGGCTTTGCCGACCCTTATCTTCTTCTCCGTGACTTTGAATCATATCTTGATGCAGGTCACCGTATGGCAAAGGATTTCCAGATGCCTGATGTATGGAACAAAAAGGCTATTATCAATGTCTCAAAAGCGGGATACTTTTCCAGTGACCGTTCAATTATGGATTACAACAATACCATATGGGGACTTGAGAAAATTTAATCAAGAGAGGCTGTTGCTGAATGTGACAGCCTTATTTTTTTAATGTAAAAACTAGCGTAAACTGGGGCTTTTCAGCCGCTTTTGTTAAAATTTTGTTACATTTGCACAAAATACTTGCATTTTGGTGAAAAAAGGGTTATACTATTAGAGAATAATGATAAGGTGGAAAAGAATTTTTAATTAAAGAAAAGTGAATTATGGAGGTATTTACATGCAAAACAGAATTTTTCAGAACACATGTAATCAGCTGAAAAAGGATATTCACAGACGTATAGGTATTATGGATGATAACGGCTACATAATTGCCTGCAGCGATGAAAGCAAGGTTGGTCATCAGAATGAAGCTGTTGTTGCTCACTTTGAAACTAACAACGAAGAATATGTCGGTGGCGGGTACGTATTCCGCAAGATGGAAACATGTAATAAAAATGTTTATGTTGTTTTTTGTGAGGGAACTGATGAACTGGCAAGAGGCTTTGCGGCGTTCCTCGGTACTCACTTTTCAACAATAAAACAGTATTATGACGAAAAATATGATCGCAACAGCTTTATGAAGAATGTTATTCTGGACAGCGTTCTGCCAAATGATATTCTTTACAGAAGCAGAGAACTCAAGCTTTCTGTTGAAACAGAAAGAATTGTTTTTCTTGTGAGAACACACAAGAGTGTTGAAGTTTCGCTTGTAGACATTCTGCAAAACATTTTTCCCGACAAGAATAAGGATTTTGTTATCAGAATTGATGACCGTGACGTTGCTATTGTACGTGAAGTCAAGGTTGGCTCGGAAATGAAGGAACTCATCAAGCTTGCTCAGGAAATGCATGATACTGTGAATTCTGAAGCTATGGTGAAGATTTCTGTGGGTATCTCAACTATAGTTGAGAATATTCAGGAGCTTGCCAGAGCTTATCGTGAAGCAAGAATTGCCCTTGAAGTAGGAAAGGTTTTTGATACCGAAAAGAGTATAATCAGTTATGACAATCTTGGCATCGGAAGACTTATCTATCAGCTTCCTACAACTCTTTGTGAACTGTTCCTCAACGAAGTTTTCAAGAAGGAATCTATTTCGGTTCTTGATAACGAAACTATTTATACGATTCAGAAATTTTTTGAAAACAACCTGAATGTTTCTGAGACTTCGAGAAAGCTTTTTGTTCACAGAAATACTCTGGTTTACCGTCTGGATAAAATCAAAAAGCTTACAGGACTTGATTTGAGAGAATTTGATGATGCTATTATTTTCAAGGTTGCAATGATGGTAAACAAGTATCTTACATCTGAACCAACAAGAATCTGACACAATTGGATAAAGCTATGTTTACGTGCCCGGAAATAAAAACGGGCAGAAAGGATAAATCTTATTATGATTGAATTTAAAAATGTATCAAAAACATATGAAGATACCGGTGTCAGAGCACTTGACGATGTTTCTTTTGTTATTGACAAGGGCGAATTTGTGTTTTTGGTAGGTCCCTCAGGTGCAGGAAAATCTACTCTTACAAAGTTGATTATCAAGGAAGAAAACCCCAATGAAGGCGAAATCTTTGTAAACGATATGGAACTGAATGCTCTTCCCAAAAGTAAAATTCCTTATCTGAGAAGAAATGTCGGAATGGTTTTTCAGGATTTCAGACTGCTTCCCAACAAAACAGTTTTTGAAAATGTTGCCTTTGCAATGCAGGTTATCGGTGCATCAAAGGCTGAAATCAACAGAAATGTTCCAAATGTTCTGAGTCAGGTGGGACTTGCTCACAAGGCAAGAATGAAACCGGGTCAGCTTTCGGGCGGTGAACAGCAAAGGGCATCTCTTGCACGTGCACTGGTAAACAAGCCGCCCATTATTATTGCAGATGAACCGACGGGAAATCTTGACCCTGATACAGCCGGTGAAATTATGCAACTGCTGGTTGAAATCAATAAGAGGGGTACAACTATGATTGTTGCTACTCATGCAAAGAATTTTGTTGACGAAATGCATATGAGAGTTCTTGCTATTGAGGACGGCAGACTTGTTAGAGATGAAGAAGAAGGGGTGTATGGTTATGATGTTTAGAAATATCAGATATTTTTTTGTACAGGGCATCAAGGGTCTTGTTGCAAACAGCCTTATGACACTTGCTTCTGTAGGTATCGTGATTGCAAGTCTGGTGATTTTCGGGTTCTTTATGCTTTTTGGAATGAATCTTAATGCCATTGGTGACCAGATAAAGGAACAGTGCGAAATCAACGTATATATGCCAAATGAAATGAACCGTGACAATGTACGTGCCATTGGCAGCAAGCTCAGCGAAATTGAATACGTGAAGGAAGCTCAGCTCTATACCAAGGAGGAACGTCTGCAGAACTACAAGGAAGGCGTTTATCAGGAACAGGCTGAGGTTATCGATACTCTTGAAGAAGACAACCCTTTGCGTGATGCATATATTCTGGTACTTGAGGATGTTTCAAAGGCTAATCAGGTTGCAGAAACTGCCAAAAAGGTTGAAGGCGTAGAGGATGTTGTTAACCGTCAGGATTTGTTTCAGCAGATTTTGTCTATAACAAAAACCATTAAAAATGTAAGCTTATGGATTTTGATAATTCTGGCAGCAATTTCAGTGTTTATTATTTCAAATACAATCAAGCTGGGTATGTTCTCCAGAAGAAAAGAAATCAATATTATGAAGTTTGTGGGAGCAACCGACTGGTTCATCAGATGGCCTTTTGTTATTGAAGGTATGATGCTGGGAGCTGTGGGTGCTGTGTTGGCATCACTTATTGTTATGCTTGGATACAGTTCAGTGCTTCCCAATGTACAGCAATTTATGGGTAATATTCAGTTGCTTGGCATAAGTGAAGTTCTTTATATTGTTGTTATTGCATTTTTGGTTATGGGTATCGGTATCGGTATGGCAGGAAGTGCAATGTCTATCAGAAAGCATCTGCACGTATAAGGAGAGTGGAATATGAGCAAAAAGTTGGTTAAATGGATTTCGATTGCAATTGTTTCGGCTCTTGCGGTGGGAATGATTGCGTCGATTGCTCCTATGTTTGTTTCTGCAAGTCAGCAGAAAAAGGCTGAAGCTCAGCAGAAGCTTAATGAAAATAAAGAAAAGAGAGCAAAAACTCTTTCTGCTATGGAAGGTCTCGAAAAAGAAGTTACAGCTATCCAGTCAAAAATTGATGCCGTTGATGCAAAAATTGCCGAGACAGGAAGAAAGCTTGCTGAACAGGAAGTAAAGCTGGCTGAAGCTACAAAAAAAGCAGAAGCACAATACGACTTGTTCAAGGAACGTTTCAGAGTAATGTGTGAGCAGGGGGATGTAAGTTACATAGAAATGCTTCTTTCTGCAAAAAGCTTTTCGGACTTTGTTGACAAGGCAGAGATTATAAAAGAAATTTCAGAACACGACAAAAATATCTTTGACAAGATGGAAAAGAACCGTCAGGATATTGAAGCTACCAGAAATGAGATTGCGGAGCTCAAGGAATCTCAGGAAAATTCAAAGAATGATTTGAGTGCTCAAAAGTCTGCGCTTCAGAAGAAACAGCAGGAACAAAAAGCTTATATGGCTGAGCTTGAAAAGGATGCGGCGGCTTATCAGAAGGTTATTGATGAGGCTGATGCAGCTATGGCAAGTGTGAGACAGCAGGCATCTGCAAGTATGAGTACCGAAACCTCGGGACAGTCATACGTTGGCGGTGAGTTTGCATGGCCTACCCCCGGCTGTACTTATATTACGTCCCATTATTCACCCAGAAGAAAGAATCCTGTTACGGGTGTATGGAAAAGACATACCGGAACAGATATCGGTGCTTCCTACGGTATGCCGATTGTAGCGGCTAACTCAGGTACGGTTACTCTTGCAGGCTGGAATTCGGGTTATGGTCTGTGTGTTATCATTGACCATGGTGGCGGTAGAGCAACACTTTACGGTCATATGAGTTCTATCGGAGTTTCGCGCGGTCAGTCTGTCCAAAGAGGTCAGCAGATAGGAAAGGTAGGTTCAACAGGTAACTCTACGGGGCCGCACCTTCATTTCGAAATTCTGATTAACGGTGCAGCTGTTAACCCTATGCTGTATTATTAAATAGTTTTTGTTATGAAATCTTTTCTTTCTGCATAGGATAGAATAAGAAGAATTTAGTTCATCCCTTCAGCTTGTTGAAGGGATGAATGTTTTGTTTGAGTATTATATTGAGAAAGGACAAAAGTGGTATGTTTATAAAAAAGCCGGTTCTGATTTTGTGTGCGGTGGTGCTGGTTGCGGCAACCTTTTTTGGAACTGTTATGTTTATGAATCCTTTTGGTGCTTTGAATTTTGCGGATTTACTGAAATTTAATACCGGTATTGCGGTAATCGAAAAGTATTACTATGAGGATGTATCCTCAAAGCAGTTGCTTGACGGAGCTTTGCGTGGGGTTTCGTACAGTGTGGAAGACCCGTATACAGTATATATGAATCAGGAAGAAGCACAGTCATTTCTTGAAGATGTTGAATCGGACGATTATTCCGGTGTCGGTCTTTATATAAGCAAAAGCGAGGATGATGACAGTGTGGTTGTTGTTTCGCCTCTGGCAGAGTCTCCCGCTGAAAAAGCAGGAATTGTTTCCGGTGACAAAATTCTCAAGGTTGACGGCAAGTCTGTTTCGGGTGTGAGTATAGATCAGGTTGCAACGGATATGAAAGGTCAGGAGGGAACTGACGTTGTTGTTACCGTTTTGAAGAAGGCAACGGGAGAGACCGTTGATATAACCCTTACACGTGCCAACATAAGACGCGAAACCGTCAATTCAAAGCTTTTGGAAGATGCGGTAGGTTATATTCAAATCAGTCAGTTCGGCGTCAATACCTATGATGAGTTTGTGGATAACTTTAACAAACTGGCAGAAGAAAAAGCTGAATACATTGTATTGGACTTGCGTAACAATCCGGGCGGTTATATGGAGATGGCAGTTGATATTGCCGATGTGTTTATGGACAGCGGCGAGATTGTTTATACACTGAATAAAACTGGCAAAAGACGGGATTATATGGCAAAGGAAGGAAAGACAAAGGCTCCTATGGTGATTCTTACAAACGGCGGTTCTGCCAGTGCCAGTGAAATTCTGATTGGTGCTTTGCATGACCACGGTCTTGCAACAACGGTAGGCGAACGTACCTTTGGTAAGGGTGTAACCCAAATTCCATATCAGTTTTTGGACGGTAGTATTATGAAGGTAACTGATTCACGTTATTATACGCCAAAGGATGTGTGTATTGACAAAGAGGGAATTGCCCCTGATGTTGAAATTAAAATGACTGATGAGGAATACGCGGCTATTTCGGAGGTTAATCCCGAAAACGATAAACAGCTTAAAAAGGCTATAGAGATTCTGCTGGAAAAATAACCTGACGGTCAGAGGGAGAGAATTTGTGCATGATGCGTATAGGCGTGATTTCTGCACAAAAGAAAAATGAAAAGAAAACTCTTTTTAAAAGATACAAAATCAGCCAAGAGACAGTTGGCTCATTGTTTGAAGCGGTAATTGCAGAGGTTCCGTATTCTGAGGAAAAACTGAAACGATTGTCTCCCGCAAGAGCGGAAACTGTGATTGGTACAGCAAAAAGACTTCTTGAAAAATCAAAGGTTGATAAAATTATTTTTTTGTCGGAATTGAAAGAATATCAGGAAAATAATGAACAGAACAAGTTCCTTTTGGCACGAAAAAAGCTGTTTGCCGAAATCGCCCCAGAATGCATAAGAAAAAAT
This sequence comes from Clostridia bacterium, assembly GCA_045645485.1. Classification (GTDB taxonomy): domain Bacteria; phylum Bacillota; class Clostridia; order Monoglobales; family Monoglobaceae; genus SIG440. Next base: position 7,349 of record JAZRIX010000050.1, on the reverse strand, counting down.
GCTCCGCAAAAAAAAATTGTTCTTCCTGAATGTGAAATCTGTATAAGAGACAGTGAATGGGGCAGAATAACTGAGTCTCTTTTGACCGAACTATGCTTTGACGCAAGAAGGCTTTCTGTGGTTACATCAAAAAATGAAATGGCGGAAGCTTTTGCAAAGGTGTTTTTTGAGGAACACGGATTGAAAATAAGTGTTTTGAGGGATATCGGTGATAGCTCTGCGGAAATTGTTGCAGATTTTGATTTTCAGAAAGTGACTATTGACGGAGATTCGGTATTTGACAGCGAGACATTTTTCTTTGAAATCCACGGTTTTTCGGTAAATTTGTTTGAAATTGCTGCGTTTGCGGAACGAACTGACTGGATTTTGGAAAATTCTTTATATCTTTTGAATAAAAAAAGTTGACTTTGTACGCAACTTGATATATAATATATTAATTGTATGCGGCAAAGGTGCTTTACGCGCTCACGGTAAGGCTGGACAGATTATTATGTGAGCAGGAAGGCCAAGAAATAAAATGGATAACAAACAGATTTTACTTACGGATGAAGGACTTTTGAAGCTTGAACAGGAACTTGAAATGCTCAAGACTGAAAAGAGACAGGAAATTGCAGAAAAGATTAAGGTTGCAAGAGGCTTCGGAGATTTGTCCGAAAATTCCGAATATGACGCAGCAAAAGAAGAACAGGCTCAGGTTGAAGCAAGAATTGTTCAGCTTGAAAATATGCTGAAGAATGCAAAGGTTATCGACGAGGACGATATCGACCTCAATGTGGTAAGCGTTGGCACACGTGTCAAGGTTTATGACGAAGAATTTGAAGAAGAACTGGAATACAGTATCGTAGGTTCAACCGAGGCTGATCCCGATATGTTCAAAATTTCGGACGAGTCTCCCGTTGGAAAAGCTCTGGTGGGCAGACGCATCGGTGAAGTTGTTGATGTTGAAACACCCGGTGGCACAATTCAGTTCAAAATACTCAGCATAGACAAATAGAATAGGAGAGAAATACAAATGAGCGAAAACAACAGACAAAATATGCAGGAACAGCAACAGGATATAGGCGAGCTCATGAAGGTCAGACGTGACAAGCTTGCACAGTTGCAGGAGGAAGGGGAAAACCCCTTTGATGTTACCACATATAATCAGGAATATCATACATCAGAAATTATAGAAAAATTTGACGAAATGGAAGGCATGCAGGTAAGCATTGCCGGACGTCTTATGTCGAAGCGTGTAATGGGAAAGGCTTCCTTCTTTGATCTTCGTGACAGAGAGGGCAAGATTCAGCTTTATGTTACCCGTGATGATATGGGTGAGGATGTATACAAAAAATTCAAGAAGCTTGACATTGGCGATATTGTGGGCGTAACAGGTGAAGTATTCAGAACCCAGAAGGGTGAAATTTCTGTAAGAACAAACGGTTATACCCTTCTCAGCAAGTCGCTTCTGCCCTTGCCTGAAAAATTCCACGGACTCCGTGATACCGACCTCAGATACCGTCAGCGTTATGTTGACCTTATTATGAATCCTGATGTAAAACGTACATTTGAAATAAGAAGCAAGGTTATTACTGCTATCAGAAATTATCTTGACAGCCGCGGTTATATGGAAGTTGATACTCCCATTCTCAATACAATCCCCGGCGGTGCAACAGCACGTCCTTTCATTACACATCACAATACTCTTGATATTGATATGTATATGAGAATTGCTCCCGAACTCTATCTCAAGCGTCTTATTGTCGGCGGTTTTGAGAGAGTGTATGAAATGGGCAGACAGTTCAGAAATGAAGGTATGGACGTAAAGCATAATCCTGAGTTCACCACAATGGAGGTGTATCAGGCATATACCGACTACGAAGGTATGATGAACCTTACCGAAGATATGATTTCAACAGTTGCTCAGGAGGTTCTGGGCACAACAAAGGTAACCTTCCAGGAAACAGAAATTGACCTTTCTCCCGGTTGGGCAAGAATGACAATGATTGAGTCAATCAAGAAGTTTGCAGGTGTTGACTTTGCAGAGACAACAACAGATGCTGAAGCTGAAGCTATGGCAAAATCTGTTGGCATTGAGGTAGAAAAGGGAATGACAAGAGGCGAAATCATTAACCTTGCCTTTGAAGAAAAGGTTGAAGACAATCTTGTTCAGCCTACATTTATCTATGAATATCCCGTTGAGGTTTCACCTCTTGCAAAGAGATACAAGGACAACCCCGCATTCACCGAAAGGTTTGAAGTATTCATTCTCGGAAGTGAATACGGCAACGCATTCTCAGAGTTGAATGACCCCATTGACCAGAAGGAACGTTTCCTTGCTCAGGTTGCAAAGCGTGAAAAGGGTGATGAAGAAGCAAATATGATGGATGAAGATTTTGTAACAGCACTAGAATACGGTCTTCCTCCCACGGGCGGTCTTGGAATCGGTATTGACAGACTTGTTATGCTCCTTACCGACAGCTATTCAATCCGTGATGTTTTGCTTTTCCCTACAATGAAGCCCTTAGACAAATAAAGAGAACACACAAAAAAGCGGTTGGATTAATTTCCAATCGCTTTTTGCGTAATATAAAAAAATATTGAGTTGATTCTATCAATTTTACTGACAATTATTGATTATTATATCCTTTTTCTGTGCGTATTCATACGCTATTTGGCGGTGTGACGGACTATTTAATCTTGTTTTTGTATAATAGGAGATAGAAATTTCCTGTTATATAAAAAAGTGCGTACCCTCTGGGAACAAAAATATTTACTTGCTTGTATTAAAAATAGTAAAAGTTTATAGCAGAAATATTATAACATATTCTATCAGAAGTATAATATAAAAAGTAAAATACGCTACATTATTTTGTATTTATCAAAAAAAGAGATTGTTGTTTTATTAAGCGAATAAAGTAATTTCTAATAGTATAGACAAATCTTTTGTAACCTCCGGTCAGGAAAGTGTCCCTGACCGGAGGTTTTGTCTTTTTTTGGAGCACGATAGAAAGAAAAAAAGAAGGAATGCATAACTTGTGTAAAGAAAAGATATATGGAAAATAATGGAAAATATTACAAAGGAGGTAGATAAAATGGAATTGAAACTTGAAAATATCGGAACAACGTTGGTTGCAAAAGTAGCGGGAGAGATTGACCATCACACAGCGGACAGGCTGAGGGATGCTCTTGACCGTGAAATTACCCTTAACAACACAAGAAATATTGTTCTTGATTTTGACGGTGTTACTTTTATGGACAGCTCAGGAATCGGGGTGATTGTAGGACGCTACAAACGGATTTCGGCTTTGGGCGGAAAGGTTATGGTTATTCGTGTGAAGCCGCAGGTAGACAAGATTCTCGAGCTTTCGGGTCTGAAAACTATACTGGATTGCAGTCATTAAAAAATGAGCATTAATTCTGAAAAGAAGATAAAGGAGTGATACATATGGAAAACTATATGAAGTTGGAGGTGCCGGCAAAAAGCTGTAATGAGGCTTTTGTCAGGGCAGCGGTTTCGGCATTTGCTGTTCAGCTTGAGCTTAGTGTTGAGGAGCTTGCGGATATAAAAACTGCAGTGTCTGAGGCAGTTACAAATTCGGTTGTTCACGGGTACGCAAATATGAAAGGCATTGTAAAAATCGTGTGCAGAATTATTGAAAATGAATTTGAGGTGGAAGTAACCGATTTCGGTATTGGAATCGAAAATATCGGACAGGCTATGCAACCGCTGTATACTTCAAAGCCTGAAAGTGAAAGGAGCGGTATGGGCTTTACGGTTATGCAGACGTTTATGGATGAGCTTTTGGTTCGGTCTGAGCCGGGCGAAGGAACAGTTGTTACCATGAAAAAACGCATAAGGGGTTGAACGGAGTGTCGGCAAAGGATTATAACCGGAATATAGAAGTACTTCTGGAGGCTGCAAAGAATGGCGATATGTCGGCTCAAAATGCAATTGTAGAGGAAAACATGGGGCTAGTGAGGAGTGTTGTTAAACGTTTTCTCAACAGAGGTCACGAGCCTGAAGATTTGTTTCAGATAGGGTGTATAGGGCTTATAAAGGCTATAAGAAAATTTGATACATCCTTCAATGTAAAGTTTTCTACCTATGCAGTACCTATGATTATGGGAGAAATAAAGCGTTTTATACGTGATGACGGTATAATAAAGGTGAGCCGAAGCCTGAAGGAGCTTGCAATGAAGGCACTTTCCCTGCGTGAGACCATGTTGAGAGAAGGACACGGTGAGCCGTCGGTAAAGGAACTTGCAGAAAAGCTTGGGGTATGCCCTGAAGAGCTTGCCGCGGCACTGGATGCAGGCTTGAAGCCTGAATCTCTCTTTGCAACGGGTCAGGAGGATGACAAAGAAGGAAAGGCTCTTATTGACCGCCTTGTCAGCAAGGTTGACCATGAAGGTGAAATTATAAACAAAATTCTTGTGAGGGAGCTGATGAAGGACTTTGGAGAAAGAGAACAAAAAATTATTATTCTCAGATATTTCAAACAGAAAACACAAAGTCAGATAGCAGACATTCTGGGGATATCTCAGGTTCAGGTGTCAAGGCTCGAAAAGAAAATTCTTGAAGCAATGCGTAAAAAAATATAAATTAAAAGGATTTTATATCAGAAATGTCGAATAATAATGAAAAGCTTTGATGAAGGGAATTGGACAAAATGTATTGTGCAAAATGCGGAAATCTTAATAATGATACAGATAACTGGTGTACAAGATGCGGACACCGCATTGGTGCAGTTGAAGTTGAAGCTGAAATACCAAAACAGGAGGTTATTGAACCGCCTGTTGTAAAACAAGCGGAGATAAAGAAAACTGACGAAATCAAGGATTACTTTGGAAGGTCTGTTGCTTCTGCTTTGTTTGGAAGCGTCTCCTTCGGTGCTGCAGCGGTTATTTTTTCGGGAATGACAAGGACGGAGCTTGCGTCAGGAGATTTGGTGAGAGCGGAAAGATATTCAAAAAAGGCCAGAAATTGCAGAAGTATCTCCTTTGCTATTGCTCTTGTGAAAATTGTTTGTGTGCTTGCTTTTTTTGTTACTTCGGCAACAATGAGTATTTTTTCATATTTTTCATAATCTGTATCGGTACCAATTATTGTACACTTGACGTTTTTGAAGATTTGTGTTATGATACATTAGTTGACATAAATTTTCAAAATTGAGTCGGCAATGTGTTTGATGATTAACTTTTGGTGTATTGACAGCGGGGTTTGAGGTGTTTTATGAGATACAAAAGCTATGTTGTGACCTATGCGGGTGATTTGCAAAAAGTTAATAGAGAAAATTACTTTCTGAATGGCATCTACAAAGAAGATGACAATGAAATTAGTTATTATGACGGAAACAGAGAGTTTGGTATCAGGAACCTTTACGGTATTTCCAGCGGTGTAAAATGCGATGAGGCAGGCGAAGTCCTGTCTCTTATTGCCGTTGAATTGATGAAAGACTTTGTAGGTCAGGATTTCGGAAAAGAAAACCGAAATTATTTTGAATATGCAAATTCAGCTATCAACAGTCAGATTTTTGATAAAAGCGGAGAACATTTTGAGGTGGATACTTCGGTTTTGTATATTGAAAATGATGTGGCTACGGTTTATAATATAGGAAACGCACCTGTTTTTTATTTCAACGAAAAAGAAATGAAAAAATTATCAGGAAGTGTTCCTGAGTTTGCAGAGGTAGAACGGAAGTTCAGAGACAAAAACGGGGAGATTGTTTCGGAAACAGTTAAAAAGAAAACAATTCCTTATATGGGTTATAGGAATGACGGACTTGAGGCGGTGCCTTTTTCTTCTGAACCAATGAAAATTAAAACAAGAGGTTTCTTTGTGCTTTGCAGTCAGGCTGTAATTGATACAGTTGGCCAGGACAGAGTATTTCAGATTTTGAAAGACAAAAAAATAAAAAATTCTGACAAAGCGGCAAAAATAGTTGAAGCTGCTATAGAAAAGAAGCCTGACGGTACATATACTGTTGAAATTGTTCAGGTGGGACGGGGTATTCCTGTTGCAGCCTCAGACCTGCGGTCTTTAGTGACACTGATTCTTGTAACAGGGGCGTGTGTGTCGTTGTTCCTTATGGGGTCGTTCTTCATTGATCCGATAGTTAATTTTACGGAGTATTGCAAGATGATAGTGAAATCTATTGGTGAGAATGAAGAGTCGGACTTTGAATTGCGGTGGATTCCCAAGAAAAGCCGAGATGAGGATGCCGAAATCTGGGATTGGGAGGAAGAAGAACGCAAGGCATCGGAAGATACGTGGGGTGATGAGTATCCTGATGACTTCAGTGATCTTGACAATGCCAAACCACCTGAAAAGAAGGAAGACAGGTATGACATTTTTGCTGATGATTCCAAGTCTTTACAGAAGAATTCTTCAGAAACTATAAAAACACCGTCCGGCCCACAAGCGCCGACGCCTGCAGAGAAACCTGCACAGTCACAAAAAACGTCAGAAACTACTGAAACAAACAAGAAACCTCAGTCGGTACCTGCATCGCAACCAAAACCGCAATCGGCTCCTGCAACACAGCCAGAGTCCGCACCGGTTCCAAAGGGCGAAAATGAGACTCCGATAGATTTTGATTAAACATCAGACTGACAGAAAGCTATTCAATGCTGGTATGGTAAAGTGCGTATCGATTTTTCGGTACGTACTTTTTTGATAATTTATAAAAAACGTTATGTTATCAAAGGTGTTGTTGACAGCGAAAATAAAAAGGTATATAATTATTTCAGACATTTTAATGTCAGGAGGACGAAATTATGAATATGACATTTGAGAGAAAGTTGCCGATTCCTATGGAGGTGAAGGAGCTTTATCCTATTACCGCAGAGCTTCAGGGAGTAATTGAAAAACGTGCAAATGAAATAAAAAATATTTTTAGCGGAAAGTCGGATAAAATTGCTCTTGTAATCGGTCCGTGTTCGGCAGATAATGAGGACAGTGTTATTGACTATATTGTGCGTTTGCGTGAAGTTCAGGAGAAGGTTGCGGAGAAGATTTTTATTATTCCACGTATTTATACAAACAAGCCAAGAACCACAGGTGACGGCTACAAAGGGATGCTTCACCAGCCTGACCCTAAAGAAAAGCCTGATATGTACAAGGGACTTGTTGCTATAAGACAGATGCATATTCGTGCATTGAAGGAAACGGGATTTTCCTGTGCGGATGAAATGCTTTACCCTGAGAATTACCGATATTTAGATGATGTACTTGCATATGTTGCGATAGGTGCACGGTCTGTAGAAAATCAACAGCACAGATTGACGGCAAGCGGAATTTCGGTACCGGTTGGTATGAAAAATCCGACAAGCGGCGATATTTCGGTTATGATGAACTCGATTACCGC
>JAZRIX010000049.1:0-16155 GCA_045645485.1 Clostridia bacterium | reverse complement strand
TTTGATACCCATGCCAAAATACCTGAACATTTCGCAAATGTGGACAAATCAGCAAAAGAATCCGGGAAAATAGGCATTATTTCTGTTGGCTGGGATCCGGGAATGTTTTCGTTGAACAGAATGTACGCAGGTGCAGTTCTTACTGACGGAAAGGATTATACATTTTGGGGAAAAGGCGTCAGTCAGGGACATTCGGATGCAATAAGAAGAATAGACGGAGTTCTTGACGCAAAACAGTATACCATTCCTGTTGAAAAAGCCCTTGAAGCAGTTCGAAACGGTGAAAATCCAGAGCTGTCAACCAGAGAAAAACATACAAGAGAGTGTTTTGTTGTTGCAGAAGACGGTGCAGATAAAGATAGGATCGAAAATGAAATAAAGACAATGCCAAACTATTTTGCTGACTATGATACAACGGTACATTTCGTTACAAAAGAAGAACTAAATCGTGACCACAGCGGAATTCCTCATGGTGGATTTGTAATCAGAAGCGGAAAAACAGGCATTAACCTTGAAAATACTCACCTGATTGAATACAGTCTCAAACTTGATTCCAATCCGGAATTTACTGCATCCGTAATAGTTGCTTATGCAAGAGCAGCATACAAGCTTAATCGGATAGGGGAAAGCGGCTGCAGAACGGTACTGGATATTGCACCGTCGTTGCTCAGTGCAAAAGATCCTTCAGAGCTGCGTAAGGAGTTGCTGTAAATAATATCAGGAAGAGGTTCTGAAAGAATTCCTTGATGAAATAGATAGATAAGCAGAAAGTAAAAATCCCTTGCAACGAATGTTGCAAGGGATTTTTGGAGCTACCTAGCAGGATCGAACTGCCGACCTCTTCCTTACCAAGGAAGTGCTCTACCTACTGAGCTAAGGCAGCATATGGCGATCCGGATGGGGCTCGAACCCACGACCTCCAGCGTGACAGGCTGGCATTCTAACCAACTGAACTACCGGACCATAATTGTACCACCAAAAAATAATAACATAAATCTTTGAAAAAGTCAATATAAAAAACAAATATTTATTTGTGAAAAATATATATTTTGTCTTTCCAAATATAAAAAAGTGTGGTATACTTATTTTGGTATATTATAAATACTAAAAATACACAGGAGATTTATGAGGTGAAAGTATGCACGAGTTTACAGTTAAACTAAGTAAAATTATTAATGAATTCAAGCTTGAAGAGGTTTTTGTACCAAACCCCGATATTCTTATAGGAACTAATGAAATAAACAGACCAAGTCTTCAGATTGCAGGATTTTTCGACTATTTTGATCCTAGCCGTATTCAGGTAATAGGTATGGTTGAAAACACCTATCTTTTGTCGTTGTCTGAGGAAGAACGTTATACAAGAATTGATGAGCTGTTGAGTAAAAAGGTTCCTGCAGTGGTTATTACCCGTGAAATGGATATATTGCCTGAAATACCTGAGCTGGCAAAGAAACACAGCGTAAATATTTTGAGAACAACTCTTGGAACTTCAAGCTTTATGAGCGCACTCATTGCATTTCTTAATGTTGAACTTGCTCCGAGAATAACAAGACACGGTGTTTTGGTAGAAGTATACGGTGAGGGTATTCTTATTCTTGGTGAAAGCGGTATAGGAAAGAGTGAGGCTGCTGTGGAGCTTATGAAAAGAGGTCACAGACTTGTTGCTGATGACGCTGTTGAAATTCGCCGTGTTTCATCAAAAACTCTTGTGGGCAGTTCCCCTGAAATTATACGTCACTTCATTGAAATGCGAGGAATAGGAATTATAGACGTAAAGAAGATTTTTGGTATGGGTGCTGTAAAGGATACAGAAAAAATTGACCTTGTTATTCAGCTTGAGGCATGGCAGAAGGGCAAGCAGTATGACCGTCTTGGCCTTGTGGATAATTATTCTGAGATTCTTGGTATACAGATTCCTTCATTAACTATTCCTATCAGACCGGGTCGAAATCTTGCTGTTATATTTGAAATTGCTGCTATGAACAACCGTCAGCGCAGAATGGGTTATAACGCAGCAGAAGAACTTAACAGCAGATTGATGGAACAAATGGGAGAAGAAGAGGACTGATGATGAAAATTCTGACAGATGTTCATACACACACAAATGTCAGTCCTCACGCATACAGTACATTATATGAAAATATGTGTGCGGCACGTGACAAAGGAATTGAGCTTGTGGCAATGACAAATCACGGTACTACAATGCCTGATTCTCCGCATCTTTGGCATTTTTTGTATTTCAAAGCTTTGCCGAGGAAAATTGAAGGCGTAAAGCTTCTTTGCGGTGCAGAGGTGAATATAGTGAACCGTTCGGGTGAGCTTGACCTTCCTGAACGTGTTGTTGCCGATATGGAGCTTGTAATTGCATCAATTCACGGTGATACATACCATGAAGAAGCCGGCGGAGACCACACAGAAACATGGATGAATATTATGGATAATCCTCACGTTGACATTCTTGGACATTGCGGATCACCCTATTATCCTTTTGATATTGACACGGTTATCCCTTATGCACGGGAGAAGAATGTTTGTATTGAGATAAACAATCATTCGTTTTTGTCAAGACCAAAGAATATAGAACGGTGCCGTGAAATTGCTCTTGCCTGCAAAAAATATGGCACAAGTATAGTGGTGAATTCTGATGCACATTATATGGCTGAAATCGGTCTTGTTACCAGAGCTGTTGAGTTGCTTGAGGAGATAGATTTCCCTCAGGAGCTTATTATGAATTTAAATGCTGAACGTTTCATAAAATATATATCGGCAAAGAAAAACAGAGTATTTGATTTTAAAGAATTTGAATAGGAAAGGCGATAAGTACGATGCAAGAGATTTTTGAACAGATATTGGGAAAGGAAAATGTTTTCCGCAATGAACCAATGAGCAATCATACAACCTTCAAGATAGGAGGAAGTGCAGATTTGTTTCTTATGCCGCAGAATGAGGAGCAACTGATTGAAACCATAAAAGCAGTTAAAGAAAATAATCTGCCTTGTTTTGTACTGGGAAACGGGTCCAATCTTTTGGTTGGTGACAAGGGAATACGGGGTGTTGTTGTTTGCCTTTGCAAAAAAATGGACAGAATTCTGGTTTCGGGGGATGAAATATATGCAGAAGCAGGTGCAATACTGTCCAGAGTTTCAAATGCTGCTCTTGCAGCAGGTCTTGAAGGAACGGAGTTTTCGTCAGGCATTCCAGGAAGCGTAGGCGGTGCGGTGTTTATGAATGCAGGTGCCTATGAACACGAAATGAAAGAGATAATAAAATCCGTAAGATTTATGGATATGTCAGGCAATGTATATGAAAAAACCTGTGAAGAATGTGAATTCGGCTACAGAACAAGTATGTTTTCGAAAGGCAAATACATTATACTTGGCTGCACTCTGAAGCTAAAAAAGGGTAATGCTGATGAAATAAAGGCTCGTATTGCGGATTATACTCAAAGACGAGTATCAAAACAGCCTCTTGAAAAACCCAGTGCAGGGAGTACCTTCAAACGTCCTGAAGGACATTTTGCAGGAGGACTTATTGAAAAAGCAGGATTGAAAGGATTTTCTGTGGGCGGTGCTCAGGTTTCTGAGAAGCATGCAGGATTTGTTATAAATAAAGGCGGTGCATCTGCAAAGGATGTTCTGAATCTGATTGAGTATATTCAAAAGGATGTATTTGAAAAATCAGGTGTTATGCTGGAGCCTGAAGTGAAAATGGTGGGCGAATTTTAGATGATAACAAAGGAAGTGAAGCTCGTGGAGAAATCCTTTTCAAAGAAAACAAAGGAAGCACTTTGCCGTCAGATTGTCAGCCAAAGCTGCTGCTGTGAAGCTGAACTAATGGGGATACTTATGTTTGCAGGAAAATTCAAGGGTTCTCAGGTGAGGGTTTCGCTTGAAAGCCTTGACTCTATTATGAGATTTCAGCTTTTGCTCAAAAAATGTCTTGATGCAGATACAAAAATTGAAAGTATGAAAAACAGTTTTTTTTGTGTCTTGTCAGACAAAAAGGTTTTGAAAAGAATTGTTGAATATGAAAATCAGACTGTTGCATGCGGTGAGACATTTATAAAAAATGAGTGCTGTCGCGGTGCCTTTTTGCGGGGAGCTTTTCTGGGGGGCGGAACTGTTTCGGACCCAAAAAAGAATTATAATATGGAATTTGCTATTCACAGCAAGAAAATACACGATGAATTCAAGACTTTTCTTCAAAACATGGGTCTTGGATTCCGAAGCGTTAAGAAAAAAAACACCTATGTACTTTATACAAAAAACAGTGAGATTATCTGTGACGCACTTGCACATATGGGTGCATTCAGTTCACAGATGGAGATTCTTAATATCAAAATAGAGAGAGAAGTAAGAAGTGACATTACAAGAGTCTCAAACAGCGAAACAGCCAATATGGATAAGGTGATGGAAGCATCGGGAAAGCATATTGTTGCAATTAAAAAGCTGAGCGAAAATGTTGGGCTTGACAGTCTTCCTGATGAGCTTCGGGAGGTTGCGGTGCTGAGACTTGAAAATGAAGACCTGAGCCTTGAACAGCTGGGGAAAAAGCTTATACCACCACTTTCAAAGTCAGGGGTAAATCACAGACTCAAAAAGATACTTGATATTGCGGAAAAACTTTAAGAAAAGACAGGATTTGATTTTATGGCATTTGCACATTTGCATACACATACAGCATACAGTCTTCTTGATGGTGAAGGAACAATAAAAAAAATACTTAACCGTGCAAAGGAAGTGGGACAGACGGCCATGGCGATTACTGACCACGGCTGTATGTTCGGTGTAATTGATTTTTATGAATATGCAAAAGAAATAGGTATAAAGCCAGTTCTTGGCTGTGAGGTTTATGTTGCGGCAAGAAGCAGACACGACAAAACACATGAGCTGGATTCTGCCAGTTCTCATCTTATTTTGCTTGCAAAAAACAATCAGGGTTACAAAAACCTGATGAATATTGTTTCCATAGGCTATGTGGAAGGGTTTTATTACAAGCCGAGAGTTGATATGGAGGTTCTCCGTGAAAACAGCGAGGGGATTATTGCACTAAGCGCATGTATGATAGGCGTACTTTCAAAAAAAATTCTTGCGGGAAATTCTGCAGAAGCTATGGAATATGCCAAGGAATTTATAGATATTTTCGGCAAAGAGAACTTTTTTATTGAAATTCAGGATCACGGGATTTTTGAACAGAAGATGCTGAACCGTGAACTGATAAAAATTGCAAGGGAGCTTGACCTTGGTATAGTTGCAACAAACGATATACATTATGTGAGACATGAGGATGCTGAATATCAGGACATTCTGATGTGTATTCAGATGGGAAAAACCGTTAATGATGATGACAGAATGAAAATGTCCACACGGGAAATGTATGTCAAATCCGAAGAAGAAATGGCGGAGCTTTTTTCGTATATTCCTGAAGCACTTGAAAACACACAGAAAATTGCGGATATGTGTAATGTGGATATCGAATTTGGAAAGCTTCATCTTCCGAAGTTTGATTTGCCGGACGGTTATGACTCCCCTGCATATTTACGCAAGCTGTGTGAGGAAGGTTTTGAAAAACGTTACCCTGATGCTTTGCCTGAGCTACGGGAGCGTCTTGAATACGAGCTTGGAACCATTGAAAAAATGGGGTATGTCGATTATTTTCTGATAGTATGGGATTTTATTCACTTTGCGCGTCAGAACGGTATAATGGTTGGTCCCGGCAGAGGAAGTGCGGCAGGCAGTATTGTTTCGTACTGTCTTGAGATTACAAATATTGACCCCATAAAATACGAGCTTATTTTTGAAAGATTCCTCAACCCTGAACGTGTAACAATGCCTGATATTGATATTGATTTTTGTTATGAACGCAGAGGAGAGGTAATTGATTACGTAAACAAAAAATACGGAAGTGACAAGGTGGCACAGATTGTAACCTTTGGAACCATGGCGGCAAAGCTTGCAATCCGTGATACGGGCAGAGCACTTGATATGCCTTATGGCTTTGTTGACAGCGTTGCAAAGCAGATACCGACAGGACTTAATGTGACAATAAAAAGTTCCCTTGAAGATAACAAACAGCTGAAGGATATGTACGAGACAGACCCTCAGGTAAAGCGGTTGATTGATACTTCTATGGAATTTGAGGGTCTTCCGCGACACACCTCAACCCATGCGGCAGGTGTGGTAATCACACGTGAACCTGTCCAGACATATGTTCCCCTTTCACGAAACGAGGATGTTATAACAACTCAGTTTACTATGACCACCATTGAACGGCTTGGTCTTTTGAAGATGGACTTTCTTGGACTAAAGACTCTTACTGTTATCCGTGATGCTGTGAATAACGTAAAGCATACACACGGCATTGATCTTGATATGGAAGCTCTTGATATGACGGACAAAGAAACCTACGATATGATTTCAAGGGGCGAGACAGACGGTGTATTCCAGCTTGAAAGCGGTGGAATGAGAGAGTTTATGAAGGAACTCAAACCCGGCACAATAGAAGACATTATTGCGGGAATCTCTCTTTACCGACCGGGACCTATGGACTCCATTCCCCAGTATATTGCCAACAAAATCAGTGGTAATATAAAATACAAGCACCCTCTGCTTGAACCTATCCTGAACGTTACCTATGGCTGTATTGTATATCAGGAGCAGGTTATGCAGATTGTTCGTGAGCTTGGAGGATATTCACTGGGACGTGCTGACTTGGTTCGCCGTGCAATGTCCAAAAAGAAAACAGATGTAATGGAGAAGGAAAGAAAGAACTTTGTTTATGGAGTCAAAGCAACTGACGGAACCGTTGAGGTTGAGGGTGCCATAAGTCGGGGAATTGACGAAAAAACAGCGGTATCAATTTTTGATGAAATGATGGATTTTGCAAAATACGCTTTCAACAAATCCCATGCTGCGGCATATGCATTTGTTGCGTATCAGACCGCGTGGCTGAAATGTCATTATCCCACGGAGTTTTATGCGGCTTTGCTCACCAGCGTACTTGGTGATTCTGCAAAGGTTACAAAGCATATTGCCGAGGCGAAAAAGCTTGGAATAAAGCTTTTGCCTCCCGATATCAACAAGAGTTTTTCAAGCTTTATTCCTGATGGAAAGGATATCCGTTTCGGTCTTGCGGCAATAAAGAATGTAGGCTCTGCTTTTATTGACGATATGACTGAGGAAAGAAGACTCAACGGCGACTTTGGTTCATTCAGAGATTTTTGCAACCGTATGGCTGACAAAAAGCTTAACAAACGTCTTGTTGAGTCTATGATAAAGAGCGGAGTTTTTGACAGTCTCGGACTGAAGCGTTCTGTTTTGCTGACGGTTTATGACAGTGTCATTGATTCGGCAGTTCGTGAACAAAAGAATGCGGTGTCGGGACAGCTGGACTTTTTCAGCTTGTTTGAGGAAGAAAACACAGAAATCAAGGATGATTTTCCTGATATTCCAGAGCTTCCGAGGAGAGACCTTCTCAGGGATGAAAAGGAGTATATCGGTATATATGTTTCGGGGCATCCTCTTGATGGTCTTGAAGATATAATAATGCGAAATTCCAGTACGTCAATTTTCGAGATAAATGAAAATGAAGACGACAGGTTTGAATCTGATATGAAGGTTAAAATAGGGGGAATGATTTCAAAACGCCGTGAACAGCTTACCAAACGCGGAGATTTGATGCTTTATATAACCTTTGAGGATATATCGGGCGAAATTGAGGTTCTGGTTTTTCCGTCACAGGTCAAACGCTTTGATGCAATTTTAAAGGAAGAAAATTTCTGTGTTCTTCAGGGAAACCTTGATGTTCAGGAGGAAAGACCGACAAAAATACGGTTGGAGAGTATTGAGTTACTGGAAACATGGGTTCCTGATTTTGCCAAGTTATATTTGAAGCTGAAATCCGACGAAAAAGAAAAATTAAGCAGCATAAAACAAATTCTTGGAGGAATGAATGGAAAGGTTCCTGTTTTGATTTATTATGAGGATACCAAGGAAACCCTTCAGGCTCCAAAAGCAATGTGGCTGAGAAATGAAAGCTGCATTAAAGCTCTTGAAGAGGTGCTTGGAGCGGATTGTGTGAAAAAGGTTTAATAAATTGGGGGTTGAATTTTTTGACAAATTATCTTATACGAAAACTGTCAAAGGGTGAGGAGCTTTCTGAACCTGCGGTGAGAACACGCATTTGTCTTGCGGCGGGAGTGATGGGGATAATATGCAATATGCTTTTGTTTGCCTTGAAGCTTGGTATAGGTACTGTGATGCAAAGTATATCAATTATTTCGGATGCTTTCAATAATTTGTCAGACACAGGGTCGTCTGTTGTGACTATTATCGGTGCAAAGCTAAGTCGCAAAAAGCCTGACAAGGAGCACCCCTTCGGTCACGGAAGATACGAATATATTTCTTCGTTGATTGTATCATTTATTATAATAATGGTAGGTATTGAGCTTTTCAAAAGCTCGGTACAGAAGGTTATAAATCCTGAAACGGTTATGCTTTCACCATGGTTGATTGGTTTTTTGTGCCTTTCTGTTCCCGTAAAGCTCTGGATGTTCAGCTACAACAAAAAGATGGGCAAGGCAATAAATTCGTCTGTTGTTCTGGCGGCGGCGCGTGATAATCTCAATGATGTGGTTGCAACTTCGGCGGTAATTATCTCTGCTGTTGCAGGAAAGTTTGTCAACTTCCCTGCTCTTGACGGAGTTGTTGGTACAGTTGTGTCTCTTATGATAATTTATTCAGGATTTGGCATTACAATGGACACAATAGGTCTTTTGCTTGGTTCGGTCCCCGACCCTGAAATGACATCAAAAATAAGAGAAGCGGTGCTGGAGACAGAAGGGGTTGTTGGGGTTCACGACCTCATTGTACATGATTACGGTCCCGGAAGAGTTCTTGCATCGGTTCATGCTGAAGTTCCGGATAATGCTGATATAGTGGAAATTCACGAAAAGATTGATGCACTTGAACACAGAATCAGCGATGAATTGGATATTCATATTGTGGTACATATGGATCCCATATCTGTTGACTGTGAATATACAAACAATCTGAAAAACCAGGTGCAGAAGCTGGTAAAGCAAATGGATGAAAATATGAATATTCACGACTTCAGAATTGTTGATGGTACAAATAATGTAAATCTGATTTTTGATATAGAGGTTCCGGCGGGTTACGGAAAGCTTGATACACTCAGAGAGGATGTTCAGCAAAAGCTTACGGAATTGGATTCCAGATTCAACGGTGTAATGAATATTGATATAATTTATATCTGATGTTCAGAGAGGTAAGAATATGAAAATATTAATGGTATAAAACATTTTTTGAGTGATTTTAAACAAAGAAGGAACACCTGTGTCGGGGTTGATATACCTGATACAGGTCCTTTTTTAATTATAAGGAATTTTTCTCCATAAATCGGGATAAAATGAGTAGAAGGGGAAGGAGAATAGATTTATGGTTAAAAAGACTTTATTTTATAACGGACAGATTATAACTGTTAATAAACATAACGATGTTGCTGAAGCTATGCTGATAGAGGATAACCAAATTTTGTGTGTCGGAACCACAACAGAGGCATTGAGGCTTGCGGATAAGTACACCGAGTGGGTTGATTTAAGAGGAAAGGCTGTTGTTCCGGGGTTTATAGACTGTCATATTCATATGGCTGTGGCAGGAGCAAAAATCACCAATCAGATTGATGTTTCAAAGAAGTCGGGAGTAAAGTCTGTTGAGGATTTGCTGAAAAAAATTAAATCTGCTGATGTCAAAGAGGGCGAATGGATAATTGCAAGCAATTACAGTCATGAGAGTCTGGAAGAAAAAAGACATCTTAATATTAAAGAGTTGGATTGTGCTTTACCCTGCAATCCTGTTATTATAATTCACACAAGCGGACATATGAGCATAGTAAACACAAAAGCTCTTGAAGTGACCAAAATGGATTTTGATATTGAGGGCGTTCAGATAGATGGGGGCGGGAAACCAACGGGTCTTCTGATTGAAACTGCTCACTTTGTTATGCTTGAAAAGACACCGGTTATTCCGTATGACGATGAGCTGGTATCTGGAATAGAAAAGTTCTGCAGAAATCTTTCGTCAAAGGGCATAACCTCTGTGCACGATGCAGGAGGCTTTGGAACAGCAACATTCCGTACTCTCCATCAGGCGAAAGACAAAGGTATTCTCACTTGTCGTACCTATCCGATGCTGTGGACGCTTTTTGGAAAGGATGAACAGATAAAAACAGCACAAACTGCAATAAAGGGCGGCTTTTATACAGGCTTTGGCGATGACATGCTGAAAATCGGTCCAATAAAGCTTATGGCAGATGGTTCTGCGGTGGGAGGAACATGCGCAACAACAAAACCCTTGATGCAACATGAAGAAGTTGTATCTCCGAGCTTTACACAAGAGGAATTGGACGGGGTGTTTATTGAGGGGCATAGAAGAGGTTTTCAGTTGACGGCACATGCCGTAGGGGATAGGGCAATTGAAATGGTTCTGAACTCTTATGAAAAGGCAATGAAGCTTTATCCGCGAAAAGATCCGCGTCACAGAATCGAGCATTGCTTTTTGTGCCGACCGGACCTTGCGGAGCGGATAAAAAGATTGGGAGTGATTCCTATACCAAATCCTGGATTTTTGTCTGTCTGGGGAGAAGTGTTTGAAAAGTATTACAGCGACAGAAAAGCTGATGTAATTCCGTTGAAAACTTTTCGGGATATGGGGATAATAACTCCCTTCGGCTCAGATGCTCTGGTGATTGAGGAATATGAACCGCTTTTCGGAATTGCCGCTGCTATGGAACGAAAAGATTTGAAATCAGGAAGGATAGTGGGGGACGGACAAAAAATCGATTTAATGCATGCAATCAGATGTTACACATATTTTGGCGCATATGCATCCTTTGAAGAAAATGAAAAGGGAAGTCTTGCGGCAGGAAAGCGTGCAGATTTTGTTATTTTGTCTGATACGTTACTTGAAAAACAACCCGATGATATAAGAAAAATAAAAGTTTGTGCAACTTATATGGACGGAAGAAAGATTTTTGGTTAAAAAAAAACAGTTTTCTTGAATTTTTTCTGCATAAACAGTTGAAAAAAAAACAGGAGTTTGGTATAATATGAAAATATATACTGTAAAATGTGGTGAATAGCGGGTTTTTACAGTATAAACATTGTAACAAAATTTGTTTTGATTCAAGGTGAATAAAATGAAAACCAATAAAACAAAGGCTCTCAGAGAAGGGGCGATGATGGTAGCATTGACTGTTGTACTTATTTTGATAACAGTATATGTACCTTTTCTTTCCGGATTATGCACTGTAGCTTGCGGAATACCTCTTGGAGCGTTGGCGGCAAGAAACGGACTTAAAGGACTTGTTCCGGCATTCATTTCTGTTATGTTTGTGGCATTTCTTGTTGTTGGAAATCTGATTTCAACGGTTTCATTGCTGTTGATGTCTGTGCTTCCGGGTATGGTAGCGGGATTCGTTCTGGGAAAAAAGAAGAATTTCTTTTCGGCACTTTTTGCTACCTGTATTGCAGTTTGTGTAGGATGGATGTTTGAGCTTTTTGTTCTTTCGACATTTGCGGGACAGGGAATCGACAGTATCTTTGAACAGTCTATGAATATGACTGCAGAGGTTATGAAACCCTTGAAGGATGTAATGACGCAGTCTGGAATTACCTTCGGTAATATGTCCGCAGAGGAATTTTTGGACTTCTTTGTGGAAAGCATAGGAAAACTGATGAGACTGTATTTTCCCACAATTATCATTATAAGCTCAATGGTTGAAGGCTATATTATTCTGAGAGTTTGTGCTTTTGCTATAAAAAGAACCAGAATTGCGGAAATAGACGTAGTACCCTTTTCAGAAATGAAGGCACCGCGCAGTATGTGTTTTGTTGGTGTTCTGTGTTACTTTGCCGGAATGTTTACCAGCGTTGATTCAGCCTTTGGTGCGCTTCTGGCAAATGCAGTTTTTATTCTTTATACAATGATTGGTCTTTGCGGACTTTCTTTTGTGGACTACAAGATTAAAGCTTCAATAAAACCTGCAATGGCAAGATTCTGTATATACGGAATGATATTCTTTTTTGCCGGCTTTTTGATGAGCTTTATTGCAACAGCTCTGATAATTGTCGGAATACTTGACAGCACGAGAGACTTCAGAAAACTCGGCGCAGCCGAGGAATAATCTTTGGAGGTGATTTCCAATGAAAACTGAAAAGACAGCGGCAAAAGTCTTCTTTAATTCAAAACGGAGATACATACGTCTTGGGGTTTATGCGGTTATTTTGATTACACTTGGTGTTATTATGACAATTAACCGAAGACCCGAGGCAATTGTTGAATTGCTTTTGACGGTTGGTATACTTGCCTTTGAGTTTTATCATATCAAAAAAAGCCAGAAAGAATTTCTTTCATTCACTGAACATCTTGAATTTTGTCTCAATGACAATTCAAGGGGAGTTCTTCTGAATTATCCGGCACCTTTGGTTATTACGGATATGTCAGGAAACATAAACTGGTACAATGAACGGTTCAAAGTAGCACTGGACAGAGGAGACCTTTTTGGTGTGAATGTGCAGGAGCTGATTCCTGAACTTGACATTGTGAAGTTTATGGAGACAGAGGAAAAGACAACCGTAAAGCTTACAATCGGTGAGAATTATTATGATGTCTGGGGAAATGTGGCAAAGAATTCAAAGTACGAAAAGGCATCAAGTCTTGTGGTTATATACTTTATTGATAAAACAGCCGAAGTGAAGACTGCTCAGCTTCGTGAGAATGAACGTGTTATCGAAAGTATTGTTATTATTGATAACTACGACGAAGTAATGAAAGAAACTCCCGATTCAAATCACGGAGCACTTCTGGGAGATATTGAATCAAAAGTAAATGCATGGGCGGCAATTGGAAACGGTATTCTTAGACGGTATGAGCGAGATAAGTTCATTGTATTCTTCAACAACAAGGATTTTGAAAAAATTACGGAAAACAAGTATGCGGTTCTTGAAGAAGTACGAAGCATAAACCGTGAAAACAAGATTCCCGTTACATTGAGTATCGGTGTTGGAAGAGCAGGCTTGAATGTAGCCGAAAATGATAAGTTTGCAAGACTTGCCATTGATATGGCTTTGGGTCGTGGCGGTGATCAGGTTGTTATACGTGACAGCGCAAACTTCACCTTCTTTGGTGCAAAGACCAGAGAGGTTGAAAAAAGAACCAAGGTAAAGGCGAGGGTTGTGGCTCATGCCCTGAGAGAGCTTATTGATCATTCAAGCAGGGTGCTTATAATGGGTCACAGTCGTTCGGATATGGACTGTATCGGTGCAGCGGTTGGACTTTTTAAAGCGGTACAGAGTCGTGGTAAGGATGCTTTCATTGTTGTTGATCAGGAAATAAGCAATGCCAAGCTTATGATTCGTGATTTCAGAACAAATGAGAGGTACGAAGAAGCTTTTATCAGCGGTGAGCATGCATTGAATATTTTTGACCGCGAAACTCTTGTTATTGTTGTGGATGTTCACAGACCTGTTATGGTTGAATGTCCTGAGCTTTTGAGATATGCAAAGAATGTTGTTCTTATTGACCACCATCGCAGAAGTGAAGATTTTATTGAGAATGCAGTTCTCACCTATCATGAACCGTATGCATCTTCAACCTGTGAAATGATAACTGAAATTCTTCAGTATATTCAGGAAAACGAGAGACTTACCAAGCAGGAAGCGGAAGCTCTTTATGCGGGAATTTTTATGGACACAAAAGGCTTTACCTTCAAAGCGGGTGTCAGAACCTTTGAGGCAGCATCGTATCTCAGGCGTATGGGCGTTGATACAGTAAACGTAAGAAGGCTTTTCAAAACAAATATTGACAGTTATATTGCAAAAGCTGAGATAATCCGAACTGCACAGGTTTTCAAAGGGAATATTGCACTTTCCTATCTTTATGAAGAATGTTCGGAGCTTAGTGTCGTTGTTGCTCAGGCGGCAGATGAGCTTCTGGATATTTCGGGAATAGAGGCATCCTTTGTTCTTGCAAAAAGCGGAAACAGAGTTTTGATCAGCGGGCGTTCCCTTGAATCGGTGAACGTTCAGGTAATACTGGAAAAACTGGGCGGAGGCGGACATATAACCATCGCAGGAGCTCAGCTTGAAAATATGGAAATAGAAGAGGCTGACCACCTTCTGAGAGAAGCAATCGAAGAGGTTGTGGGTCAGTAATTCAAAATACAGAAAGGAAGAACAGAAATGAAGGTAATACTTACTCAGGACGTAAAGTCACAGGGAAAAAAAGGGGACCTTATCAATGTCAGTGACGGTTATGCGAGAAACTTTTTGCTGCCAAAGGGCCTTGCTGTCGAAGCAAACAAGCAGGCTCTCAATGAACTTGAAGGCAAAAAAGGTGCTGCGGCATATCACAAGAATGTTGAAGAGGAAAAGGCAAGAAATATTGCTGAACGTATGAAAGAAATTACGGTTAATCTTTCGGCAAAGGCGGGTGCCGGCGGAAAGCTTTTCGGTTCTATTACTTCAAAGGATGTGGCTGAGGCTCTCAAGGCACAGTACAATATTGATATAGACAAAAGAAAGTTTGACATCAAGGACGGAATAAAGTCCTGCGGTGTAACAGAGGTTACGGTCAGACTTTATCCTCAGATAACGGGAACCTTCAAGGTGAATGTTACTGAACAGAAATAATATAATTTGATACAAAGGAGGGGAATATGCCATGGACGAAAAAGTCAGCAATGAAGCAATTGGCTTTGAACGTGCAATGCCCTTCAGCCGTGAAGCAGAACAATCTGTTCTGGGTGCTATGCTTCTTGATATGGAGTGTATTCCCGAAGCAATGGGGCTTTGCAAGGCGGAGGATTTTTACATCGAGCGCAACAAAGAGCTTTATATAACAATTGTTGAGCTGTACAATCTGGGAAAACCTATTGATATTGTAACCATCAAAGAACAGCTTACCTTGCGTGGAGTATTTGATTCTGTCGGCGGACTTGAATTCGTTATGGAAACCATGAATATGGTTCCCACCACCAGAAACGTAAAGCATTATGCTGAAATTGTTGCCCAGAAGGCTCTTCTCAGAAATATTATCAGAATTACCGAAAAAGCTGCAGAAGAAAGCTATAGGGGCGACGAAGAAGCTGATACTATTATAGGCAGGACAGAGCAGGGCTTGATTGATCTGTCACATGAACGCAGTTCAAAAGGACCTGTACACCTCAGAACTTATCTGGGACAGAGTGTTGAAAAGCTTGCAGAGCTTTCTGAAAACGAAGGTGACCTTACAGGTATAACCACGGGATTTATTGATCTGGACAAGCGTACAGCAGGTCTTCACGGCTCGGAGCTTGTGCTTATTGCGGCGCGTCCCGGTATGGGAAAAACCAGTTTTGCATTGAATATTGCTCAGAATGCCGCAATATCAACGGGGGTAACAGTTGCAGTTTTCA
Organism: Clostridia bacterium; assembly: GCA_045645485.1. Lineage (GTDB taxonomy): Bacteria > Bacillota > Clostridia > Monoglobales > Monoglobaceae > SIG440. The sequence goes on along the minus strand of JAZRIX010000049.1, from coordinate 684 downwards.
ACCTTGAAATGCCCGGAATTCAGATTGCAAACCGTATGCTTTCCAGTGAGTCTATGGTAAGCTCCGAAAACCTTAAAAAAGGTAATATCAGAGATGATGAATGGGAGAAAATAGGTGAGGCGGTAGATGTACTCAGCCGTGCCAATATCTATATAGATGATACCTCATCTATAACTGCTCCTGAGATTGTTGCCAGATGCAGAAAGCTCAAAATGGAACACAATCTTGGTCTTGTGGTAATTGACTATCTGCAGCTTATCAGCGGAAGCTCCAAAGGTGACGGAAACCGTCAGCAGGAAATTTCTGAGATTTCACGTTCACTGAAGGTAATGGCAAACGACTTGAATATACCCGTTATTGCACTTTCTCAGCTCAGCCGTGCAGTTGAAAAACGTGAGAGCAAGGAGCCTATGCTCAGTGACCTTCGTGAATCTGGTGCTATTGAGCAGGATGCTGATATGGTAATGTTTTTGTATCGTGAAGGTGCCTATAACGAGGCTGCGGAAGAACCCAACCGTACAAAGTGTATATTTGCAAAGCACAGAAACGGTGAAACGGGTTATGAATACCTGACATGGCTGGGTGAATTTACTAAATTTTCAAATTGGAGTGGAAGTCGTGAATAGCGAAAATTCGGTTTTGCAGTGCGTTCAATATATTCTCGAACACATTATAAATACACAT
>JAZRIX010000048.1:0-13456 GCA_045645485.1 Clostridia bacterium | reverse complement strand
CACCCCCTATGGCAACTGTTTTTTCGCAATGTTTATTATTATTGAACCATTATTTTTGTGTAATAAGAATTTCGTTTATAGAACGCTTTGGAACGTTCAGCTTGTTATTTTCGTCAATGAAATACTTTACATCGTTGTCCTTCATTTCACAAGGCTGACTTTCCTGTGCGGGATAGCCAAGAGCAAGAACGTAAAGAAGTGAAAAATCTTCCTCTGAAAGCGACAGAGCATCCATAATGTTGTTTTTATTCAGTGCACCAATCCAACAGCTTCCGAGACCTTTTTCCAAGGCTCCCAGCATCATGGAGGTTACAGCCGCACCGGCTTCAACTTCAAAGGTTTTCTTGATTGAATTATCACCAAGAACAGCAATAAATGCTGTAGGGCGTTCATTTTCCTTTGGAGTACCGTCAGGAAGATATCCTGCCCATTTTGTGTTTTCAAAAACTGTAGCACAAAGCTCTTTCTCAGAAATTATTGCAAACTTGAGCGGCTGGAGATTGGCAGGATAAGCCGCAAGTCTTGCGTATTCAACAAGTTCACAGAGGATTTCCTTTGAAACGGATTCCTGAGTAAATTTTCTTATTGTTCGTCTCTGAAGTAAGGCTGTTTTTATATCCATAACCCAATGTCCTTTCTGATTATGTATTTTTTTCCACAGCGTAATAATAGTACAGATACTGTTGAGCAACACCGCCGAAGTTTCCGAAGTTTTGTTCAACAAAGGTATCTATGTCTTTTTCTGCTACGCCGTATTGTTCAAAAAGAATTCGTTTTATCCAGACGTCCTGCGGAAATGTTTTGTAGCGTCCCAATGCAAAAAGAAGAACACAATCAGCAACCTTACTGCCAACACCTTTAATTTTCATAAGTGTTTTCTTTGCATCGGCATTGCTCATCTTGGGAAGCTGTTCAAGGTCAACTTCACCCGATACAACCCTTTGTGCAGCATCAATAATATATTTGTCACGAAAGCCTGCACGAATATCTGTCAAATCCTCAGGAGTGAGAACGGAGATAACCTCAGGGGAGGGAAAGCCGTAGAATACTTTGCCGTCAAAATCAATTTTCTCACCGTATTTTTCGCACAGTGAAGATATAATTTTCTTTATTCTTGGAATGTTGTTGTTTGCGGATATTATAAAGGAAACAATGGTTTCCCACAAATCCTGACGCAAAATTCTGATACCCCGGCCTTTTTCTATGCAGGGGCGAAGCTTTTCATCGGCACTGAGTTTTTGTTCAATAAAATTGTAGTCATTTGAAAAGTTCAGATAGTGACTCCAATATACCAAATCGGGATTCGAGCTTTCCACATATATGGTTTTGGGGTCCACATAATACATTTTTACGGCATGGTTTGCAACAACACCGTAAAAGGTTCCGTCTGAATCCTTTTCCCAGCGGAAACACTGTCCGCAGAGAAAGGTTTCATCAAGACTGAAGTGGTCGATGTTATAAAGTCTTATCATAAGATAGTCCTTTCATTAAAGTGAAAGTGATTTCACGATAATATTCACATTATTTGCAATAATTGAAGTGCTGTACTCAATTGAGTGGCTGAGCAGCATCTGTATTTCGCTGACTGTCTGCGGAATATTGCAAGGATATGCCAGCGATAGTTCGACGTAAATATCGATATAGCCGTTTGAATCCGGTATACTGGTTATTTTTGAAATGTTTGTAATTTTGGTTATTTTTTTCAGTTCTATTCTGCATATATCGGAGATAACACGGGGAGCAATTCTGAATTTCCCCAGATAGCTGTATGTGGGACGTATGACAGTATCTTCGGATGTGTGTCCTTTTTTTCCCGAAATTATCAGAGATTTGAGAAAGTATCCTGAAAAATGTTTTTTTACTTCAGGAACAGGCGCGGGAATAATGTGTTTTCCCTGAAAATTGCGCATATTTGATGCAATTTCTATTTCTTCAGGTGAAGAAATATCTTCTATATAAAAAATCTTTTCAAAGGCAGGAAGTCCAAGTCTGTCTGCAATTTTCTGTACCATTCTGTCGGATGTTCCGAGTATGAGAATGGATTCGGGATTATGTTCCCTGATGGCAGCTGTTACTTCGTCAACCTGATCGTCATAAGTGAAAATTGCACGTTTTACGGATGAAATTTTGTTTGTCTCGTGCTTGGCTGATTTGCCGGCAAGAATACGGTTTCCTGATATAAAGAGACCGTCATCAATTATGCTGTCAATTTTCTTTTCACGTGCCAGTGATTGACATTGATAGCTTTTTCCGGTTCCTGATTTTCCGACAAGTGCAAAAGTCTTCATACAATCAATCCTTGTTTTCTGAGATTTTGTTTTCCGAAATTTTGTAACAAAGTCGCATCAGACTGTCACCGAGGTGGATGTTTTCCACAACAATATCATCATTTGTGGAAAGCTCTGCATAGGAGAAGTTGAGAAAAGCTTTGATGCCGTAATCTACAAGCTCCTGTGCCACCTGATTTACAACAGCTTTGGGTACTGAAAGAATTGCCATTGTGGGTTTTTCACGTTCAACAAATTCTTTTATATTTTTGTGGTCCATAACTGTAAGGCCACGGATTTCCATACCGATTTTATTGGGGTCGTTGTCGAAAATACCGATAAGCTTAAAACCGCGTTTTTCAAAGTTGGTGTTGCTTGTAAGGGCGTGACCGATATTTCCTGCACCAACCAGAATGGCTTTGTATTTTAAATTCAGACCCAGAATTGTTGCTATTTCTCCGTAAAGATACTTAACATTGTAACCGTAGCCCTGTTGACCAAAGCCACCAAAACAGTTGAGGTCCTGACGAATCTGAGAGGCTGTTACACCCATACGCTCACTGAGCTCTTTTGAAGATATTCTTTCCACTCCGGAATTCAACAATTCGCCCAGATATCTGTAATATCTGGGCAGTCTGTTGATGACGGATGCGGATACATTTTTTTCCATTGAATTATCCTCCGTTTTGAGAGAGAAGATTACATCATTGCTTTGAGATTTTCGTTTACTGCAAGAAGGAAATCTTCTGTGTTTACTTTTTTCTTGTTTTCGAGACTTGAAAGGAGATAAAGGTCTCCTGTCATCGTGCCGTCTTCGATAGTTTTGATTGTTGCCTTTTCAAGCTTGTCGGCAAATGCACAAAGGTCATTCAGACCGTCAAGCTCGCCGCGCTTTCTGAGAGCACCTGTCCATGCAAAGAGAGTTGCAACACTGTTTGTTGATGTTTCTTCACCCTTGAGGTGCTTGTAGTAGTGACGCTGAACAGTTCCGTGTGCAGCTTCGTATTCATATGTTCCGTCAGGTGATACAAGAACAGAGGTCATCATTGCAAGGCTGCCGTAAGCTGTTGCAACCATATCGGACATAACGTCACCGTCATAGTTCTTGCACGCCCAGATATAACCGCCTTCAGAACGTACAACACGTGCAACTGCATCGTCAATGAGAGTATAGAAGTATTCAATACCTGCGGCGTCGAATTTTTCTTTGTATTCAGCCTCAAAGATTTCGTTGAAAATATCCTTGAAGCGGTGGTCATACTTCTTTGAAATGGTATCTTTTGTTGCAAACCAGATATCCTGCTTTGTGTCAAGTGCATAGTTGAAGCAGCAACGTGCAAAGCTTGAAATTGATTTGTCAATGTTGTGAAGACCCTGAATGATACCTGCACTTCCGTCAAATTCGTGAATAGTCTGGCGGATTTCATTTCCGTCCTTGTCGGTACATACAAGCTCACACTTTGAGCCTTCAGGAACCTGCATTTCGGTATTCTTGTATACATCACCGTATGCGTGACGGGCAATGGTAATTGGCTTTGTCCATGTGGGGATGTAGGGAGTGATACCATTTACAATGATGGGGGCACGGAATACTGTGCCGTCAAGAATTGCTCTGATTGTTCCGTTGGGTGACTTCCACATTTCCTTCAGGTTGTATTCTGTCATACGGTCAGCGTTGGGGGTGATTGTTGCACACTTAACAGCAACGCCGTATTTCTTTGTTGCATAAGCTGAGTCGAAGGTAACCTTGTCGTCAGTCTCGTTTCTGTATTCAAGACCCAAATCATAATATTCAGACTTCAGGTCAACGTATGGAAGGATAAGGATATCCTTTATCATCTTCCATATGATTCGGGTCATTTCGTCCCCGTCCATTTCGACGAGGGGGGTGGTCATTTTGATTTTTTCCATTATATTTAAATCCTTTCGTGATTTATTTGCTGGTTTCTCTTGTGTAATTAAGAAGACCGCCTGCCTTCAGCATTTCTCTCTGACGGAGTGAAAGGTCAAGCTTAACCTTGAAATCAAATCCCTTTGTGGTATTTGTGATTGTTATTTCGTCAGCATTCAGAATTGCATTGTGAAGGTCAGACAGTTTGAGTTCGTCTGTCTGGTCAATTCTGTCATAGTCTGCTTCGTTTGCAAAGGTCAGAGGAATAATACCTGCATTGATAAGGTTTGCCATATGAATTCTTGCAAAGGACTTCACAATAACAGCCTTAACACCAAGATAAAGGGGAGCAAGTGCAGCATGTTCACGTGATGAACCCTGACCGTAGTTTGAACCGCCGACTATTATGCTCTTGCCCATTTCAAGTGCTCTGTCGTGGAACTTTTCGTCACAAACCGCAAAGCAGTATTCCGAAATCTTGGGAATGTTTGAACGGAGGGGCAGAATCTTTGCACCTGCGGGCATAATGTGGTCTGTTGTGATGTTGTCGCCAACCTTAAGACTGCAACCTGCCACGATTTCATCAGCCATTGCATCCGATACGGGGAAGGGCTTGATGTTGGGTCCGCGGAGGACTTCAACGGTGTCCATATCTTCTGCTGAGACGGGAGGAACAACCATATTGTCATTGATTGTGAATACTTCGGGAAGCTCAAAGTCGGGCATATCACCGAGAGTTCTGGGATCTGTGAGTACACCTGTGAGGGCTGATGCTGCTGCAAGTTCGGGAGAAACAAGATAAATCTGACCGTCCTTGGTACCGCTTCTGCCTTCAAAGTTACGGTTGAAGGTTCTGAGAGAGATACCTCCCGAGTTGGGTGACTGACCCATACCGATACAAGGTCCGCAAGCACTCTCTAAAATTCTTGCACCTGCATCAATCATATCCGAGAGAGCACCGCAGGCTGCAAGCATATTGAGAACCTGCTTTGAGCCGGGTGCGATTGAAAGGGATACATCGGGATGAACAGTCTTTCCTTTAAGAATGTATGCAACCTTCAGCATATCAAGAAGGGAAGAGTTTGTGCAGGAACCGATACAAACCTGATCAATCTTCATTTCGCCAATTTCTGCAACGGATTTCACGTTGTCGGGTGAATGAGGACAAGCGGCAAGAGGAACAAGCTCGCTAAGGTTGATTTCAACAACCTCGTCATAAACTGCGTCAGGGTCAGCTGAGAGAGGAGTATAATCTTCTTCCCTTGCCTGAGCCTTGAGGAATTCTCTTGTTGTTTCGTCTGAGGGAAAGATTGATGTTGTTGCACCAAGCTCTGCACCCATATTTGTGATTGTCGCACGTTCAGGAACAGAAAGAGTCTTCACGCCTTCGCCTGTATATTCAATAATTTTTCCAACGCCGCCTTTAACAGAAAGTCTCTTGAGGACTTCGAGAATAACGTCTTTTGCAGCAACCCAGGGGGAAAGCTTTCCTGTGAGTTCAACCTTAACAATTTTTGGGCATGTAATGTAGTATGTACCGCCGCCCATAGCCACTGCAACGTCCATACCGCCTGCACCGATTGCAATCATACCGATACCTCCGCCTGTGGGAGTGTGACTGTCTGAACCGATTAGGGTTTTTCCGGGAATACCGAATCTTTCAAGGTGAACCTGATGGCAGATTCCGTTGCCGGGTCGTGAAAAATAAATTCCGTGTTTTTTGCACACACTGCCGATAAAGCGGTGGTCATCTGCGTTTTCAAAACCGCTCTGAAGTGTGTTATGGTCAATATACGCAACCGATTTTTCGGTCTTGACTCTGGGAACACCCATGGCTTCAAATTCAAGGTATGCCATTGTGCCTGTTGCGTCCTGAGTCAGCGTCTGGTCAATTTTAATTCCGATTTCCTGACCTGCAACCATTTCGCCGCAAACCAGATGGTTTTTCAGTATCTTTTGTGCTAATGTAAGTCCCATTTTCCGGAGCCTCCTAAATTTACTCAATATCCTTTATATTGTATACAAAAATCGACGTTTTGTCAAGTTTTCATTTATTGTCAGATTAACCTATATTTGGGAGAAAAAAGTTGGAATTGTGGCAATATTTTTTCGATTAGTTTACATAATTGTTACAATTCACATTTTCCACAGAGTTATCCACAGGTAAAACACTGAAGGACAGGGATATTTTTCAGGATTTCAACAGTATCCATTGAGAGAAAAAAACTGTATATGTGGAAAAACAAAAATAGAATTATAGGACAAAAATTTTTGTGAATGTCCTGATTTTCAAAAAAAAACACTTGCGATTAGATGATAAATATGATAAAATAAATCAAATTTAAAAAAAATTAGAACAATTGAGGTAGAGCAATGATTCTTGGTGTTGATTTTGGTGACAGCCGTACGGGATATGCCACGTCAGATGCCCTTGGCTTTTCGGCTCATACTCTTGAGGTGCTTCCTGAGAAGAATATGAACAAGGTGGCACAGTATACTGCTGAATTGGCAAAAAAACTTAATGCTGAAAAGATTGTTCTCGGTTTTCCCAAGAATATGAACGGGACAATTGGTGAACGGGGAAAAAAGACCAAGGTTTTTGCAAAGCTTCTGCGGGAGCTTACGGGTCTGGAGGTTATTCTTTGGGATGAACGTCTTACTACGGTTTCGGCACATAATCTGATGAATGAGACCAATGTACGGGGCAAAAAAAGAAAGGATACGGTTGACCGTATTGCAGCGGCATTTATACTGCAGGGATATCTTGACAGTAAAAAAATATAAAAAGGAGAATTTGAAATGGCTGAAAACATTAACAAAAATGCAAATATTGAAGAAGAGGATAACTTTCTGGTTGATTTGTTTGATGATGACGGAAACAAACAGACCTTCGAGCATCTTGACACTGTTCAGGTAAATGGTGCTGATTATGTTATCTGTATTCCTTACAAGGAAGAAGAGGACGACGAGGTTGACGAGGTGATTATCCTCAGAATCGACGGTGAGCAGGACGGCGAAAGTGTTCTTGTTCCCGAGGACGACCTTGAGATTCTTGACAAGGCTTATGAAATATTCAAAGAAAGAAACGCAGAATTGTTTGATTTTGAAGATTAATCATAAAATATATTTAAGGGGATAAGTAAAATCGAATTGGAACACACAAACCAAGCCCAAAACTTTGGTTTTGGGTTACCCGAAGGCGTACTTGTGTACGGCGAGCGGCGAGGTTTGTGTGTTGCGAACGGTTTTAACATCCCCGATGTTTTTGAAGGTAGGTTTTTGACATAGTACTTATAATTGCAGAAAAACCCAGCCTTGCCAGAAATATTATGGCGGGTGTGGGTCAGCTTAAACGTTATGACGGATATTTTGAAGGTGATGGCTACATCATTACCTGGGCGTTCGGACACCTGTTCTCTCTGGCTGATGTGGAAGCTTATGATGCACCGAATTCTGAAAACAAGTACTGGTCAATGGATAATCTTCCGTGCTTTCCTGAAAAGTTTGTATTTGAACTGAAGAAGGATGCAAGCAAAAAGGTGGATTCGGGAGTTGAAAAGCAGTTTGGAATTATAAGAAGCCTTTGCAACCGTGATGATGTTGATACCATAGTCAACGCAGGCGATGCTGACCGCGAAGGCGAAATTATTGTCAGAACCTGTATAGAAAAGGCGTTGAACGGTCAGAAGTCACTTAAAAGAATATGGCTGCCTGACCAGACACCACAGACTGTGCGTGAAGCGATGCGGAGTCTCAAGGATGAAAGCGAGTATGACAACCTTGCAAACGAAGGCTACGCCAGAACCTATATGGACTGGCTTTACGGTGTAAACCTGACACGCTACGCGACACTGCGTTCGGGAACACTTTTGCGTGTGGGAAGAGTTATTGTTCCCATTGTAAAGGCAATTTACGACCGTGATATGGCGATACGTAATTTTGTTCCTGATATTTATTACGCACTACAGAGCAAGGCAGAAACCAACGGAACCGAGATTGAGCTTGTAAGCAAGCAGAAGTTTGACAAATCAAAGCTGAATGATGCAAAGGCACTTTGTGACAGATACAATGCCGAAAAGGCTGTGGTGACCGAAAAGAAAAAGAAGAAGGACAAACTTGCACCGGGAAAACTCTATTCCCTGACAAAGCTCCAGAATTTTTTGGGGAAGAAATACAAGATGTCAATGGCGGAAAGTCTGGAAATTGTACAGGGACTTTATGAGAAAGGCTATGTGACATACCCCAGAACCAATTCCGAATACCTTGCAACAGCAGAGCAGGGAAAGATAAAGACTATAATTGAATCGGTGAAGAAGATGGGTTATCCAGTTGAATTCCGATTCAGTAAAACCATATTTGACGATTCAAAGATTGAATCACACTCTGCACTGACGCCTACGTACAAAATTCCTGACAAGACAAAACTGTCGGAGAACGAAATGAAGGTTTACAGTGCAATTATGAGACGTTTTGTTGCGGTATTTTGTGCTGAAGAATGTACCGTTGAAAAAACCGAAATAACAATTTCGGCAGGCGAGCTTGAGAATTTTACCCTCAAGGGTACGGTGATTGTAAATCCCGGTTGGACAAAGTATGATGACTATACAAAGAAAGACAAAATCCTTCCGCCTCTTGAAAAGGGTGATGAAGTAAACATAAATTTTGTTCCCGTTGAAAAGGAAACAAGTCCGCCGAAGCATTATACAATAGAGACACTGAACAATTATCTGAAAAATCCTTTTAAGGAAGAAAAGGCAAATGCTTCTGAGCAGGAGATTGAAGAAGCTGAATATAAGGCAATGTTCGAAGGTCTTGAACTTGGAACAGAAGCCACCAGAACGGGGATTATTGATAACGCCCGAAAGAGTCAGTATATACAGCTGAAAAAGGATACATATACAATCCTTCCTGCAGGGGAAAACCTTATTGAGTCTCTGTCCAGAATGAACATAATTATGGATAAATTTAAAACCTCCCAGATGGGTGTTGAGCTGAAGGGGGTTTTCAAAGGAACAAAAACAATTGACGATGCACTCGGCTTTGTAAAAGGTGAGATTGCGAATGTATTTGAAGTGAATAAACAAATGGGTGAAACCTTTGACGGATTTGTCGGCGATGTTGTTGGAAAGTGCCCTCTTTGCGGCAGTGAGGTAGCGAGAACAAAATTCGGTTACGGATGCCGAGGCTACAAGGAAGGGTGCAAGTTCTCAACGCGGAACGTAATTTGCGGAAAGGTTATTTCCATTGATAATATAAAGCAGCTGCTTGAAAAGGGTACAACTCCGATTATCGGAGGCTTTGTATCAAAGAAGAGCGGAAAAGAATTTTCTGCACGCCTTGCTCTGGAAGAAGGAAAAGTCGTGTTCAAGTTTTAATGAGTTTTGACAGAAAGGGTGTCCTTAATGTTTCTTATAAAAGAAAAGAAAAAATTAAATCCCACTGTTACCAAGATGGTGGTTGTTGCACCGAGAGTTGCAAGAAAGGCTCAGGCAGGACAGTTTATTATTCTGAGAGTTGATGAGAATGGTGAAAGAATTCCTCTCACCATTGCGGATTATGACCGTGACAATGGTACAATTACAATAATTTTTCAGGTTGTGGGTGCCACAACAATGAAACTGAACAGCTTGAATGAAGGTGACTGTATTAAGGATTTTGTAGGACCTTTGGGCAGAGCCTCTGAGGTTGAAGGCTTCAAAAAGGTTGCAGTTATCGGCGGCGGCGTTGGTTGTGCAATTGCATATCCTACGGCAAAGGCTCTCAAGGAAAACGGTGCTGAGGTTCATTCGATTGTCGGCTTCAGAAACAGTGATCTGGTTATTCTGAAGGAGGAGTTTGAATCGGTTTCTGATAAGCTGGTGCTTATGTCTGATGACGGCTCCTGCGGCGAAAAGGGACTTGTTACTGATGCACTCCGCAGGCTGGTTGAAAGTGGCGAGGAGTATGATCTGGTAATTGCAATCGGTCCGCTTGTTATGATGAAATTTGTCTGCCTGCTTACCAAAGAGCTGGGAATCAAAACAATTGTAAGTATGAACCCCATTATGATTGACGGAACAGGCATGTGCGGCGGTTGCCGACTCACCGTTGGCGGTGAAATGAAGTTTGCATGTGTTGACGGTCCGGATTTTGACGGACATCTTGTGGACTTTGATGAGGTAATCAGAAGAAGCTCAATGTACCGTGAAACCGAAAACAAGCACCGTGAAGAAACCTGTAATTTGTTCAAGGAGGCTCAGAGCAATGGCTAATATGTCACTTAAGAAAAACGAAATGCCTGTGCAGGCTCCTGAGATAAGATGCAGAAATTTTGAGGAAGTTGCACTGGGATATACAGAAGAAATGGCAATTGACGAAGCAAAGCGTTGTCTGAACTGTAAAAATATGCCTTGTGTTGGAGGCTGTCCCGTACAGATACATATTCCTGAGTTTATCGCAAAGGTAGCAGACGGTGATTTTCAGGGAGCTTATGACGTGATTTACAAATCAAGCTCGCTTCCTGCCGTGTGCGGACGTGTCTGCCCTCAGGAAAAGCAGTGTGAATCCAAGTGTGTACGCGGTATCAAGGGCGAACCCGTTGGAATTGGCAGACTTGAACGCTTTGTTGCTGACTGGTATATGAAAAACGGCAAAGCAAAAGCAAGTGATGTTGTGAAGAACGGCAAAAAGATTGCTGTTGTAGGTTCGGGACCATCAGGTCTTACCTGTGCTGGAGACCTTGCGAAGAAGGGTTATGACGTAACGGTTTTTGAAGCACTTCACGTTGCGGGCGGAGTTCTTGTTTATGGTATTCCTGAATTCAGACTTCCCAAGGATATTGTAAAACGTGAAATAGAAAACCTTAAGGCACTTGGTGTTGAAATTGTAACCAATGCGGTAATCGGCAAAACTGAAACCGTTGACGAGCTTTTAGCTGACGGTTATAAAGCTGTATTCATCGGAACGGGTGCAGGACTTCCCAGATTTATGAATATACCGGGTGAAAACCTCAACAGAGTATATTCTGCAAATGAATTTCTCACAAGAACGAATCTGATGAAGGCATATAAAGAAAATTCTGCAACGCCCATAATCCGTGCGAAACGGGTTGCTGTTGTAGGCGGCGGAAATGTTGCAATGGATGCGGCAAGATGTGCAATGAGACTTGGAGCGGATGAGGTATACATCGTGTACCGCCGTTCAATGGATGAGCTTCCTGCACGGCGTGAAGAGGTTGAACACGCAGAGGAAGAAGGAATTATCTTCAAAACTCTCAGCAATCCTGTTGAAATACTGGGTGACGAGAATAGTTTTGTCAAAGGTATAAGATGCATAAAAATGGAGCTCGGAGAGCCTGACGCATCAGGCAGAAGAAGCCCTGTTGAAATTCCTGATTCAGAGTATGATTTGGACGTGGATGCTGTTATAATGTCAATCGGCACATCGCCAAATCCTCTTATACGCAATACAACAGAAGGTCTGGAAACCGACCGCAGAGGATGTATAATTACAAAGAATGACGGCGGTCTCACCACAAAGGAAGGCGTCTATGCAGGCGGTGATGCTGTAACGGGTGCCGCAACTGTTATTCTTGCCATGGGAGCGGGAAAGTCTGCCGCTGAGGCGATTGATGAGTATATAAAAGGAAAATAAGTTATATTACGCACAGCAAAAATGCTGTGCGTAATAATTTTCAGGTTCTTTAACAAAAGTCAAAGTGATAAGATTTGTCACCGTTGACTCAGAATGACTTATAGGTTACTATATGAACATTTATGTCATCCTGAGAGCAACGAAGGATCTTATTACACTAAGGTGTTACCCTCAGTAATCGGAACAGAGTCTTTTGATTAAATGTAAGTATAACCCCAGTCTTTGCTGTAACGAACAGTTTGACCTCTTTCAACTTTAATTTTTTCAATATCAAAGCTGTAAAGTTCTATATTTAATATCAGGTTTTCCAATGCTTCATTTGATATTTTGCCATTAAGATAAAGTTTTGCAGATGATATATTCAGTTCTGTAATTGCAGGTGATTCATTTGTGTTTTTGCCTTTAACTATGAGATAATATTCACCTGACGGAATATTATCGAAATAGAAGTTGCCGTTTCCGTCAACAGTTGTTGAATATATTAATGGATCATCGTAGCTGGATATAACGAGGAAATTGAGGGAGTCAAAAGCTAAAGGGATATGATTTGCTTGAACAAGCATAACTTTTGCTCCAACATCTGCTCGTGTACCTATATATCTGTTATATTGATATGTAATCAATCCGTTAACAGAGCCTGTTTGAGAAGACCTGTATTTTAAAGAGTTTACTTTTTTTGCATTTTGTTCAAAAGTTATTTCTTCGTAACTTTCATACCATCCGACTTTTTTATTTGCTGCTACATCAGATTTTTTTACGTATTTAGTTCTACCGTCTGCAGCATATAATTTGATATATTCTTCGGTTGACCAACCAACTGTTAATTGTGTAGCAACCTGAGATTTTTTGAACAACTGGCTTTTGCCCGGTGCATAAAGCCTCTGGACGGGTTCTGTGTACCAGCCAACAGATAACTGTGCTTGAACTTGAGATTTGGGGAAGACTTTACTTTTACCTTCGGCATAAAGTCTCTGAACAGGTTCTTTGTACCATCCAACAGTTAATTGCGATTCTGCTTTAGAAGTAGGAAAAGCTTTTGAACGACCGTCTTCGGTGTATAAAGTAACATAACTTTCAGCCCAAACGCATATTACGGAGAGTGTCATAATCATACATAATGCTAATGAGAGTGTTTTTGCAATTATTTTTTTCATTTGTATTCCTCCAAATTTAAGATATTTGCACTTAAGATTTGCACAATGACAGATACTTTCCCTCCCTGCGTCAAAAAAGATTTACAAATAAAAAAAGTGCACCAACCGAAGTCCAGTGCACCGAAAAACACAAACCTCGATTGCTGCGAAACAAATCTTAATAACGAAGGAAAACTCCTACAACCACCATTAAGTGAGAATTTGTGTTTTTACCAAACTCAATATGGTAGTTGCAAAAAAAGAAAAGGGAAATAAAACCCTCATATGCATATGAGAATTCCTTTGGATTTGTTAATAAAATTTGTTTCGCAGAATTAGTATATCACAAAAAGGATGATTTGTCCATAGGAAAAGACTAGAGATTTACGTTATTTTGTACAATTGTCAATGATGGGTGACACTTTTCTTAAAAATAAAAAGTTTTATCACAAACGTCCCTTGTCAAGGTGGAACTGCTACGCAGTCTTACCTTGACAAATCACCATATGATATAATATTTACAGGGCGTTAAG
>JAZRIX010000047.1:0-11426 GCA_045645485.1 Clostridia bacterium | reverse complement strand
GTTTTATGATACAATATACGAATCCAGGCCGGGTTCAAGCCGACTTGATAAAGAGGCAGGCTATATTATGGCCGAAAAGCTTATTTCTATGAAAAAATAATTTTTGTCCCAGTCTTGACAAAATCAATTAGTATATGTTAAATGACAAAATATATAGAACTGAGGGATTTTTTGTGTTAAAAAGTATTTTTGCGCCTACAGATATGACAGTGGGTGCTCCGTGGAAAAGTATATTATCATTTACATTGCCGATGCTGATAGGAAATATTGCCCAGCAGCTTTACAATACTGTTGACAGTATTGTTGTAGGAAAGTACATAGGGGACAATGCCCTTGCAGCTGTAGGAAGTGCTGCACCCATTCTGAATATGCTGTTGGTGCTGTTTATCGGTATATCAGCAGGGGCAAGCATAATGGCCGCACAGTTTTTTGGAGCAAGAAACAGAGATGCACTTACAAATACAATCGGATCCTGTATTACAGTTACCGCAATCGCATGTGTCGGTCTTGCCATTGTAGCATCACCCATAATACGCCCCATATTGCAGATTCTCAACACTCCCGATTCAATTATCGACGGGTGTACCAGTTATCTTTTGATTTCGCTTTTTGGTATGGCAGGAATGGGTTACTATAATATTCTCAGCGGTGTAATCCGCGGAATGGGAGACTCTTTTTCACCACTTGTTTATTTGCTTGTTGCGACAGTAATAAACATTGTTCTTGATGTGTATTTTGTTGCAAGTTTGCAAATGGGTGTTGGCGGTGTGGCACTTGCTACTGTTATTGCACAGTGCGTGTCTTCGTTGCTTTGCTTGTGGAAATTGACAAAAATGAGAGAATTTTTTGATTTTGGCTTGAAATATCTCAAACCTCATGCTCGCTTTGTGAAAACAATAATAAAGCTTGGAATACCCTCAGGACTGACTCAGGCGATATTTTCTTCTGCTATGATTATTGTACAGTCTCTCACCAATCAGTTTGGTGAATTATTTATAGCTGCCAACGTTGTTATTATGAGAGTTGACGGTTTTGCTATGATGCCCAACTTTTCTTTTGGTATGGCACTCACAACCTATGCAGGACAGAATGTAGGTGCAGGTCTTTATGACAGAGTTACAAAAGGTGCAAAGCAAGGTACACTTATTGCTGTTGTTTGTTCTACTTTGATTACGGTTGTTATTCTTATTTTCGGAAAGTTTTTAATGGGATTCTTTACAGATACAAAAGAGTTGGTAGACAAAAGCTACTATCTGATGCAGATTCTTGCAGCAGGCTATATTGCTGTTGCAGTTACTCAGAGCCTTTCTGGAATTATGCGCGGAGCAGGTGATACCATGACTCCAATGTGGATTTCTCTTATAACAACAGTAGCATTCAGAATTCCTGTTGCTTACGGAATTTCATACCTGACCAGAACTGATGAGCTCCCATACGGCAGAAACGAATGTATTCAGCTTTCTTTGCTGATTTCGTGGCTTCTTGGTGCTGTTATTACTGCAATCTTCTACAAACTTGGAAGATGGAAGAACAAAGCAATAAAGTAGAAATCGGCAACTTTAATAAAAAAATTTTTTGTGAAAACGTACACAGTATTGTGTTTTAAAGTTTATTGAGTGAGGTATATAAAAATGGGATTGAATGAAATACTTCTGACAATTGCGGCTCTTTTTCCCGCTTTGGCATTGATGATTTACGTTTTTATAAAGGACAGGGCAGAAAAAGAACCGCTGTGGTTGCTTATCGTGCTTTTTATTTGCGGTATCAGTTCTTGCTTTCCGGTAATAATTTTTAGCACGGCCTTTGAAACTGTAGGCCGGCTTTTCTGCAAGGTCGTTGCACATTTTGTTCCCCTTACATATAAATTGTTTATGCCGACCGGTATTTTTGGATTGTTCCAGAACTTTATTGAGGCTTTCATTTTTGTTGCACTGGTTGAAGAAGGCTTCAAGTGGATATTTATGATTATAGGCACAAAAAATCACAAAGAGTTCAACAGCTTGTTTGACGGCATAGTATACGGCGTTTTTGTTGCTCTTGGTTTTGCTGCATTTGAAAATATTTTGTATGTATTCGGTGAAAACGGAGGCTGGTCTGTGGCAATTATGCGTGCAATTTTGTCTGTACCGGGTCATGCTTTCTTTGGTGTGTTGATGGGTTATTATTACAGCTTGTGGCACGTAACGGCAAAGGCGGCAAAATTTGAACAAAGACTTAAATCAAATGGGGTTCTGGACTCTTCACTTAAAGCCTTCGACAAAAAGCGTTATATTGCAGGAAGTATTCTGATGCCTATACTTGCTCACGGTTTTTTTGATTTCTGTCTTTTTACGGGAAATCTTCTGTTTGTATTGATTTTCTATGTTTTTGTTATTTTTCTTTACATATTCTGTATCGCAAAAATCAGAAAGTTTTCAAAGGCGGATTCTTCGGACACAAGCTTTGCTGTTTATATGCTGTATAAAAAATATCCTGACAATATTGAAGAAATCAGAGATGAACTGTTTGCCCATATATAATATGTCTTGCTGAGAAAAAACAAATTTAATGTGGTAAAATAAAATGTGGATTCTGACAACTTTGATTTGCGGTTTCAGGCAACTGGGGATATACAAGCTATAACGGAAATTCGGGTTGGGTTGCTTTGAAGCAGACAAAACCTGTTCAGGCTGAGCCAATACCTAAAAAAGAACCTGAAATTGAATCACAGCCTGTTTCGGAACCTGAAAGTAATACTGTAACCGAAACCGAAACGAAAACAGAGGAAGTAACATCAGATGAGCCACAGGAAAATGATGAAACGGCTGAAGCTGTTGCGGTTGACAAAAATGTAACAGCGGTAAAGATTTCGTTGATTATATCAATAATCATTATTTTTGTTCTTGTTGCGGTTATAGTGGTTGCGGCAATTATAATTCTTTTGCTCATCAACAAACGTTCAAGAAAATAATGCGTATAACCGTTTTTCGAAGAACACAATAGTATTGACAAAATATATATTTATATGTTATATTTAAGTATAAATTAACATAAGATGTTATATTTTGTTGAATTTTACATATCAGGAGGAAAACGATAATGTATTGTAAAAATTGCGGAAATGAATTAAATTCAGGTGCTGCTATCTGTGTAAATTGCGGATTCGCAAAAGGAAACGGAAATAAGTTCTGTCACAACTGCGGTGCAGAAGCTCTTAGTGGTGCAAGTGTTTGTACAAAATGCGGTGCTATTCTTGAATCAGGAGCTGCAAGCAGTGTACAGAAGTCGAAGCTTGTTGCACTTCTTCTGGCATTCTTTCTCGGAGCATTCGGCGTTCACGACTTCTACCTTGGCTTTACATCCTACGGTATTCTGAAGATAGTGATAACATTGGTTAGTTGCGGTACACTCTCGTGGATCTGGCCTTTGATTGACCTTATCAGAATTCTTACAAACTCACTTTCTGTCGATGCAGCAGGAAATCCGCTCAAAAAGGAATTTTAATTTGTTTTAGCTAAGCAGGCAGCAGCTTTTGTTGCTGTCTGTTTTTTATATAATAGAAATTTAAACTGTCCGTGCGAATTTTTCTGCCTATGGCAGAAACGCACATGGGCAAACAAAGCGTAAATACTTCGACAGCCGCAAGCCGAGTGGCGAAGCCGCTTTGTTCAAAAAAGAGGTATTAGATGAAAAATTTATTTAAAAGATTGATAATGTATTTTGGCGGATTGTTTATTCTTGCACTGGGTGTTGCAGTTTCTGTCAAATCAAATTTCGGTGTTTCTCCCGTTAGTTCAATTCCGTATACCGTAACATGTGTATGGGGATTTGATATGGGCATTGCAACCGTTGTATATTATACTGTATTGGTTATTCTTGAACTTCTCATTTTAAGAAAGGACTTCAAGCCGATATATTTTTTGCAGATTTTTGCGGGTCTTATATATGGGTCTTTTACCACACTGACAAACAATTGTATGGCTCTTATTCCTATACCTGACAATATGGTATTCCGAATCATCGAATTAATTGTAAGTATAGGACTCATTTCTACAGCATTGTTTTTATATGTTCCGGCAAATATTATCCAGAATCCTCCCGAGGGTGCTATTCAGGCGATTGCAAAGAAAACAAAAAATGACTTTCCCAAAATTAAGATTTTTTATGATATAACCGCGGTTCTGATTTCTTTGATTACCTGCCTTATCTTTACGGGAAAAATTGAAAGCGTAGGCATCGGAACAATTGCGGACGCATTATTGGTTGGCACTGTTCTGAAGTTTATGACAAAGCTTTGGGGAGCAAAGAGAGATGCTTTTTTGAATAAATAAACAAAAATTCTTTTTTTACTTAACATTTATGTTATAAAATTGCATTATATCTATGATACAGAGTTATGGAGACGTATCAAAGCAAAGTTTTTACAAAGACTTGCTTTGTTGCGTCTTTTTTTGTGTATAGAAGGTCCCGAATTATTGACAGAAACCGCATAAAAGAGCTTGAACCCATTATTGCTGACGGTGTTGAGTGTGCACTTTATGCACCTACGGGATCCATTGTGTGCCCTTATGAGCTTGCTGTTGCGGATGTTGGAAATGCTATGGATAACGGGGCAGAGCTTCTTGCAAAAAAAGGAAAAGATTCATATGTTCAAAGGAGGTTGAATATGATGCATAATGTAGATATAGTCGTTGTGGTCGGAGGCTTTGCAGGTATGTGTGCAGCGGTTGCTGCTTCACGGGCAGGTGTAAGAGATATACTCTTCAATGCAACAGAAAAAAACCGCTGTTTATAGAAAAACCAAAGCCTTAAATGGCACTTATTGCTATGAATTAATCCCCACTTTGTTCTTGAGGATATAAAAGACCTTAAGACGGTTATTTTAAATTAAGAAAAACACTTGAAAAAAAGATAAATTTGTAGTAAAGTATTTTTTGGCAGATATATGAAGGATCTCATGAAGAAAGGATGTTTCTTATGAAAAAAATCAAAGATATTTTACTTACGATTTTGGGTACTATGATAACTGCGGCTGCAGTTAGCTTGTTGCTTACACCGAATAAAATTGTTTGCGGAGGAATGTCAGGTGTTTCTACAATTCTTTTTCACACCTTTTCTTTGCCTCCTGGTATAACATTTGGTGTTCTCAATGTTATTCTGTTATTGCTTGGACTCAAGGTGCTTGGATTATCTTTTACTTTGAAAACACTTTTCGGTGCAGGAGTGCTGTCTGTTTTTGTACAGTTGTTTTCATATCTCCCACCCCTTACGGATGATGTTTTTCTGGCTACAATTTTTGGCGGAGTTCTGTACGGTTCAGGAATAGGTATTGCCTTTGTCTCAGGGGCATCTACGGGTGGAACGGATATTATAGGCAGACTGCTTCAGCATAGTATGCCGCAGATGCCTATAGGAAAGCTTTTGCTTGTAATTGACGGTATTGTAATTGTTGCTTCGCTCATTGTTTTCAAGCAAGTAAATCTGGCTCTTTTTGGCATTATTGCTTTGTTTGTTTCTACATATTCAGTTGATTTTCTTATTGCAAAGCTGAACGTTTCTACTATAGCCTTTATTATCAGTGACAGTGGCGACGAGCTGGCAAGAAGACTGGTTGGTTCATCCTCCAGAGGGGTTACTGTTATAGATGCTGTTGGTGCATATACAGATGAGAACAAAAAGATGCTTTTCTGTGCACTGAAGGAGAGGGAAACTGTTGACTTCAAACGTAAAATTGAACAGATTGACCCAAACGCATTTACGGTTTTTGCTGAATCTCAAAAAATTGTAGGAAACGGGTTCTATCTTTATCATTAATCGTTTAGATGATATACTGAAAAAGACTATTTAAAACAATATTTGATGTGACCCCAAAAAGTCAGACCAAAAATCTGACAATTAGGAGCTAGGTTCAGTTTTAAGCAGTCTTTTTTTATTGCCGTATAAAATAAAAATTCTTGACAGAATAATGATTGTATGATATACTTTTTAAGCTATGTTAAATTGGGGTGTTAGCGGTACCTTGTAACCCACAATCCGCTATAGTGGGGATGAAAACTTGAGCTGAGGGACAAAATTGTCTTGGCTGCCTTAATTCGGTCAATGTTGATGATTTCGGTCCTGCGCAATTGAAACCTGTGAACCACGTCAGGGCAGGAATGCAGCAGCGTTAAGCAGTTCTTTTTGATGTGCCGCAGGGGTGCCGAATCTGAGTTGAACGGTTAAGTAACGAAGGGGTTTTTGTTTCAAACTCAAGCACATAGCTTTTTATTTTTAGATTTTTTTCAAATTACAAAGAGGTGACACAAGTGGCTGAGACATATCAGGCGTTGTACAGAAAGTGGCGTCCTTTGATTTTCGAAGATGTGGTCGGTCAGGATCACGTGTCCGAAACTCTGAAAAACAGTATAAAAACAAGCAGAATTGCTCATGCGTATTTGTTTTGCGGCACAAGAGGTACAGGAAAAACCTCTTCTGCAAAGATTTTCTCCCGTGCCGTGAACTGTACAAATCCTATAGAAGGAAATCCTTGCAATGAATGTCCGACCTGTAGAGGGATTCTTGACGGAAGCATACTGGATGTTTATGAAATGGATGCTGCCAGCAACAGCGGTATTGATAACATCCGTGAAATACGTGATGAAGTAATCTACAGTCCTACAGAATGTAAATATAAAGTTTATATCGTTGACGAGGCACATATGCTCACTAAGGAAGCATTCAATGCGCTTCTTAAAACACTTGAAGAACCTCCGGGACATGTTATTTTTATTCTTGCTACAACGGAACCTCATAAAATTCCGGCAACAATTCTTTCACGGTGTCAAAGATTTGATTTCAGAAGAATTGTTATCGAAGATATAGAACGAAGGCTAAGCCAAATAACAAAGGCTGAGAATATCGCAATAACACCTGATGCCCTTGAGCTTGTTGCTGAGCTTGCTGATGGTTCGATGCGTGACGGTCTGAGTATTCTGGATCAGTGCGTTGCTTTTGCAAAAGATGAGCTTCGTTATGATGATATTGTTGACATCGTCGGAGTTGCTGACAGACGTATTCTTTTTTCTGTTGTTGACAGTATCGCGGAATATGATTCAAATACTACGCTGAATACTGTTGACAATTTTCTGAAAAAAGGAAAGGAAGCTCCTAATTTTCTTGAAGAGCTTATTTCACATTTCAGAGCCTTGATGATTTGCAAATCTACGAATGAACCTGATTTTATTCTGGAAAAAACGGATGAAGTAATTGAAAAATTAAAAAAACAATCCGAAAAATACAGCGTTGACAGAATTATTTCAGCAATTTCGGTATTGGGTGAATTTTTATTGCAGTCAAAAAAAATGTCTGCTCCCAATATAGCCGTAGAAATGGCAATGGTAAAATTATGTGCCCCAGGCAGTGGAGCAGATATTGCAGAGCTTTCTTTGAGAATAGAAAAGCTTGAACGTGAAATGGATGATATAAAAGCAGGAGGTATAACAGTTAAAAAATCTTCGCCTGCACAAAAAAAATCTGTTCCCCTTGAGACGCCAAAAGAAGCTGTACCGCACATTGATAATGCCGCAAGCTGGACAAAATGGAAGAATGCTCTTGAAAAAATAAAGCAGGAAAGCAAAAGTCTTTATACATTTTTGTTCAATGCACAGGCTTTGTATTTTGGGGACGAAATTGAGCTTGTATTGACAGGCGATCTTGCGTATGATAAAATCAATACAACAGAAGGAAAGCAGTATCTTTCGACACTTTTTTCAGGTGTTGAGGGCACACAATTGAAAGTTGTTGTTTCAAAAAAGGGCAACCTGAAGCAACGTGATGGACAAGCTGCAAGCGTTTTTGATATTGTCGCAAAAAAAGATTTGCTTGGTGATAAAATGACGGTTGTTGAATAAAAAATTTTTATACAGGAAAGGAAATGTATATTATGGCAAAGGGTGGATTTCCCAGAGGCGGCGGAATGCCAATGGGAGGAAATATGAATCAGATGCTCAAGCAGGCAAAAAAAATGCAGGAGCAAATGCTGAAAATGCAGGAAGAAATGGAAGAAAAGGTGTATGAGGCATCATCAGGCGGCGGTGCTGTTACTGTTAAAATGAACGGAAAACGCGAGCTTGAAGAAATCGTTCTTTCTCCTGATGTTGTTGATCCTGACGACATCGAAATGCTTCAGGACCTTATTATGGTTGCTGTCAACGATGTTCTTCACAAGGTTGAAGAAACATCTGCCGACGAAATGAGCAAGCTTACAGGCGGAATGAACATTCCGGGCTTGTTCTGATAAGTTTTAATACAGAAACAATGGGCATCTTTTGACAACAAAAGATGCCCCGAATTACGTAAAAAGATAAAAAGGTTCTAAGAAAGGAAGTTTTTTTATGAAAAACTTTATGCCTATGCTTTTCACTGACATGAAAGGCTACAACGGCAGTCAATTTGTAAAAGATGTTATTGCGGGAATAATTGTTGCAATTATTGCACTGCCGTTGTCAATCGCTTTGGCAATTGCTTCAGGTGTCGGACCTGAAGCGGGTATATATACCGCAATCGTCGCAGGTCTTGTTGCCGCATTTTTTGGCGGCAGCAGTGTGCAGATTACTGGCCCGACAGCAGCGTTTGCTACCATTGTTGCAGGTATTGCTCTTGACCCCACAAAGGGAATAGAGGGTCTTGTCCTTGCTACAATCATTGCAGGTATTATTCTTATTACAATGGGACTTCTTAAATTCGGAAATCTTATAAGATTTATTCCGTTTACCATTACAACAGGCTTCACTGCAGGTATTGCTGTTACCTTGCTGATTGGTCAGCTTAAGGACTTTTTTGGGGTTCAGTATACGGGTTCACCTATCGAAGCTATGGAAAAGTTACATATGTTTGCTGAAAATATCGGCACTTTCAATATTCATTCAATAATTATCGGAATAATAAGCCTTCTTATCCTGATTATCTGGCCCAAAATCAAATATATTGAAAAAATCCCCGCATCGTTTATTGCTGTAGTCGCAGGAAGTCTTCTTGTGGCTTTCTGGGCAAAGGATGTGAAAACAATAGGAGATTCACTGAACGCTGCATTGCCTCAGTTCAGATTGCCGCAAAATGTTTCTGTAAACGCAATTATGGCAATTCTTCCTGATGCTGTTACAATCGCACTTCTTGCAGGAATAGAATCACTTCTTTCGTGTGTTGTTGCTGATGGTATGGTAGGCAAAAAACACCGTTCGAATACTGAACTTACAGGACAGGGACTTGCCAATATTGCATCAGCCTTGTTTGGCGGTATTCCGGCAACCGGAGCAATTGCCCGTACTGCTGCCAACGTAAAGAACGGAGGAAGAACTCCCGTTTCGGGTATGGTACACGCTCTTGTATTGCTTCTTGTTCTGGCAATTTTTGCACCTTATGCACGCTTGATTCCTATGCCTGTAATTGCGGCAATTCTTATTTCTGTTGCTTACAATATGTGTCAGTGGAGACAGTTTGTATACCTTGTGAAAACATCGCCCAAAAGTGATATAATTATTCTGGTTACAACCTTTGTTCTTACGGTTGTATTTGACCTTGTTGTTGCAATTATTGCGGGGATTATTCTCGCATGTGTTCTCTTTATGAAACGACTCAGTGACGAAAGCTCGGTTGAAAGCTGGAAGTATGTAAAAGAAGTGGAGCAGGGTGAAGATACAGGTCTCAGATTTGTTCAGAAGCATATAAGTGTGTATGAACTCAGCGGTCCGCTTTTCTTTGCTGTTTCAAGTCAGATAGCCAAAATAAAGGTAAAAGATTACACCAAATGTATTATTCTGAGAATGAGAGCTGTTCCGTCTATTGACGCCGATGTACTCAAGGCATTGAAGGAATTTGTCGAAAAATGCAACGAAACAGGAAGAACAGTTATATTTTCGCACGTAAATGCTCAGCCTATGAAAGCTATGAAAAAGTCAGGACTTTATGCTATGTGCGGTAATGAAAACTTCTGTGCAAATATAGACAAAGCAATGGAACGAGCTGAAAGCCTCGCTTAATGTTATGCTTGAAAAGTTACTTGCTTTCTTCAGGAAAAAGAAAATATTCGTAAATGAAAATAATATAACCGAAACCGATAACACATACAAGAAAGAAATAATTGAATTTGCCGATAGCGGCAGAGAAGTACTTCTTACCGTTGTCGGAATAAATCATTACTTCGGAATTGAGCCATTTGAAATTGGTAAAGCAGTACATCTGATAAAAGAACCTTCAAATTATTTTGACCCCAAGGCAATTGCTGTTGTATGTGACGGCATCGGCAAGTGCGGTTATGTTGCCAATAGCGGTTATACCGTTAAAGTCGGGACGTTTTCTGCAGATTTTTTGAATAACGGGTTTGAAGAACGGTGTACTGCAGAAGTTTTGTGGGTTGACAAACAGTTTGTCGTATGCAAGCTTCAGGGTATAGACAGTGTTGAATTTGCATATAACTTTGGTGTATGCTATATAAAAAGTAACAAACTTTATCATGCTTTGGATATTTTCGAAAGTCTTGCAAATATAAGAAAAGATATACGTTTTTTGCAGAGAATATGTGAGTGTTATATCAAATTGAATGATTTTGATAATGCAAAAAAGTATATTTTTTCAGCCGAGCAGATTGATGAAAATAATTGTATAACTTATGCGTTGAAAAGTGAAATTAACAAGCATATTTCTTCAGATAATTAAAATTTTCAGGTGGTGTAAAAATGTTTGATGCTGAAAAAGTAAAAAATGATTGTGTGAAATGGATACAGGATTTCTTCGAAGAAAACGGAAAAGACTGTAATGCTGTTGTCGGAATTTCAGGAGGCAAGGACAGCTCTGTTGTTGCGGCACTTTGCGTTGAAGCTCTTGGCAAAGAACGTGTTGTAGGCGTTCTTATGCCTCAGGGTGAACAGCATGATATTGATATGGCTTATATGCTGGTAAAACATCTGGGTATCAGGCATTACGAAATAAACGTCAAAGCTGCAATTGACGGAATTGTTGATAGTATGCCTGAGGAACTTGAACTGTCGACTTTGACAAAAACAAATCTTCCGCCAAGAATTCGTATGGCAACGCTTTATGCCGTTAGTCAGTCTGTAAACGGAAGAGTCGCAAATACGTGTAATCTCTCCGAAGACTGGGTTGGTTATTCTACACGCTACGGTGATTCTGTGGGAGATTTTTCACCTATGTCATATATTACTGTGACGGAAGTAAAGCAGATAGGCCATATCCTTGGCTTGCCAACAGAATTGGTTGAAAAAACACCTATTGACGGACTCTGCGGAAAAACTGACGAAGAAAATCTCGGTTTCACATATGCAGAGCTTGACAGGTATATACGCGAGGGAATTATTGATGATCCTGTAAAAAAACAATTAATTGATACAAAACATAAGAATAATCTTTTCAAGCTTCAGCTTATGCCTTCATTTAAACCTGATATTTAAAAG
>JAZRIX010000046.1:0-37573 GCA_045645485.1 Clostridia bacterium | reverse complement strand
TCAATATTCTCACGCACAACAGAGCTCAAATCAGTCGAAGCCTCTCTTGTTCTTATAAATGCAGGTCGGTTTTCGGTTGAAAGCTTATATGCAAAAAACCTATAAGGGGAGTAATGAACAAAGCGGCTTCGCCGCTCGCCGCAGGCGGCGGGCGAAGTAATATCGCTTTGTTTGCCCAAGTGCATTTCGGCATAGCCGAAAATTTTGCACGGGCAATTTATTTTTGTTTCTTGTATAATAGGAAATTGCGTAATTTCCTATTATACAAGAAAAGTGCAATCGTAATAACATGATTTATTGAAAAAATCATGACCGCTCTTTACGTTGATTATAGCATTAAAAATTTTATTGTCAATCCCCTATTGGAAATTTCTTCAAGATTTTTGTAATACAAAAAAATACATAAATTTACATAGAAAGCAACTTTCCAAAGAGCTTATCCCAACATTTGTAAAGAAACCAGAAAAACAACCCCGTGCCGAAATTGCGGCAAGGGGTTGTGAGAGCTTGATTTAACTATTTTGCTAATTTTTTGCCAAGGACAAAAACTGAAGCAACAGTCAATACGAGACCAATTGGGAATACGATAAACCAGTTCTGGATATATCCTGCAAGAATAAACGAAACGAAGGATATAACCGCAACAGTAATCGCATAAGGAAGCTGAGTTGATACGTGATTCAGGTGGTCGCACTTTGCGCCTGCAGAAGACATAATTGTTGTATCTGAAATAGGTGAGCAGTGGACACCGCATACAGAACCTGCAAGACAAGCTGACATACCGATAATCATAAGCGGATCAGATGCTTCAAAAATAACTGTAACAATAGGGATAAGAATACCGAAGGTACCCCATGATGTGCCCGTTGCAAAAGAAATAACGCATGCAACAATAAAGATTACAGCCGGAAGCAGATTTTTTAGTGCACTTGCATTTGCAAGAAGTGTTTCTACATATGTAGAATAACCCATAAGGCTGTTTACGTTCTTAAGTGCTGTAGCAAAGGTAAGAATAAGAATTGCAGGTACCATTGCTATAAAGCCCTTGGGAATACATTCCATTGCATCCTTAAAGGTAATGATTCTTCTGAGCATAAAGTATCCGATTGTGAGCACCAGAGCAATAATAGAGCCCCAGGGAAGACCAAAGGTTGCATCTGTGTTACCGAATGAACCGATAAAGCTACCAACATTATCTGTACCGCCCCAGAGGTCAGGACCAAAGAATCCGCCTACATAGATAAGTGCAAGAACGCAAATCACTATGAGCACCAAAATGGGAAGAATCAAATCAATAACCTTGCCCTTTTGGCATACTTCGTTTTCTTCTTTTTCATCCACTCTTTCACCGCTTGTGAAGAGGTCACCTTTTGTAAGAGCGTTCATTTCATGAAGCTGCATAGGTCCGAATTCTCTCTTTGAAAGACAAAGAGCAATAATAAACACAAATGTCAGCAATGAATAGAAGTTGTAAGGAATTGCCTGAACAAACATTGCGATACCTGATGTTCCTTCTGGAGCATAGCTTGAAACTGCCGCAGCCCATGATGAAATGGGAGCAATCATACAAATGGGAGCAGCGGTTGCATCAATAAGATATGCAAGCTTTGCTCTTGAAATCTTGTGTCTGTCTGTAACAGGCTTCATTACGGTACCAACCGTAAGACAGTTGAAATAGTCGTCAATAAAGATAAGAACGCCAAGAATGAAGGTTGCAAACATTGCACCGGTTCTTGACTTGATATGCTTTTCTGCCCATGTACCA
Organism: Clostridia bacterium; assembly: GCA_045645485.1. Taxonomy (GTDB): domain Bacteria; phylum Bacillota; class Clostridia; order Monoglobales; family Monoglobaceae; genus SIG440. Next base: position 35,808 of record JAZRIX010000046.1, on the reverse strand, counting down.
AAGGCAGCACTACCGCCTGCCTTGTTGATAAGTGCAACAAGAACACCAAGAACCACAAGGAAAATAAAGATACCAGCAGTTCCTTCAACCGCACCGATAAGACCGTCACCCAGAACAGCATCCATAGCTGCAACAGGTCTGAAGTCCTTTGCAAACAAAGCCGCAATAACTATACCGATAAAAAGTGAAGAATAAACTTCTTTTGTTACAAGGGCAAGTATAATTGCAATCACAGGTGGAAGCAATGAAACTATTGTAGCATAATAGTTGCTTCCTGAAGGCACAACTCCTGAACCGCCGCAATCCGCACAATCTGCAATAACTTCGCCGGCATCAGCACAAGTTGCACAGTCAACAGTTGTAACAGTTGTTTTCACTGTCAACGCACTCACAACAACAACCGCAAGTGCCAGCAAAACAACTATCAGTTTGATAATGTTTGATTTTTTCATAAAAATCTCCGTTCCGTCCGCTAAATATTTTTATTTCTTTTTTTGCGGACAATTTGAAAAAAATTTTGGGGCACGGAAACCCGTGCATTATTTTGCAAAAACAGCCGAGGCACACACATATGCTTCGGCTGTAAGAGTCAGATTTTATGTTTAAATTTCAGGATAGCTCTCCACCGAAGTGACAGTCCGCAGCATATTCTGCTGTGTCCCAACAGCCTGATTACGGAAAACCAAGCCATTTCGGCAACACTTCCTTTCACACAGAGCCTTGTTTCCGTCATTGAACCATGCTACTTATAAGTATTGCACCTCTACCATTCCAATGTATTATCCCATATTATTGCAAAAAAGTCAATAGAATGACAAAAAATGACATTGACTTTTTTGAAGATTTTTCTTAAATCATAATGTAAGCGGTTTATATTCTCGCAACACCCGAATCCCGTGCTGCCTTTGCAACAGCTTCTGCAACGGTTTTGCCTATACGAGAATCAAAAGCCTTTGGCAAAATATAGTCAGCCTTCAACTCTTGCTCGTCCACAAGACTTGCTATAGCATATGAAGTTGCCATTTTCATTTCTTCATTGATATCCGATGCACGAACATCCAGAGCACCTCTGAAAATGCCGGGAAAAGCGAGTACATTGTTTATCTGATTGGGGAAATCAGAGCGACCTGTTCCAACAACAGCAGCTCCTGCTGCCAGTGCCTTGTCAGGCATAATTTCGGGAACCGGATTTGACATAGGGAACACAATACTGCCCTCAGCCATTGAAGCCACCATTTCTTCTGTCACAACATTGGGTGCAGAAACACCTACAAAAACATCCGCCCCCTTCATTGCATCAGCAAGAGTTCCTTTCTGCTTTTCAGCATTTGTAATTCTGCTCATTTCTTCCTTAGCAGGGTTCAGTTTCTCCATTCCTTCACAAATGATTCCTAAACTGTCACACATAATCATATTTTTCACACCAAGTCTGAGCAGGTGCTTTGCAATGGCAATACCCGCTGACCCTGCACCGTTGACAACCACCTTCACTTCATCAATCTTCTTGTCAACCACCTTCAGTGCATTGAGCATTGCCGCCGCAACAACAATAGCTGTTCCGTGCTGGTCATCGTGAAATACAGGGATATCACAAACTTCCTTAAGCCTTCTTTCGATTTCAAAGCAACGCGGTGCCGCAATATCTTCAAGATTAATCCCCCCGAAAGAGCCTGATATATTGTAAATGGTCTTTACAATTTCATCCACGTCCTGACTCTTTATACAAATAGGAAAGGCATCCACATCCGCAAATTCCTTGAACAGAACACATTTACCCTCCATAACAGGCATACCCGCCTCAGGACCAATGTCACCAAGTCCAAGAACGGCTGAACCGTCAGTTACAACAGCCACCAGATTATGCCTGCGTGTCAGCTCATAGGACTTATTCACATCATCCTTTATTGCAAGACAAGGTTCAGCAACGCCTGGCGTATACGCTGTTGACAAATCCTCACTTGACTTCACAGGAGTCCGTGATACAACCTCAATTTTTCCTTTCCAAGCATAATGCTTTTCCAATGCAAGCTTTTTTATATCCATAATCTGTATATTCCTTTCATAATTAATTATTTATTTCTCTTATTCTATATCTTCTTATTGTGATTAATTGTACCACAAAAAACCTTCAACGTCAATCACCTCTCACTTTATATACCACAAAACCGACAATTAAAACAACTGTCGGTTTTATACTCACTATTACCGTTTGATTTTTCCGGTTGTAGTTTTTGCCATTTCATCTTGCTGAATGGTGTATCTGTTTATTTTTTTGTAGTTAATCAATTTTTCATTTACAGATGCAATATGCTTGGCTATAGCATCCTCACCGTCTCCTTCAAACTTCTCATCCGTTACCGCTTTGCAACAAATATCGTCGCCTTCGGCATATACGATACATTCCTTTACTGCAGGTGAAAGATTGACCAGAGTCTCAATTTCCTCGGGAAATACATTTTTTCCGTTAGAAAGAACGATTACATTCTTCTTTCGTCCGCATATAAATATATATCCGTCCTTGTCCATTCTTCCCATATCTCCGGTGTACAACCAACCGTCTTTGATAATTTCCGCAGTTTGTTCGGGCGCATTATAATATCCAAGCATTATATTTTCGCCTCTTGCAACAATTTCACCAATACCGTTTTCTCCGGGATTATCAATTCTGACTTCTACTCCCGGAATTGCAGGTCCAACGGAATCCTTGCGCATATGTGTATCATTTTCCGCAGATATTACAGGAGAAGTCTCTGTCAGACCATATCCCTGAATTGCCAGAACACCGATATCATTGAAAAACTTAAGTACATCAGGGGATGCTGCCGCTGCACCTATAATAACAAGTCTCAACTTTCCACCCATAGCATCAAGAACTTGCTTGAATATCTTTCTTCGGAGGTCTATTCCGCATTTTCTTAATACATTGGACAGTTTAAGTGCAAAATTAATAGTTTTGGTTTTGCCCTGAGAATCGATTCGTCTTCTTATTACAAGCATCATTTCCTCAATAATTCTCGGAACACCTACAAAAATTGTTACACCGTATTCCTTAAGGCATTTAGCAATCCTTAAGCCTTCACAGAACACATTGCACATACCGCAGGAAAGGAAAAGCATTGTCTGCACCATACCAAAGGTATGATGTAATGGCAGCAACGCCATATTAACATCGCTTTCGTAAAACTTTTCCCAAAGACTCATGCTGTAAATATTTGCTGTTATATTGTTCTGTGACAGCATAACCGCCTTGGATGCTGACGTAGTACCTGAAGTAAAAAGCAAAATACTCATCTCGCAAGTATTGATTTCAATAGCATCGTATTCCGCCTTATTGTCTGCTTTTTTGCCGCGTATAAGCATATTCCCAAATTCTTTATCCTCAGTGCATACCTTAAATATATCATAGTTTCCTACTCTATCCTTGAATTCTGCGCCGTAAAAAAGTGCTTCGGCTTCCGAACGCTTAAGCTGATCTTCAATCTCATAATCAAGAAGTCCTCTGTCAAGAGGAACAATTACGCCTCCTGCAGAAACCGCCGCAAGGAACACCACAATCCATTCATAACTGTTTTTTCCGATTACTGCAATCCGTTTTCCTGCAAGTCCGTCCTCCATAAAAGCACGGGCAAGATATTCTACTTCTTTACTGAATCTTGAATAAGTTATTTCATCATAATATACTTTTTTATTCTCATCTGTTTTTTTTACTTTAAACGCAATATTATTCTCAAACCTCACTGCACAGGTTTCTATCATTTCTCTCAAATGTGAATACTTTTTATACATAATACCTCTCCATTCTTTAATACGTGCTAATCTAGTATTTAATACCAGATTAACACATTTTCATAATTTTGTCAAGAAATATCTTGAAACTTATTCCAATTTGGAGTATAATTAAAACAAATACTCAAAAAGAAAGACGGTTTTGATATGTATATAAAAAAGGAAAAACTAATCTCTGCATTCACAGAAATTGAACACGAACTGACAAACTATTCCCTTCCCAGCTGGGATTTGTTGCCTGATATTGATTTGTATATGGATCAGGTGGTGTCAGTTGTGACAAAATATCTCGAAGTTCCCAGCACAGCTATCGGTTTTAACCGCCCCATAACCTCGTCTATGATAAACAATTATGTAAAGCTTCGGATTATACCGTCACCCCAAAAAAAGAGATATTCAAAAATACATCTTGCGTATCTTTTGATTATATGCACACTCAAGCAGACTCTGGATATGTCCACCATTCAACAGATTATTCCCGTTGACCTTGACGATGATGAAGTCAAAAACACTTACGATTCTTTTGTAAAAAACCAACATACAGCATTCAACTATGTTTTAAGTCAGACACGCACTGTGGCAGATCCTATTTTCACCCTCGAAGGCGACAATCAGGACAGAATGAACGACCTTATTATGCAGGTGTCGGTTTCGGCAAATCTTTTCAAATTGCTGACCGAAAAAATTACACATCTTCAGAATGAATAAACACATCACGAACCAAGAACAAAGCGGCTACGCCGCCCGCCGCAGGCGGCGGTCGTAGTAATAACGCTTTGTTTGCCCCTGTGCATTTCGGCAAAGCCGAAACTTTTGCACGGGCAATCTAAATTTTGTTTTTGTATAATAGAATTTAGTACTGATTAGTAGTAAATTCCTATTATATAAAAAATACCGCAAGGTCGATTTTTCTTCCTTGCGGTATTCTTATTATTCAATTTATATTAATCAGTAAGATTATCAAAGTATCCCTGTACAAGAACAATAGGTGTACCCTTGTCACCCGAACCGCTTGTAAGGTCGCAAAGTGAACCGATAAGGTCAGTAAGACGTCTGGGGGTGGTTCCCTGAGAAGCCATATTTCCAACCAGATCACCGTCTTTTTTGCGGATTGCTCCTTCGATTGCCTTTTTAAGTTCTTCACCCTTAAGCTCTGCAAAATCATTGTCCGCAAGATACTTGAGTTTCAATTCATTTGGTGTACCTTCAAGCCCCTTTGTGTATGCAGGCGAAACAACAGGGTCAGCAAGCTCCCAGATTTTTCCCATAGGATCCTTGAATGCACCGTCACCGTATACCATAACCTCTATATGCTTTCCGGTACGTTCCATAAATTGCTTCTGAATATCTTCAACCATATCAAAGCATTCGTTGGGGAACAGCTTTACCATATCTTCGGTAGATTTGTTTGAACCGAGCAAGCCGTATTTTGAATTAAAACCACTGCCGTCAACAGAAGAAGTAAGAATATCATCAAGACCTGCTACACGCTTTGCACCGGCCGCAAGAAGAATTCTCTTGGTACGAGCACGGCTGTGAATATCACAATTGAGAACACTGTCTGTATACTTCAGAATAACTCTGGGGTCATTTGCAAGAATAATCTCTGCTTCTGCGCCGCACGAACGGATAAGGTCTCCGTAATAACTTATATAATCAACACCGGTAAAAGGATGAGGATTTTCACCAAAGAGCTCGCGGTATTTTTCCTCAGTAAGCACATCTGAATAAGGATTGATGCCTGCTTCGTCAAGCTGGTCAAGAGAAACAAGGGCATTTCCTACCTCATCACTGGGATAGTTGAGCATAAGAACTATTTTTTTTGAACCCTTTGCGATACCTCTGAGACAAATTGCAAAACGGTTGCGGCTGAGAATAGGGAATATAACACCAACGGTTTCTCCGCCTAATTTTGCTTTTACATCTTTTGCAATAGCGTCTACAGATGCATAATTACCCTGAGCACGTGCAACAACCGACTCGGTAATTGCCACAACATCTCTGTCACGAAGCTCAAAGCCCTCAGCTTCTGCCGCTTCAATAACACTGTTCACAGCTATAGTTGCAATATCATCACCTTCGCGAAATATAGGACAACGTATACCTCTTGAAATTGTACCGGTTTTTCTTTCCATAAAACAAACCTCCTGATTATTGACTTTTCAAGTCGATAATATTATAATAATATCATAGGAATAATGCTGAAAGCATTTTTTACAAACCTATTATAATACATTTTCATACATAAGTAAAGCAGATAATACTTACAACAGTAATAAGGAGCACTTATATGAAAGCAAAGCTTGACTATTATAAAGTTTTTTATGAGACAGCCAGATACGAGTCCTTTTCAACAGCCGCCCGCAATTTATATGTTTCCCAGTCAGCCATCTCTCAATCCATCCATCAATTGGAAAAAGAACTGGACACCACATTGTTTGTCCGTTCAAGAAGAGGCGTAACCCTCACAAATGAAGGAAAACTTCTTTTCCAAAAGGTTGAAAGTGCAATGCAGGCTATCGAACAGGGCGAAACACTTCTCGCAAGACTGCACCATCTGGACAGCGGCTCACTTGTTATTGCGGCGGCAGATACAATTACCACCCACTATCTTCTTCCGTATATTGAAAAATTTCACGCAAAATATCCCGGAATAAGAATCGAAATGGCAAACTCCTACACCTCACGCAACCTCCAGTCTGTAAAAGAAGGCAAAGCTGAACTTGCATTTGTAAACCTTCCGGTTACTGATGATGAGCTTCACATAAAGCCTTGCCTTGAAATTCACGATATCTTTGTTTGCGGTGCAAAGCATCCGTTAAAGCCTTTATACAGCTGGGAGGAAATCGCCAAAGAACCTCTTATTCTTCTTGAAACAAACTCGACTTCAAGACGCTATCTCGACAAAAACTTTGCAGACAAGCATATTGAGCTGAAGCCTCAGGTTGAATTTGCCGCTCATGACCTTCTTATCCGTTTTGCATCAATTCAACTGGGTGTATCCTGCGTTGTAGAAGAATTTGCAAAAAATGAACTGAAAAAGGGTACTATAAAAAAAATGCAGCTTAACCCGCCTCTTCCATCAAGGCATATCGGTTACGCATACCTGAAGCACTATCCTTTGTCTCTTTCTGCTCAGGCATTTCTTGGCCTTATTAATGAAAAATAATTTGTCTTTTGCAAGTCGAAAAGTTCAACGTCTTTTCGACTTGCAAAATTTTTTTGACTTTTTCTGACCTTTTTTCAAAAAAACTATTGACAAATTTCCCTAACGGGTTATAATGTAATTAAAGGTCAAAGAAAGTCAAAGTCAAAAACGAGGTGATTAAAAGTGAAACTCAGTAATATAATAGAAGAGTTTATCAAAGAAATGCTTGCTGAAAACCGAGAAATTGAGCTTCAGCGAAATGAGCTTGCAAACCGATTCAACTGTGTTCCTTCACAGATAAACTACGTAATATCAACAAGATTCTCTCCCGAAAGGGGCTACAGTGTAGAAAGCCGACGGGGCGGCGGCGGATACATCAGAATTACACGAACCGCACCTGAGAACGAAAACTATATCGTCCACCTTATAGAAACCATAGGAAATCACATTTCCGCATCAAGCTCCACCGCTGTCGTTCAGGATTTGTTCAATGCTGACCTTATTACCCACAAAGAAGCAAAAATTATAATGGCGGCATTAAGCGACAGTTCACTTATTATCCAGCGACCTGAAAGAGATATTGTAAGAGCAAAAATGCTCAAGAACATTCTTATTAATCTTGTATAAGGAGGTTTTTTTATGAAATGTCAAAAATGTAATATAAACGAAGCAACCACACATATAACTCAGGTAATAAATGGTACAAAAACAGAGATGTATCTTTGCCGCAGCTGTGCAAATGATAATCAGGAGCTTTTTGATTTTAACAAAAGTCTTGAGCAGGAATTTGACAGTCTTTTCAGCGGTTTCTGGAACAGTCCTCACACAGCAATGTCAAAAGCACAAAGCCTCTCTTCTCCGAAGAAATGTGAAATCTGCGGTATGGGAACTTCCGAATTTCTCCGCAACGGAAAACCGGGTTGCAGCAATTGTTATACAGTTTTTCCCGAATATCTCCGACGTCCGCTGAAGCAAATTCACGGCAGCATACAGCACACCGGAAAAATCCCTTTACGTTCAGGCAGGTTCATACGCATCAGCGACAAAATAAACAAGCTTGAAACAAAACTGAGCAAAGCGATTTACGACCAGAATTTTGAAGAAGCCGCAATTCTTCGGGATCAGATCAAGAAATTGAAGGAAAGCAATGACAGAAAGGAGCAATAATTTATGTGGTATACCAAATTCGGACCTTCAGGCGATGTAGTTCTTTCTTCACGAATCCGACTTGCAAGAAACCTTCGCAATATTCCCTTTGGTTCAAAAATGACAAAAGAAAACCAGGTTGAAGTTATCCAAAAAGCAAAAAACGCACTCCCCGAAATGACCTTTGTTGACTTTTCTGCAATGTCTCCCGTCGAACGTCAGGCACTTACTGAATGTCACCTGACAAGTCCAGATATGATTGAGAACAAAAAGCAATGTGGGATTCTTACCAACAATGACTGTACAGAATGTATTATGCTCAACGAAGAAGACCATATACGTATCCAGACAATGACGCCCGGGCTTGACCTTGATGCTTGTCTGAAAAAAGCCAACCGTCTTGATGACCTGCTTGAAGAGAGTGTGGATTATGGCTTTCACCAGGAATTCGGATATCTGACCTGCTGTCCTACCAACGCAGGAACAGGTATGCGCGCATCTGTTATGATGCATCTTCCTGCACTTACCGAGCTTGGCAGAATGGAAAACATTATCCGTTCGCTGTCAAAGCTTGGGATTACCGTACGGGGTCTTTATGGTGAGGGAAGCCGTGCCTACGGAAATATTTTTCAGATTTCCAATCAGGTTACCCTTGGTTCTTCAGAAGAAGAAATTATTGAAAAGCTCAGCCACCTTGTCAATGATATTATCGAAAAGGAACGTGAAGCAGGACGTACTCTTTATGCCCGTAACAAATTTCAGTTTGAAGACAAAATTATGCGTTCATACGGAATCCTGACCAACGCAAGAATTCTTTCTTCCACAGAAGCTATGAATTTGTTTTCTGATGTAAGATGGGGCATAAATCTGGGAATAATCAAAAATATTAACCTTGAAACACTCAGCAAAGTCTTTTATGATACACTCCCCGCAACCATAATCAAAAACTGCAACGTCACCACGGCACTTGAACGTGACCTGAAGCGTGCAGAAATTATAGCCGACGGACTTTGTCCGAATGCAAAATTACAATAACAATTCAGAAAGGACTGATTTTATATGTTTGAACAAAAACTTACAGAACGTGCAAAAAACGCTATAAACATTGCGGCAAAATCAGCAATAGATATGGGACACAATTATGTGGGAACAGAGCATCTTCTTCTGGGTCTTGTGCGTGAAGGCAACGGTGTTGCCGCAAAAGTTCTTGCCGACAATGAAATTACCGAAAGCAAAATTATCTCAAAAATTGAATTCTTTGTAGGCACAGACCAGCCCCTCCACACAAGCTCAATCGGTTTTACACCAAGAACAAAGAGTATACTTGAACACAGCTATTCAGAAGCAAGACGACTGAATCACAACTATATCGGAACAGAGCATCTTCTTATTGCTTTGCTTAGGGAATCCGAGAGTCTTGCTCTGCGTATTCTTGCTGACCTTGACATAAATCCCCAAAAACTCTATTCTGACATACTGAATCTTATGCAGGAGAACAACTTTGGCGAAATTCACGACGAAGGACCTGCTCCCGATGCTATGAACAGTTCAGCAAAAAAACTTAAAAACGAAAAAACACCGACCCTTGATAAATTCGGCAGAGACCTGACTCAAATGGCAAGAGAACTGAAGCTTGACCCCATTATAGGTCGTGACACCGTTATTGAACGTGTTATCCAGATTCTGAGCCGAAGAACAAAAAATAACCCCTGTCTTATTGGTGAACCGGGCGTGGGCAAAACTGCTGTTGCTGAAGGTCTTGCACAAAAAATTGTACAGGGTCTTGTTCCTGAAATTCTGAAGGATAAAAAGGTTATTACCCTTGACCTTTCTTCTATGGTTGCAGGGGCAAAATACCGCGGTGAATTTGAAGAACGTTTGAAAAATGTTATGGAAGAAATCAGAAAAGCAGGCAATATCATTCTTTTTATTGACGAAATCCATACAATAATCGGTGCAGGTGCCGCAGAAGGTGCAATTGATGCCGCAAACATTCTGAAGCCTGCTCTTGCAAGAGGCGAAATACAGATTATCGGTGCAACCACATTGGAGGAATACAGAAAGCACATTGAAAAGGATTCTGCATTGGAACGCCGTTTTCAGTCCATCATTCTTGATGAACCCAATATTGAAGAAAGCATAGAAATTCTAAAAGGAATCCGTGACAAGTACGAGGCACATCACCGTGTTACCATCACAGATGAAGCTATTGAAGCTGCCGTAAAAATGTCAATACGCTACATTCCCGACAGATTTCTTCCCGACAAAGCAATTGACCTTATCGACGAAGCTGCATCAGGTATACGCATAAAGTCGCTTACCGCTCCTCCTGACCTCAAAGAAACCGAAAACAAAATAGAAGCTATACGTAAGGAAAAAGAAGCCGCAATAGCTTCTCAGGAATACGAAAAAGCCGCAAAGCTCCGTGACGACGAAAGAAACCTGACCGAAAGTCTGCGTATGCAGAAAAAGGAATGGGAAACAGAAAGTCACAACCGTGCTGTGGAAGTAACTCCCAATGAAATAGCAGAAATCGTTTCTTCATGGACCGGTGTTCCCGTAAAAGCCATTGAAGAAAGCGAGGGGCAAAGACTTCTTCGCCTTGAAGACGAGCTTCACAAAAGAGTAATCGGTCAGAACGAAGCTGTAACCGCCGTATCAAAGGCAATACGCCGCGGCAGGGTTGGACTTAAAGACCCCAAGCGACCCATTGGCTCATTCATATTCCTCGGTCCTACAGGTGTGGGAAAAACAGAGCTTTCAAAGGCACTTTCCGAAGCAATGTTCGGAGACGAAGATTCCATTATCCGTATTGATATGTCCGAATATATGGAAAAACATGCCGTGTCAAGGCTTGTTGGCTCACCTCCCGGATATGTAGGATATGACGAAGGCGGACAGCTAACCGAAAAAGTCAGAAGAAAGCCCTACTCCGTTATTCTTTTTGACGAAATAGAAAAGGCACATCCTGACGTTTTCAACATTCTTCTGCAAATTCTTGAAGACGGAATTCTTACCGACTCACAGGGCCGACGGGTTGATTTTCGGAATACCGTAATCATTATGACCTCAAATCTGGGGGCAAGAATGATTACCGAAAGCCGAACCCTCGGTTTTGCTTCCGCAGAAGAAAATACCGACAGAGATTATGACAAAATTAAATCTGACGTTATGGGCGAGCTAAAAAAAGCCTTCCGACCTGAATTTCTTAACCGTATTGATGATATAATTGTATTCCGTCAGCTGAGCCGTGACGATATAAAGCAGATTACTCACAAAATGCTTACTGTCCTCAATGACAGACTTGTATCAAACGGAATCACAACAGAATTTACGGAAACCGCAATCGAACGAATCGCCGACGCAGGCTTTGACCCCATTTACGGTGCACGTCCTCTACGCAGAGCAATACAAAGCGATATCGAAGATATGGTTGCCGAAAAGATGCTTTCGGGCGAAATCAAGTCCGGTCACAGCATAAAAATTGACTATGCTGATGAACAGTTTGTTGTAACACAGCTTTCATAAAAATATGTTCTTTTACAAACATCGGAGCTTTAAACAGAAACATAAAGCGGTGCAGAAATGCACCGCTTTCAGACTGTCGAAAAACTTGTTCTACCGCAAGTGAATAATATTTAAATATACGACGTCCTCGACGATCCACATAAAATAATTATGAAAACAGCAAGGAAACATTGTGTTTTCCTTGCTGTTACTTGCTTTTTGCGAAATCGTTCTCTACCGTACCCACGTACGCCGACGAAAACGATTTCACAAAATATAACTGCGTTTTTTCGATGTCTGCCTCAGCGTGTCGGCTTTATCGACACGCTGAAAGCGGTGCAGAAATGCACCGCTTTATCCTATTCAAATTTAACCTTTTACAAGATTTTTCACAGCACCAAATGCCTTTGAAAGATATTCACTGCTTTCAACAGCTTCAACCTTTCCTGCATCACATTTTGCCGCAATATCCGCCTTCATGGGAATTCTGCCAAGAGCCTCAAGCCCAAAACTCTTTGCAACCTCATCAAGCTTGCTTTCACCGAAGATATGAATTTTTTCTTCGCAATTGGGACACTCAACATAGCTCATATTTTCTACAACACCCAGAATGGGAATATTCATCAGCTTTGCCATATTGACAGCCTTTTCAACAATCATAGAAACAAGCTCCTGAGGAGAAGTTACCACAATAATTCCGTCAACGGGAAGCGACTGAAAAACAGTGAGTGGAACATCGCCTGTTCCGGGAGGCATATCCACAAACATACAGTCAACATCCTCCCATACAACGTCTGTCCAGAACTGTTTTACGGTTCCGCCAATAACAGGACCTCTCCATACAACAGGGTCAGTATCGTTTTCAAGAAGAAGGTTAATAGACATTATCTTTGTGCCGCCGCGGCTTACTGCAGGCATAATTCCGTATTCGCTTCCCACAGCTTTTTCTGTAATACCAAACGCCTTGGGAATTGAAGGACCTGTAATATCAGCATCAAGAATTGCACTTCTGTAACCCTCTCTCTGCATTCCTGCCGCCATAAGAGATGTAACAAGTGACTTTCCTACGCCGCCCTTACCGCTCACAATACCTATAACCTTTTTTATATCGCTCATTGAATTTTTGGGAGCAAGAAAGCTCTGCTCCTCTTTTCTTGAACTGCAGTTTTCACCGCAGGTTGAGCAATTGTGTGTACAGTTTTCGCTCATTTTATGTCATTCCTTTCATAAATAATAGTTGTTTTAAAAAGCATCTATTGCAGCTTCAAACTGGTCATCCACTTCCACCTCAATACTCTTTATTGTTTCATACAGACTTGCCTGAGTGGTAATATCAAGAACACCATAGGGATAAAGCTTTGTTGCGGACTGATAGTTTGTTACAGCCGCCTTCATATTTTCATCATAAACATCATTAATCTCACCTACAAGAATTCCCATATCCGAAAGCATTTTCTTTGCATTCAGAACCTCTGTACCCTTGTCACCGATAGAATATTTTTTTGTAAGTGAAAATACTTCATATTGTGACATATCTATGGGTTCAAAAGAGTTTTCAACAATAGCCTGAGGTGTAATTCCTTTTTTATGAATATTGTTTCCCTCAGGGGTAAGATAATATGCAATCGTAAGCTTCATTACCGAGTTTTTCGGCAAATCATACACAGCCTGAACCGTTCCTTTACCAAAGGATTTTGTTCCAATCGCCACAGCCTCACCATTTTCAACCAATGCTGCTGTAAGAACCTCTGATGCACTTGCACTGTATTCGTTGATAAGAATAACAACTTCAAAATCTCTGCCGATACCCGTTGAACGGTATTCCTTGTTCAGAACCTCCACCTTGTGATCCTCTTTTGTAATAAGCTTATCCTTGGGAAGAAGCATATCAGCCATTTGTACAGCCTGATTCAGATAACCGCCGCCGTTGTCACGAAGGTCAATTATTATGTTTTTTGTACCGTCACTTTCAGCCTTATCCAGTGCCTGCTTGAACTGTTCTGCAACATTTTCTGTAAATGAATATACATTTATTCTTCCGATTTTTTTACCGTCTCTTTCAATCAGTTCATAATCAACCGAAGGGGTTATAACTGTCTCTCTCACAATAGTGAACATAAGTGGTTCAGGCATCCCCGAACGTATAACCTCAAGTACAACAGTTGTGCCTTCTTTACCTCTTATATATTCCACAGCGGAATCCAGAGGCATTCCGTCAAGCACTGTACCGTTTGCCGACCTGATACAGTCTCCCGCTCTTATTCCTGCTTTGTCGGCAGGAGAACCGGGTATCGGCTGAGAAACCACTACCCTGCCTTCCTGTTCAAGAACAGTAACACCTATTCCCACAACCTCGTCAAGAAGAGATTCAAAAAACTCTTTTGCCTCTTCTTCATTATAATACACCGAATTTTCATCCACAGAATCAACCATTGCCTTAACTGCAACATCATACAGTTCAGGATATTTCTCAATCATGGCATCAATAGCTTCAAGATAGAGATTGTTTTCAATAAGGTCTTCATACCGTCCGAACAGAGAGATGTTCTTTGCAATATTCTTTATATAATCCGAAGGCTGGTATTCAACATTCTCGGGCAACTGAGCTTCTTCAGCAAAAACAGCCGTAAAAGAAAGGGTAAGTGCAAATACCAAAACAATTGCCCCAAAAACTTTCGTCATATGTTTCATTCATAACATCCCCCTTACAAATTTTTTTCCTACATTTTTTCAGGAGCATTTATTTTCAGCATATTGAGAACACCAAGAATAACTTTTCTTGTGCTGTCAACAAGCTTCAGACGTGCAATCATAACGTCTTCATCATCAACCTTTACTCGGCAGGCATTGTAGAAGGTATGGAATGCCGATGCAAGGTCCATAACGTATCTTGTTATCTTTGCAGGTTCTCTTGTTTCAGCCGCCATTCTGATTTCCTCAGGAAGCTCACAAAGCTTTTTGAGAAGAGCAATCTCTTCCTTCTCTTTCAGAACTTCAGCGTTGATATCAGCATAATTCTTTACTTCTATGCCTTCTTCCTTCATAACCTTTAATATACTGCAGATTCTCGCATGTGCATACTGAACATAATATACGGGATTTTCACTTTCCTGCTTCACGGCAAGGTCAAGGTCGAAGTCAAGATGACTTCCTGCCATTCTCATATTGAACAAAAATCTTGCCGCATCAACAGATACATCTTCCAGAAGGTCAGTAAGGGTAATTGCCTTTCCTGTACGCTTTGACATTCTCACAGCTTCACCGTCACGTGTCAGACGTACAAGCTGCATAATCGAAACCTCAAACTTGTCAGGGTCAATTCCGCAGGCTGCAAGAGCCGCCTTCATTCTTGCAATATGTCCGTGATGATCTGCTCCCCATACATCAATTACCAGATCAAAGCCTCTTGTTTCTATCTTGTTGATGTGATAAGCAATGTCTGCTGCAAAATATGTCGGAATACCGTTCTGGCGAACAAGAACCTCATTCTTCTCAAGACCCATCTTTTCGCAGTTAATCCAGATTGCACCGTCTTCTTCATAGGTATATCCTGCTGAAGTAAGTCTGTCAATCGCTTCCTGAACCTTGCCATTTTTGTGAAGCTCGCTTTCACGGAACCACACATCATAGAAAATACGGTATTTTTCAAGGTCTGTTCTCAGATAATCCACATTCTTTTCAAGGGCATAAGCCACAAGAGCAGCCTTGCGTTCTTCAGAAGATGTATCAAGGTACTTGTCACCTTCAATTTCAATGAACGCCTTTGCGTGTTCTGTTATATCATCACCGTGATAACCGTCTTCGGGGAATTCTATTGCATCCTCTCCCTTGAGCTGCTGAATGTATCTTGCTTCAAGGGATTTTCCAAATTTCTCTATCTGATTTCCCGCATCGTTTACATAAAATTCACGGGTTACATCATAGCCTGCATATTCAAGAACACTTGCCATACAGTCACCAAGTGCACCGCCTCTTGCGTTGCCCATATGCATAGGACCTGTGGGATTGGCACTTACAAATTCAACCATAACCTTTTTGCCTTTTCCCATATCAATTTTGCCGTACTCACTGCCTTTTTCTTCAATTTCACGCATTACTTCATAAAGACGTGAATTTGAAAGGTAAAAGTTTATAAATCCTGCACCTGCAACCTCGATTTTTTCAATTTCACCTTCAGCCTCGATTCCCTCCGCAATAGCTTCCGCAATTTTTCTTGGAGGCATACGAAGCTCCTTTGCAAGAAGCATTGCAACATTGCATGCAAAATCACCGTGCTGTTCATCCTTGGGAACTTCAAGCTGGATTTTCTCTTCGATATCAAAATCTGCTGATACCGAAAAAACTCCCTTTTCAACAGCTTTGAAAAAAGCCTTTGATACTGCTTGTCCAATTTTCTTTTTTGAATTTTCTGTAATACTCATTTCTATCTCCAATCTGCCGTTTGCGGCACAAATTTTTCTTAGCTTGTCTCTTACTGCGAAATAGTTTTGGTAACCGTAAGCTTCAGTTTGTTCACCAGATAATCACGGTTGTCAATATCAAGAATATATTCTATCGACAGACTTCCGCCATCATCACACAGATGATTCTCAACAGATATTGGATTCACCCCGACGGGAATAACTCCAAAGGGTGTGTTGTAGCTGCACAAGCACTTTTCGCCAAGCCTAAACTCCATTCTGCTGTTGTATTTTCCACGGCGGGTCATACACACAACATCATCTGCCACCTTTATTGTAGTTGTTGTATCTTCAAAGCCCGTAAGCTCACTTTCTTCGTATATAATATAGAACTTTCCGTCTTTTCTTGCAAATATGCCTTTTGTCTGAAGCTCTATTTCATCTGTTGTTTCATCTTCCCCTTCGTTACTTTGAAGGGTTCTGAGATATATCATTGCATTATTTTCCATTTTCCCTCACCTGATTTCAATACTTTTCAATGTCAACCTTGTCTACATTTTCTTCAATGGGTCTGTTGAGAAACATACCGCCCAGCTTTGCAAAATCCGCCGCAGAGTCACTTACGTAATAACGGTATTTTTCTGCATCAGCAGACTTTTCACAAAGCATTCCTCTTTCTTCAAGGAAATCTTTTGCAAAATCAGCCGCAACAGCACCTGAATCAATAAGAGCAACTTCTTCGCCCATAATCTTTCCTATAACCTTTTTGAGCAAAGGATAGTGGGTACAGCCAAGAATCAAGGTATCAACTCCATAGGTCTTCATTTCTTCCAGATATTCCTTGGCAATAATCTCCGTTACTACTGAATCAGAATAACCGTTTTCAACCAACGGAACAAACATAGGACAAGCCTTCTGAAATACCTCTGCATCAGGACAGATACTTTTTATATATTCAGCATATTTTCCGCTTCTGACCGTTCCGCTTGTTCCCAGAACACCGACTCTTTTATTTTTGGACTTTTTCACAGCTGCCTTTGCCGCCGGCTCCACCACACCGATAATTTCAGTGCCAAACTCACTGGATATCCACGGAAGGGCCGCACTGCTGGCTGTTCCGCAGGCAATAATAATCATTTTTATATCAAAGGTTTCAAGAAACCGAATATCCTGCCGCACATATTTAAGTAAGGTATCCTTTCCGCGTGAACCGTAAGGAACTCTTCCTGTATCACCGAAATATATAACCTTTTCATCGGGCATTGTTTTCATAATCTCTCTGACACAGCTGAGTCCGCCAAGTCCGGAATCAAAAACTCCAATAGGTCTGTTATCCATCTTAATCAACCCTCTTCATTGCAAGTTCAATATGTTTGTCAATTACATCCTTCATAGGTACACCCGATTGCTCCCACACCTTTGGATACATACTGATAGGCGTGAAGCCGGGAATTGTGTTTATTTCATTCAGCAAAATTCTTCCGTCACGTCTGTCGATAAAGAAATCCACTCTTGAATGACCTCTGCACTCACAAATTCTGTATGCACGTTTTGCGTATTCCTTTATCTTTTCCGCAATATCCTCACTCACGTTTGCAGGAATAATAAGCTTTGAGGACTCATCCTGATATTTTGCTTCAAAATCATAAAACTCCTTTGCAGGCATAATTTCGCCCAGAACATCTGCGGTAACAGGCTCAAGATTTCCCATTACTCCGCACTCAACCTCACGGGCATCTATAGCTTCTTCAATAAGAACCTTGTAGTCATGTTCAAGAGCAAGCTTTACGCCGTTTTCAAGCTCCTCACGGTTTGATGCTTTGGTAACGCCCATAGATGAGCCCGCAGATGACGGTTTTATGAAGCAGGGATAACCCAGCTTTGATTCAATCCCCTCAATGTCAATATCATCTCCAAGCTTCATCTCAACCCAATCTGCCTGAGGAATACCTGCTTTTTCGAACAGTATCTTTGCAATACATTTGTCCATACATACAGCACTGCCTACAACACCGCTTCCCGCATAGGGAATGTCTGCCAATTCACAAAGGCCCTGAACCGTTCCGTCCTCACCGTTTTTGCCGTGAAGCACCGGATATACAACATCAATCCTTATTTTCTCCGTACCATTCTCACCAAATACAACCAGGGCTTTGTCATTGCTGTCAGGTGAAAGAACAGCAGGTATTGTCTTTCCGTTTTCCCACTTGTGATTTCTTATATCATCAACTTTGCCGTCATACAAAAGCCATTGTCCGCTTTCAGTTATTCCTACGGGAAATATTTCATATTTGTCACGGTCAATATTGTCAAGAACAGCAGATGCCGATACCTCAGACACACTATGCTCACTTGAAACACCGCCAAACAATACACATACATTTAACTTTTTCATTTCATCATTTCCAATCTATAAAAATTTATGTATAAAACCCAAAATCCCGTCAATAATCCTAATATTAAAATTTTTTAAAAGGCTGTGAGTTTATGAACTACATAAGCAGAATACGTTTTCTTGCTTTATTTCTTACTGTTACACTTTTATTCACGCTGGCTTTGTCCTATGCAAAATCTGTAGGAAGTGATATTTCAGATGCCGTTGTACGTCTTCACATTGTGGCAAACAGCAATACAGACACCGACCAGTGGTTAAAGCTCAAAGTACGTGACCGCATTGTTTCCGAATCCGCATATCTGTTTGAGAACATTTCAGATTCCGAGCAGGCACTCAGCATTGCCCGAACAAACACCGAAGTATTTCGCAAGCTTGCTCTTGACGAAATACACCGTCAAGGCTTTGATATGCCCGTCACCGTCTCGGTAGGGAAGTGTGCTTTCCCCACAAAATACTATGACGGTATAACCCTTCCGGCAGGTCAGTATAACGCCGTAAACATTCAACTTGGTGAATCCAAAGGCGAAAACTGGTGGTGCGTTATGTATCCGCCCCTCTGCTTTACCGACGGTATTGTTTCTCTTTCAGACAAAGCAAAAACAAAGCTTCAAAAAAGTCTTACCGCCGAAGAATACAAGCTTATAACCGAAAGTTCAGGTTCTGTTCCTGTACAGATAAAATTCAAGTTCATCGAAGTTCTCCAAACGTTGTTTTAAACCAACGGCAGGTTTGCAACTGCATTAAGGGTCATATCGGCAGTAACCCCCGCCTTATACTCAAAATATGCAGCACATCCAATCATTGCAGCATTGTCTGTGCACAAAGGCATAGAAGGACAAACAAATTCCATTCCTTTGTTTGCTGCCAGCATTTCTACCCTTTCACGCAAAGGCTTGTTTGCGGCAACACCGCCTGCAAGAGCAATTCTCTTTACATTATATTTTTCAGCACATTCAATCAAATGACGGCTCAAAACATCGGTAACAGCCTCCTGAAAAGACGCCGCAACATCACCCTTATTGATTTCTGTTCCTTTTTGCTCTGCGTTGTGTATATAATTGATAACCGCAGTTTTGACGCCGCTGAAGCTGAAATCAAAACCGTCGTTTCCCATATTCACTCTGGGAAACCTGATTGCATCAGGATTTCCTTCTGCCGCACATTTTTGTATGGCAGGTCCGCCCGGATAGCCAAGTCCAAGCACTCTCGAAACCTTGTCAAAAGCTTCTCCTGCCGCATCATCCGAGGTTTTTGCAAGAACCTCATACTCGGTATAGTCCTTTACATAAACAATATGACTGTGACCGCCCGATGCCACCAGACAAATAAAGGGCGGCTTGAATTCGGGATGTTCAATATAATTGGCACATATATGTCCCTTTATGTGATGAACGGGAATAAGCGGTTTTTTTGAAACAAAGCTTAACCCCTTTGCTGTTGAAACTCCCACAAGCAAAGCACCCACAAGACCCGGTCCGTATGTCACCGCAACAGCATCAATGTCCTCCAGCGACAAACCGCAATCAGAAAGGGCTTTGTCAACCACGTCGCTGATATTTTCAATATGTTTACGGGATGCAACCTCAGGAACAACACCGCCAAATTCTTTGTGTAAATCTATCTGTGTGTTAATTACGTTTGAAAGAACCTTGTATCCGTCTTCAACGACTGCTGCGGCAGTTTCATCACACGAGCTTTCAATGGCAAGTATTTTCATTTCCTTTTTCCTCCGTCATAACCTTCTTCATAATTACAGCATCTTCTTTTCCGTCGTAATAACCTTTTCTGACAGAAATTTCTCTGAACCCGTTCTTGAGATAAAGCTGACGTGCAGGAGTATTCCCCACTCTTACCTCAAGATTAATCTCAAAAATGCCGTTTTGTTTGCAATATTCTTCAAGACAACCCAAAAGCATCTCGGCAATTCCCCGTCTTCTGCATTTACCCAGAACAGCTACATTCATTATATCAGCACTGCCGCAGATGTTCCACATTCCTGCATAACCGAGAACTTCACCGTCTTCTTCTGCTACAAAATAAACCGCAATTTTGTTTTCAAGTTCTTTTTCGAAGGTATTTTTTCCATAGCCTGAACCAAAACATTCTTCTTCAACTTTTATAAAGCCTTCAAGATGTTTGGAGTTCATAGGCACATATTCAATCATATATTCATCTTCTCAATCAATCTTTTTAATTCCTCCGCACAGCTCTCATAAACAGGAATATCACCGCCGTACGGATCAGCAATATCCCCTTGTTCTCCTGCAAACTCTTTTAGGGTAAAAATCTTTTCATCATCAGGAAGTGTCCATTTATGATTAAAGGTCATTGTCAGCACAATATCAGCACAGTCAAGCATCATCTGTGTTGTCTGGCTTGGTTTGTGTCCTGACAAATCGATATTGAATCGTTTTACAGCATCAACAGCATTTTGTTCAGCCGAAGTTGAGCCAAGAACACACAGACCTGACGATGCTGCAACTCCGTTTTTGCCAAGGCTGTTGAAAATTGCTTCTGCCATAGGACTTCTGCAGGTATTTCCTGTGCAAACGAACAATACCGATTTTGCTGTTTTTGCATCAATTATTTTTCTGCCTGCCGCCTTGTAAAGACGGTTTTTCACAGCTCTCCACAATCCTTCATCAGAAATTTCAGGAGCATAAATTTCCCTGATCTCAAGCTTGTCACATTCACGCAGGCAGTCAAAAAGTTTTTGTGCCGCACTTTCGGGAGAATTTTCTGTGCCTAACGATATAAAATGTATTCCATCGGGTAAATCTTTCTTTTTTTCATCAAATGTAATTATTGCAATCTTCCCAAAAGCACATCTTTTTGAAAGAAAATCCCTTATGTCACCGTCGCTTCCCCTGAGAATATATACAGGTGCTTTCGGTGAATAATGCTTGTATTTCATACCGGGAGCTTTGGGAATGTCATCCTTTTTAACTTCACTGCTGACAAGAACCTCACCGAGAACCTCCCGCAGCTGTTCCACCGAAATACCGCCCGGACGCAAAACCGTAGGTATTTCTGACGTCATATCAATAACGGTTGATTCAACACCGACACCTGCATCTCCGCCTTTGATTATGCCTGCGACCCTTCCGTTCATATCATCATAAACGTGTTCAAATCTTGTAGGACTTGGTTTCCCTGAAATATTGGCACTGGGAGCTGCTACGGGAACTTTGCAAGCCTTTATGAACTCTCTCGCAATTTCGTTTTCGGGAATTCTGATTCCCACCGTCTGCAAGCCTGCAGATACACGGTCAGGAATTATTGGTTTCTTTTTGAGAATCATTGTCAAAGGTCCCGGCCAGAATTTTTCAGCCAGTGTCTTTGCATCATCTGAGATTTCTTCAACATAGCTGCCTATTTCCGAAAAATCCGAAATATGAACTATAAGTGGGTTGTCCGAGGGCCTTCCCTTTGCCTGGTAAATCTTTGCAACAGCGTCCACATCAAGAGCATTTGCACCAAGACCGTACACCGTTTCGGTAGGCATAACAACAACCTCACCTTTTCTTATCAGTTCAGCCGCATTATTCAAATCTTCAGTTGTGTTTTCAAATATTCTTGTTTCCATAGAAACAACCTCTTTTGTCATAATATAAAGCAATTATCTTCTCCCTGAGGGTGTTCATTATTATTTTGACTCACCCTGAAGCTTCAACTTTTCGCTTTGGTCCGTGGTGATGAGCGCATCAATGATTTCATCAATGTCACCGTTCATAATCGCTTCAATCTTGTATAATGTAAGACCGATTCTATGGTCAGAAACACGTCCCTGAGGGAAGTTGTAGGTTCGGATTCTTTCGCTTCGGTCACCTGTTCCTACCTGACTCTTTCGGTCTGCGGCAATGGCATCCTGCTGTTTCTGAAGCTCCGCTTCATAAAGTCTTGAACGAAGCACCTTCATTGCCTTGTCCTTGTTCTTGTGCTGTGAACGTTCGTCCTGACACTCAACAATAACACCTGTCGGAATATGTGTGATACGGATTGCAGACTCGGTTTTGTTAACGTGCTGACCGCCTGCACCGCTGGCACGGTAGGTATCAATCTGAAGGTCTGCAGGATTGATTTCAAAATCCACTTCTTCGGCTTCAGGAAGAACCGCAACAGTTACCGTTGATGTATGAATTCTGCCCTGAGACTCGGTTTCGGGAACTCTCTGTACACGGTGCACACCGCTCTCGTACTTGAGACGGCTGTATGCACCCTGACCTTCAATCATAAACGAAACTTCTTTTATACCACCGATACCGATTTCGCTAAGGTTCATAACCTCTGTCTTCCATCTCTTTGATTCAGCATACATCGAATACATTCTGTACAGGTCAGCCGCAAAAAGAGCTGCCTCGTCTCCGCCTGCACCGCCTCGGATTTCAACAATAACGTTTTTGTCATCGTTGGGGTCCTTGGGGAGGAGCAAAATTTTAAGTTCACCTTCAATAACCTCGATATTTGCCTTTGCCTCAGAAATTTCGTCCTGAAGCATATCCTTGAAATCCTTGTCCGTATCGGGGTCATCAAGCATCATCTTTGCATCCTCGATGGTGTTCATATTCATTTTGTATTCCTTGTATTTTTCCACAATAGGAGTCATATCGGAATGTTCCTTGCAAAGCTTTCTCCAGTTATCCATATCAGCCATAACCGCAGGATCGCTGATTTTTGCCGCAAGCTCCTCGTGCTGTTGTTCTATAAACGATAATTTTTCAAACATACTCTGTTTCCTTTCTTTCGGTATAACGGGCGACCACACAGGGTTGCCCCTACTAACCCAATTCGCCTCTTGACAAAGCGGTGAGATATGCATCAATAAATCCGTCCAGATCACCGTCCATAACCGCACCCGTATTGCCGGTTTCAAAGCTTGTTCTGTGATCCTTGACCATACTGTACGGATGGAATACATAGGAACGAATCTGGCTTCCCCAGCCAATTTCCATTTGTACACCTTTCAGGTCTTCAATCTTTTCTTTCTGCTCACGTTCAGCTATTTCCACCAGCTTTGATTTCAGCATTTTCATTGCCGTTTCACGGTTTTTGTGCTGTGAACGCTCATTCTGGCATGTAACAATAACCCCAGTGGGAAGGTGAGTAATACGTATAGCAGATTCCGTTTTGTTGACGTGCTGTCCGCCCGCACCGCTGGCACGGTAGGTATCAACCTTCAAATCCTCCGGATTGATGTTGATTTCAATATCATCATCAATTTCAGGCATAACATCAAGGGACGCAAATGAAGTATGACGTCTGCCCGATGAGTCAAAGGGCGAAATTCTCACAAGTCGGTGAACACCTTTCTCGCACTTGGCATAACCGTAGGCATTGACACCCTCAATCTGGAATGTAACGCTTTTTATACCCGCTTCTTCACCGTCAAGAAAGTCAAGGGTTTCCACCTTGAATCCGCGACGTTCTGCCCACCGTGTATACATACGATAAAGCATTTCACACCAGTCCTGAGCTTCTGTTCCGCCTGCACCGGCATGGAGCGTGAGAATAGCATTATTGCCGTCATATTTTCCTGAAAGAAGTGTTTCAAGCTTCATAGAGCTGAGATTTTCTGTCAATTCTTTGAAGCCCTCTTTTACCTCACCAAGAACACTTTCGTCATTTTCTTCAATGGCAAGGGAAACCAAGGTGGTCAAATCATCCCATAAAGCATAAAGAGCCTCATAACGTTCAACCTTGCTCTTTAATCCCTTCATACGCTGAAGCACCTTGCCTGCAGTATCCATATCTCCGTAAAAATCGGATTCCATAGTTTTTGCATCGAGTTCGGAAATTTCTTCCATAGTCTTTTCGATGTTAAAGTGAATCCCTCAAATCTGTAATATCTTTCTTCATCCCGTCAAGCTCAAGCTTGTATTCATCGAACTCTATCACATTTTCACATCCTTTAATTAAGATATTTTATTTTACAAAACTGAAATCAAGACATTCTTACTGTCCGTCCTTGCCAAGACAGCATTGCTTGTATTTTTTTCCGCTTCCGCAGGGACAAGGATCATTTCTTCCGATTTTGTTGCCCTTCACAACGGGCTTTTTTTCAACAGTTCCGTCTCCGCTATGATTTGCCACAACAGGTTTTGCAACCTCCTTGCGTTCAATCTTTGATTCGATAACTACATGGAAGAGCTGTTTCACAGTATCTTCCTTTATCTGTGCAGTCATTTCTTCAAACATATTCATTGCTTCAAACTTGTATTCAATAACCGGATCCTTCTGTGCAAAAGCACGAAGACCGATTCCCTGACGAAGCTGTTCCATGCTGTCAATATGATCCATCCACTTTGCATCAACTGTGCGGAGAAGAATTATACGCTCAACCTCACGCATATTTTCACCGAACATTTCTTCCTTTTCGGAATACTTTTCTTTTGCCGCTTCAAGAATACTGTCAGCAAGATATTCTACATTCATTCTGTCAATCTCATATTCATCAAATTCAAAAGTCTCTGCACCCAAATCCCCAAAGATATCTGTAATCTGGTCACGAATGCTGTCCCAAGGCCATTCTTCTGCATGAGGCTCACTGCCTGCATTACGCGAAACAATTTCTTCAATAACGCTCTTTATCATATTTTCAACAGAATTTTTGAGGTCAAGTCCGTCAAGAACATCGTTTCTCTGCTTGTAAATAATCTCACGCTGCTGATTGTTCACATCGTCGTAATTGAGAACATGTTTTCTAATATCAAAGTTTCTGCCTTCAACTCTCGCCTGTGCAGTTTCAATTGCATTTGAAACAATCTTACTTTCAATAGCTTCTGCTTCATCAAAGCCGACCATTTCCATAACACGGTTGATTTTGTCTGCGGCAAAAAGACGCATAAGGTCATCTTCAAGAGAAAGGAAAAATCTTGATTTTCCGGCATCACCCTGACGACCTGCACGACCACGGAGCTGATTGTCAATACGACGGCTCTCGTGACGTTCAGTACCCATAATATAAAGACCGCCTGCTGCAAGAACTTCGCTCTGTTCGGGTTCAATCTGAGCCTTGTACTTGTCGTTGAGCTCCTTGAAGGTATTTCTTGCATTCAGGATTTCTTCGTTGTCTGTCTCGGCAAAACCCGTAGATTCAACAATCAGTTCAGGAGTAAATCCCAAGGTCTCCATTTCTTTTTTAGCAAGGAATTCCGCATTACCGCCAAGGACAATATCCGTACCTCTGCCCGCCATATTGGTAGCAATGGTAACAGCACCCTTTTTACCGGCCTGAGCAACAATCTCCGCTTCCTTTTCGTGCATTTTTGCATTAAGCACATTATGCTTGATACCACGACGCTTCAGCATACCGCTGAGCTTTTCGGACTTTTCGATTGAAACAGTACCGATAAGAACCGGCTGACCCTTTGCGTGTGCCTTTTCAACTTCAGCAATAACAGCGTTGAACTTTGCATTTTCTGTTTTATAGATAGCATCGGGAAGGTCTTCACGAATCATTGGCTTGTTGGTGGGAATAACCACTACATCAAGGTTGTAAATCTGTCTGAATTCTTCCTCCTCGGTAAGTGCTGTACCAGTCATACCTGACAGCTTGTCATAAAGACGGAAAAAGTTCTGGAAGGTTATAGTCGCAAGAGTTTTGCTCTCATTTTCAACCTTTACGCCCTCTTTTGCCTCTATTGCCTGATGAAGACCATCGCTGTAACGTCTTCCGAACATCAGACGACCCGTAAATTCATCAACAATAATAACCTGACCGTCCTTCACCACATAATCTATATCACGTTTCATAACACCGTGAGCCTTTATAGCCTGATTCACATGGTGCGAAATGGTCATATTCTCAATATCCGTAAGATTTTCAAGACCAAATGCCGCTTCAACCTTTTTTACGCCCTGAGGAGTCAATGTTGCAGAATGTGCTTTTTCGTCAACAACATAATCAACATCACCATAGAGAGAGTCTTCATCATCCTTGCTGTCGGTTTCAACAACAGTACGGCACTTGAGAGTTTTTGCAAGATAATCCGCCTGTTCATAAAGCACTGTGGATTTTTCGCCCACACCTGAAATAATCAAAGGAGTTCTTGCTTCATCCACCAAAATACTGTCCACTTCATCCACGATTGCATAGCTGTGACCCCGCTGAACACGGTTTTCTTTGTAAATCACCATATTGTCCCTCAGGTAGTCGAAGCCCATTTCATTGTTCGTACCGTAAGTAATGTCTGCCGCATATGCCTTGCGTCTTTCTTCGTTTTCTTTTTCATGAATAATAAGACCAACGCTGAGACCAAGGAAGTTATACAGCTTTCCCATCCACTCACTGTCACGCTTTGCAAGGTAGTCATTCACAGTAACAATGTGTACGCCTTTTCCCGAAAGAGCATTGAGATATGCAGGAAGGGTTGCTACCAAAGTTTTGCCTTCACCTGTTTTCATTTCGGAAATTCTGCCCTGATGAAGGACTATACCGCCGATAATTTGAACACGAAAATGCTTCATTCCAAGCACACGCCATGATGCCTCACGGCAAACAGCAAACGCCTCAGGCAATATGTCATCAAGGGTTTCACCAGACGCAAGCCGATCTTTGAAAATTGCAGTCATCCCTCTGAGCTCATCATTGGACAGCTTTTCCATCTGAGGTTCAAGTGCAAGAACACGGTCCGCAATGGGATTTATCCTTTTCAATTCTCTGTCGCTGTAGGTTCCTACAACTTTTTCTATAATACTTTTAAAGCTCATTTAGCTTACCTCCAAGATACTGTATACACATAAATATCCACTTTAAACATAATTAGTATTAGTATAGCACACTTTTTCCGATTACACAAGTATTCTTTGAAAAAGTTTGTCAATATTTTGGAATAAATTTCATTTATGTGTCCATAATATATACATATATTCCAAAGAAAGGATGAATTTCATGCTTGCAGAACTATCTTCTGCCGCTTCCACCTCATTCAGAAGGGTTGCAAAAGGTCGAAAACAAAAAGATAAAACCAAAGAAAAACACATTTCCGAAATTAAAGCTCATATTGAAGAAACAAAAACTGAAATGAATATTGCTATGGAAAATTTCAACAATGCCACAGAACCAAAACTCATTGATTTTTACATTTACAAAATCAGTTCTGAACAAAGCCGTTTTGAACAGCTTCTTTCAGAATACAAACGTCTTGAAAACTATCCGCAGGGAATACTTTAGTACAAACGAAAAGAGTGCCAAACAGCACTCTTTTCGTTTTTATTCAATTGTCATTCTTCCGAAAAATGCAGGAATGTGGAAATCAGGTTTTTCTCTGTCTACCATTGACCAGCAACCCCAATGAGGAATTTCGGTATCATCACCGCATTTATAGACATTTGCAGGATGCTCAAGTCCTGTCTTGAACTCATAATCAGGAATATACTTTTTGATAAGCTCAAAGGGCACAAGGTAGTCAAGTGTCCAGTAATCTTCAAAAATTTCCGCCTTTATGTTCATAGACTCAATATCCTCAACAGAAAGCGGCGTCTTGTCATAACGGTCTTTTCTGAATGCAATGTTTGCAATTCCTCCTGCATTCATTTCAAAATTAAAATATCTGTCCGTGTGAACAGGATCAAAATTCATAAACCATTCAACACAACTGTCCTTGTTCACCAGTTCAAGGTGCTGAGTCATTGTAATTCTGGGATTTTTCTCGTATGCCTTGAAATGTGCATAAAAGCCTTCGTCTCCATACGTTGCACTGAATTCAATCTTTGGCGAATAGTCGGTGTTTATGTAATCGGTTATCGTAATTACGGGAATGTCTGCTGAACCTTTTTTCTTTATTATGTACATAACATCAATCTCCTTTTTATTTTATAAATGTTATTATAACAAACAGCTTTTAAAAAGTCAATTTTTTTCTGCTTCTCATTAATGATAAAATAAGAAAGCGGCTGCGCCGCTCGCCGCAAGCGGCGATCGTAGCATTTACGCTTTCGGTTGTCTATGTGCGTTTCTGCCATCGGCAGAAAATCTCGCACGGACTATATATTCTTAGTTTTATATACTAGGAAATACATAATTTCCTAGTATATAAAAAACTCCCTTTCATAACGAGAAGGAAGTTTCCCGTAACCAAAGCCGAACCTCTGACATATACTTCAAACAAGGAGGTTTGCTTTATGTTTTATTCAGTACAGATTTGTATTATATTAAGTATCATATGCTTTGGAATCCTTTTTTGCCTTTTCTATACAGTCTTGCTTTCCCGCAATGCTCAAAAAGATTATATACCTGTATATACAATACTACCGGTACGCAACAGCGAAGAAACAATAGAAAACACCATACGCTCAATTGCATACAGAATGTTAAGTGCACCATCCTCACAGTCTTTTCCGCCAATAGACCTGATTGTTCTTGATCTTGATTCATCTGATAACACTTTTGTTATTGCACAAAAGCTTGCTACAGAATATCCCTTTATCCATCCTATGCACAGAACCGAATACAACGATTTTATCAACAGTCTGTAACCTTATATAAGCATAGCCAGAACAAGAGCACCGGTAATATCACCGTTTCCTGCAAAAACGCTTACAAAAAAACTGGCAACAACAAACACAAATTTAAAGAACCTCTTTTTGTTAAATCTGATTTTTGATTTTGTCATAATAGTTCTCCTCCCGGAAATTTTTGTTTCGTTTTTCTTAACTTTTCTTCATAATAGCACACTTTTGTTTCGTTGTCAACAACTTTTTAAGAATTTTTCTTTAATTCGAAACTTTTTGTTGCAATTTTAGAAAATATATGTTATAATGAACGAAACTACATATGAAAGGTGTGCAAAAAATGTACGATTTTGGAGAACGCCTGAAGGAATGCCGAAAAGAAAAAGGACTTACTTTGGAGGAGCTTGCCGCAAAATACAACAGGCGCTTTGACGGGGGTATGAGCAAAGGGACTCTTTCAAAATACGAAAACAACAAACAAGAGCCCCTTGTAAGTGTTGTTATGAATATTACCGAACTGCTTGATGTATCTTCTGACTATCTTCTGGGCAGAACAGATATCCCCAATGCAGAATTTGATTCAAACACCCAGACAGACGACAATGTTTTTCAGATTCCCGTATACGACAGCGTATCAGCCGGGCTCGGAAGACTTGCCGATTCAACACCTGCTGATTTTGTTCCTACTTTTTTACCATACGGCAGTGATCCCGAAAAATACATACGTATCAATGTTTCCGGCGACAGTATGTCTCCGCTTATTGATAACGGAAGTCAGATTCTGGTACGCCTTCAGCCTTCGGTTGACAACGGAGCCATTGCTGTTGTTCTTGTTGACGGGGAAGATGCCTTTGTGAAAAAACTCAATTACGGCAGCGGTTGGCTGGAGCTTGAATCAATCAATCCCTACTACCCCGCCCGCCGCTTTGAAAAATCAGAAGTTTCAAGAGTTTCGGTTCTCGGTGTTGTAAAAGAAGTAACCAAATACCTTTAACTCCCCCTCAACTTTTAAACTACCTTTCTTTTTATTAATAAAGCAATTAATAGTTTGTGAAAAACTTGTCAATGTTTGACAAGTTTTTTCTATATTTTTGGTTGACTTTTTGTTTATATTTGTTATATACTATAAAAAGGAAATTTCTGCTCAAGGCAGATATATATACTTTCGCGAAAGGATTGAAGAATATGAATCTTATTGTATGTGTGAAACAGGTTCCCGGTACAAACAAAGTAGAAGTTGACCCTGTTACCGGTGTGCTCAAGCGCGATGGCGTTGACAGCAAATTGAATCCATATGATCTTTTTGCTCTGGAAACCGCCTTTTCCATTGCAGAAGAAACCAATGGATGTGTAAAGGCTCTTTCTATGGGGCCTCCTCAGGCAAAAACAGCACTTATGGAAACCCTCTGGATGGGAGCAGACGAAGCATATCTGCTTTCTGACCGAAAATTTGGAGGAGCTGATGTTGCCGCAACAAGCAACGCTCTGGCTCTTGGTGTTGAACAAATGGGCGACTACGACATTATAATCTGCGGAAAACAAACTACAGACGGCGATACCGCTCAGGTAGGACCCGAACTCGCTGAACGTCTTGGCATAGAACACGTTGCAAATGTTACCGAAATTCTGGCACTTGACAAAGACAGCATTACTGTAAAAATTGATCTGGACAGGGTTCACCAGACAGCAAAAATCAAGCTTCCCTGTCTTTTGACCATCGAGAAGGATGCAAACACCCCTCGCCTTCCTTCTTACAACAGAAAGAAAGCTATGAATTCCGATGAACTGATAAAGGTTTATTCAGTTGCAGATCTTCCTTCTGCCGATGAAAGCACCTTGGGGCTGAAAGGCTCACCCACTCAGGTTGAACGCATCTTTCCTCCCGAAAAAGATGTTCAGCAGGAAATGCTCAACGGTACAGCCGACGAGCTTTCCGAAAAACTCTACAATATATTGAAAGACAAAAAATTTGTATAAGGAGGCGATATCTTATGGGACTTATTATTCATCAGGAAAAAATCAATACTGAAGTTGCAGAACAACTCATAAAAGTCTGCCCCTTCAATGCACTCAGTTATGAAAACGGAAAAATGTCGGTAAACGCCGCCTGCAAAAGCTGTAAGCTTTGCGTAAAAAAAGGACCTCAGGGTGCTATCACATGGGAAGACGAGGCTGTTGCCTCAGAAATTGACAAATCTCTTTGGAAAGGTATTACCGTCTTTTGCGAAATCAGCGAGGGAAAAATCCACCCCGTAACACATGAACTTCTCGGCAAAGCACGTGAGCTTGCTGAGGTTATCAATCATCCGGTATACGGTGTTCTTATCGGTCACAATGTTTCGGACTTCGCAAAAGAGCTTCTTCATTATGGTGCGGACAAGATTTTTGTTTATGACAGCGAGGCCTTTGCCGAGTTTACAATTTCACCTTATTCCGCTGCTTTCTATAACTTTATCAATCAGATAAAACCCTCAAGTATCCTTGTGGGAGCAACCAATCTCGGAAGATCTCTTGCCCCCAGAGTTGCTGCACGCTGCAATGCCGGACTTACGGCAGACTGCACAATACTTCAGATGAAAGAGAATTCCGACCTTGTTCAGATACGTCCTGCATTCGGCGGAAACATTATGGCTCAGATTGTAACCCCCAATGCACGTCCTCAGTTCTGTACTGTTCGCTACAAGATTTTTTCAGCACCCGCCCGCAGTGACAAAGCAGACGGTGAAATAATTAATATGACCGTTACAGAAGATATGAAAAAAAGCGGAACGGAAATCCTCGAAACAGTTCAAAAGCCTCATGAAATTGACATTTCAGAAGCCGAGGTAGTTGTTGCCTGCGGAAGAGGCTTTCAGAAGGAAGCTGACCTTGAAATGGCAAAGGAGCTTGCGGAGCTTCTTGGTGGCCAGCTTGCAGGAACAAGACCCCTTGTTGAAGCAGGATGGATTTCTCCAAAACGTCAAATCGGACTTTCTGGCAGAACGGTAAAACCCAAAATTATTATTACCTTGGGTGTTTCGGGTTCTGTTCAATTTGCCGCAGGTATGAAAGGCAGTGACTACATAGTATCAATCAATAACAACCCCGATGCTTCTGTTTTTGATGTTTCGCATCTGGGAATCGTGGGAGATATCTACGAGATTGTTCCGAAAATCATCGAAAAAATCAAAGGAGGTGCCCGCTGATGTATAACAAAATTACAGATCAGGATATAAAAAAGCTTATTTCAATTACCTCAGCAGACAGAGTCTTGGCAGGCGAAGAAATTAACGAGGATTACAGCCATGATGAACTTGGCGGCATCTCAAATATGCCCGAAGTTCTTGTAAAGGCATCTTCAACTGAAGAAATTTCCGCAATTATGAAGCACGCATATGACAATAATATCCCTGTTGTTGTCCGAGGAAGCGGTACAGGTCTTGTGGGAGCTGCAGTTGCTTTGCATGGCGGAATTATGATTGAAACAACTTCAATGAACAAAATTCTTGAAATCGACGAAGAAAATCTCACCGTAACAGTTCAGCCGGGCGTATTGCTTATGGAGCTTGCCGCATTCTGTGAGGAGCACGACTTCCTCTACCCACCCGACCCCGGTGAAAAAAGTGCCACAATCGGTGGCAATATCAGTACCAATGCAGGCGGTATGAGAGCTGTAAAATACGGTGTAACACGTGACTATGTGAGAGCACTCACCGTTGTTCTTCCCAACGGCGAAGTTATGCAGTTGGGCGGAAAGGTTGTAAAAAACAGTTCAGGCTATTCACTCAAGGACTTGATTATCGGTTCAGAAGGAACTCTTGGAATCATTACCGAAGCAATACTAAAGCTTGTTCCCCTGCCAAAAATAACAACCTCCCTTCTTGTTCCCTTCCCCTCAATCAGCAAAGCTATTGAAACGGTTCCCTTGCTTATCAAGAGCCGTGCGTCACTTACTGCCATTGAATTTATGGAACAGGGCACAATCCTTTTCAGTGAAGAATATCTTGGAAAGAACTTTCCTGACAAAAAATCACCTGCATACCTTATTCTCACAGTTGACGGAAACGAAAAATCTGTTGTTGAAGCAGAAATTGACAGAGTTGCAGAGCTTTGTCTTGAGGCAGGCGCAACAGATGCCCTTATAGTTGATACAGAGGAACGCAAAACTTCTGTGTGGTCAGCAAGAGGAGCCTTCCTTGAAGCAATCAAAGCATCAACCACAGAAATGGATGAATGTGATGTTGTTGTTCCCAGAAACAAGGTTGCAGAATTTGTTTTGTATACCCACGAGGTTGCAAAAGACCTGAACGTAAGAATCCCCTCCTTCGGTCACGCCGGAGACGGCAACCTTCACGTTTATGTTTGCCGTGACGAGCTTTCTGAAAATGATTGGGAAACTACACTTCAAAAGGCTTTTGACCTACTTTATGCCAAGGCACGTGAGCTGGGCGGTCTTGTATCCGGTGAACACGGAATCGGCTTTGCAAAAAAAGGCTTCCTTTCAGAAGATTACGGTGACATTCAATTAGAGCTTATGCGTGGTATCAAATCTGCATTTGACCCCAGAAATATACTGAATCCTGACAAAATTTTTTAATTTATTTTCTGTAAACTAAAGAGGGTGTCGCGTAAGCGACACCCTTTTTTTAGTGAGGCAAACGGATTTAGATGCCGCGTAAATTTTAATAAATTGACATCTTCATCACAATAAACATTGCTTTAGTTAAAACTTTTAATCCATGTTACCAAGGAATTGTGATATATGTTTTCCAAGACATCCTTGCGCATCTGTTCTGTAACAGGACCATTATGTTTCATTCTATCCAATATTTCTTCTTGAAGCTCTTCCACCGTCATTTCTTCATAGGTTTTATTACATTTTATTTTATCGTCTTTTTCTATCTTAACAGATATTTCCGCTTTAACAGGCTCTATGTTTTTAACTTCTGTTTGTACAGTTTCTTTCTCCTCCGGCTGTTCAACAATATTAAGCTCGATTGGCTGAACTTGTTTATCTGCCCCACATATCGGCAACCAGATTTCTCCGGAATTTGCCTCCACATTCACAGAGATATATCCATTTGCTACAGGTACTTTTTTACCAAAAAGACCGCCTATATATTCGGCTGTTTTCTGAGCAGGAAGACTCATTGTAAAATCATTATCACTGTTATTCACGGTAACTATTACTGACTGCCCGTTATAATTCCTCGAAAACGCATACTGACAATTTGTCAAAAGTAATTCTTTGTAATCACCGTAAGATAATGCTTTTGTTTCTGTTCGTATTTTTCCCAGTCTTGAAATCAAATCAGTCAGGCCATTGTTTTGAGCAGTATTAATATATTGCGCGTATGAAACAGCAGGTCTTAAAGAATCGTCAGAACCTCGTTCTTTTCGTCCTTCAATACCAAATTCAGAACCGTAATAAACAGACGGAATGCCGGGCAAAGTGTACATCAGAATATGAACGAGTATAAAATGGCTTTTGTTATTCAGTTTTGTATAAATGCGTTCCACATCGTGATTGTCAACAAAATTGTATAGTTTAAGTCCGTCAGAACGATTTCCTCCCATTTCATACAACCGCTTCACAGTATGAGCAATTTCAAAATAGTTATGGTCGTTATGACCCGAATACAAGGCTTTGTGCAAATGATAATTGGTGACAGAGTGCAGTGTATCTCCATTTACCCAACGAATATAATCACCGTGTATAACCTCGCCCATAAGCCAGAAATCAGACTTTACTTCATTTGCTACCCGGCGCATCATCTGCATATAACTAAAATCCAACACATCCGCAGCATCCAGACGAATTCCGTCAATGTCGAATTCCTTTACCCAAAACCGAATTACATCGCAGATATATTCCCTGACCTCATTATTTTGCTGATTTAACTTGGCAAGCAAATCATATCCGCCCCAGTTATCGTACGAAAAACCATCGTTATATTCATTGTTGCCATAAAAATTCACATTGCAATACCAGTCTTTGTATCTTGAAGCTTCTCTATTTTGCCTGATATCCTTAAAAGCAAAAAAATCCCGACCTGTATGATTGAATACACCGTCTAAAACAACCCGGATTTCCTGTTTGTGACATTCGGCTACAAAGGCTGCCAGATCTTCATTTGTCCCAAGCCTTGTATCAAGTTTTTTGTAATCTGTTGTTTCATAGCCATGTCCCACTGATTCAAAAAGAGGACCAATATAAATGGCATTACAGCCAAGTTTTTTAATTTGAGAAATAAAAGGGATTAAAGTGTTTAATCTATGCTCCGGTTCACCATAAATATTTTGCTTTGGTGCTCCTGTCATCCCCAGCGGATATATGTGATAAAATATCGCTTCATCATACCATGCCATACAAATTCCTCCATTTCATATAAATCCTTTTGTAAAGTTAAACGAAAATTGAGACCTTGAACTCCTTGTGGTATAATAGTTTCACCACAAAACCAATTACCTCCCTGAAAATCAGAGAAAGGAGAACAAAATCTCATGGTAAATATTATATCACATAGCTGTACCCGGTGCAACTCTCATTCACTTTATAAATACGGCAAAGATAAGTTTGATAATCAAAAATACCAATACCTTGATTGTTTACATCAATTTGCTCCGGATACTCCTCAAAAGGATAATCCCCGCAAATATCCGTCTTGCCATATTTGCGGCAAGTTTTCATTCCTTCATCACAATTATGACGATTATTCAAATCATCGTTGCTCGGATAAGAGATGTAATCATTCATTCTTTCAAACTAAGCCTGCTGTGAAGCTCCCTCCGTCTATGTCCAGCATCATTGGCAAAGACAGCTTTAAACGTATGCGGCATAGTATACATCTGGTTTATCATATCAGAGTTGCCAGTTTTAAAGATGATATTTTCAACAATGTTATTGAAGCTTTTAACAAGCAGTTTAAATACCGGTACAAAACCAGATATGTTTTTAACTCCTTTGGAAGTGTATTGAGAGTGCGGTTTTTCTG
>JAZRIX010000045.1:0-4432 GCA_045645485.1 Clostridia bacterium | reverse complement strand
CGCTGTTGCTGACCGCCCGAAAGCTCACGGTAGCTCCGTTTTTTCAAATCGTCTATACCCAGCTTTTTCATATTTTCAAAGGCCGTCATTTTCTGAGCTTTTGAATAAAAAGGACCGAATTTACAGCTTTTCAAAAAACCTGAAAGAACTATTTCTTCCACCGAGGCAGGAAAATCTCTCTGCACTTCTGTTTGCTGCGGAAGATAACCCTTTCCTCGGTTTTTAATTTCAGAATCCACCGTTATTTCTCCGCAAATCGGTGAAATCAATCCCAACAGGGATTTCAAAAGAGTGCTTTTTCCTACACCGTTCTCACCGACAATGCACAGATAGTCTCCTTTTTCCACTTCAAAGCTTATGTCCTCGGCTATAACCTTTCCGTCGTATCCCAGTGACAGCTCAACACATTTTATTTGTGACATATTTCCTCCAATATTACTGCAATGCCATTTTCAAAGATTCCAGATTTTCTTCCATTATTTTTATATAACTTATCCCCTGCTCCATTTCATTCGACGTCACAGACTGACAAGAGTTCATCACGGCAGTTTTTGCAGATTTTTCTTTTGTACTTTCCACAACCGCTTCCGCAACCGACAAGGTTGATTTTTCAAGAACCAGAAGGGTCTTCTTTTGATACTCGTCAACAGCCTTCGAAAGCTCTGCAATCATTCCAAGACTTGCATCACTGTCTGCCGAACAACCCGGAAAGGCAGAAAAGCACTTTATTCCGTAATCCTCTGTCATATATAAAAAGGGGAACCTGTCCGGAAAAACAACAGTTCTGTCAGCCGAAGCTTCAACAGCTTCTTCATACTGTCTGTCAAGATTATCAAGCATCAATACATAATTCACCGCATTCTTTTTAAAACGGTCAGCATTATCCTCTGAAATATCGCATATTCTGTCACATATACCGTAAACCATGTCCTGTGACAGCTTAAGTGACAGCCATATATGTTCATCAAAATCCTCTGACGAATGTTTGTGTTCAGAGCCGCTATGCTCTTGGTGTCCGCACAACAGCTTGTCTCCCACCACATCAGAAAGTTTCAAGGTGCTTATACCGTTTTCCTCTGATATTTTTTCAATCCAGCCATCAGAGCTCCCCCCCACATAAACTGCAAGGTCACAGCTGTGAAGAAGGGCAATATCCTGAGCAGTAGGCTGATAGCTGTGAATATCGGCACCGTTGGCCAAAAGATGTACTTCAATATCAGACGCATCCTTTCCCACAACCTCACAAACCCAGTCATAAACGGCATAATTTGTGCATACAACAGAAAGCTTGTCGCTTTTTGTGCTTTCACAACCGCAGATACCGAAAATCAGTACAAAACAAAGTAATATCAAAACAACTTTTTTCATTTTTGTTTCCTCCTGTCAGTTTTTGCAGTCGCCGCATCTGCCAACAAGAACCGTTTCCTTCTCGTCAACAGAAAAATTGTTTCTTTCCAGTACCTCTGCCATAATCTTCAGTGTTTCATCATCACCCATATGCAAAATCCTTCCGCAATCCATACACTTCATATGAATATGCGATGCACAGTGCTCGCCGCCTGCAATCTGATATGCAAACCTTCTGCTGTGCTCCTTCAGCATCCGCTTTACCGTTCCTTCGCTTTCCATTTGCTGAATAAGCCGATAAACCGTGCTTTTTCCCGGAATATCTTCTTTTTTATACACTTTTTCCATCTCACAGCAAAGCTCTTCAACAGAAAAAGCTCTCTCACTGTGTAATGTCATAAACTCTCTCAGTTTTTTCTTTTGTGCTGTCTGGTAATGTGCCATAAAACCCATCCCCTTTAAATTTGAGAATAATTCTCAAATCATTATATAGTATAACTGCTTTTCTGTCAAGAAAAAAAGAGATGCAAAAAAATTTTCGCATCTCTTTTCAAATTAAAGTTCTTTTTTACTGAGCCTTTACCAGATCAGTCATATTATACATTCCTGCAGGCTTGTCCTTCATAAAGATTGCGGCTCTGACCGCACCTACGGCAAAAACAGTTTTTGAGGTTGCCTGATGCTTGATTTCTATAACTTCATCAGTTCCTGCAAAAATAACCGTATGCTCACCCACGATATTGCCGCCGCGGACTGCGTGAATACCTATTTCTTCCTTATCTCTCTTTTTTCTCACCGAATGACGGTCAAAGGTATATTGAGGATTATATGCAACCGTGTCCGAAATTGCATCTGCTATGGCAAGTGCCGTACCGCTTGGAGCATCAAGCTTTTGATTGTGGTGTTTTTCCACAATTTCAATATCAAAGTTGTCTTCAAGAAGCTTTGACGCCTTGCAAACAAGGTCAATAAGAAGATTTACACCTATTGACATATTTGCGGAGAAGAAAATCGGTGTTTCCTTTGAATAAAACTCCATCTTTGAAAGCTGATCCTTTGAAAGACCCGTTGTGCAGATAACCGCAGGAATCTTGTTGGCTTTTGCAAAATCAAGAATGGCATCAGTCATTGAGATATGTGAAAAATCTATGATGCAGTCAATCTTCTCCGTAACCTTGTCAAGGGAATCGTATACGGGAAAATCAACAGATGTTGTATCCATTACATCAAAGCCTGCGACAATTTTTGCAAACTCACTCTGCTGAGCAACAACAGCCTTCACCGCATTACCCATTTTGCCGTTTGCACCGCATAAAAGTATATTAACCATTATATGTACCACCTTTTGTAAAAGGGGCTGTTGCATTAAACGTTTCTGTGTATAAATATTCAAAACTGTAGGGGCGATTCACGAATCGCCCGCGGGACATTCGTGTATGTTCCCTACAAAAATGTAATTTTATGCACAATATATGATTAATGTGACAGCCCCTCTAATTTTTTATTTAAGTAATCCGTAATCCTTAAGAACCCGTTTCAGCTTCTCCTCATTCTTCTCTTCCATTTCACAAAGGGGAAGTCTGAGTCCGCCCACTTCAAACCCCAGAAGATTCATCGCCGTTTTCACGGGTATGGGATTTACTTCAAGAAACATTGCGTCCATAACATCCAGCATTGTCATATATATACTGTTTGCACCTTCATAATTACCGCCAAGGGCAAACTCGCACATATTATGGGTTTCTTCGGGAAGTATATTTGCAACCACCGAGATAACACCCTGACCGCCCAAGGAGATAACGGGAACCGTCACATCGTCATTTCCCGAATAAATGCACAGATTTGTGTGTGCCTTTATCCTTGCGGCAAACGCCACATCTCCGCTTGCTTCCTTGATTGCCGTTATATTCTCATACTTTTCATCAAGATACTTCAGCGTGTCAAGAGAAATGGAAACCCCTGTACGGGACGGAACATTATAAAGTATTATGGGGAGCTTTGTGCTTTCGGCAATAGCTCCGTAATGCTCGCAAAGACCCTTTTGGGTTGCCTTGTTATAATAAGGCGTAACAAGAAGCAATCCGTCATAACCGACAGACTCAGCATACTGAGAAAGAGCAACCGAAGCATTGGTGTCGTTACCGCCCGTTCCTGCAATTATGGGAATTCTGCCATTCACCTTTTCGGAACAGAACCTGAGAACATCCTTGTGTTCAGGAACCGAAAGTGTAGATTTTTCTCCCGTTGTACCGCAGATTATCAACGCATCCGTCTTGTGTGTAATGTGAAACTCAATTAATTCGCCAAGCTTTTGAAAATTAACACCGCTTTCGGAAAAAGGTGTAACCAACGCAACACCAGAACCTGTAAAAATTGGTTTTTTCATAAACATCACACAACCTTTCTTCCCACGAAAACATTGACTTATCCCGGTTTTGCCGTGGGCAGCATCACCGCATTTATGTTTCGTAAATTTAAAGGATACGCAAATTCAGATTAATCAAAATAACCCTTAGCCGCAAGAAGCTCTGCCATAAGAACAGCACCGCCTGCCGCACCTCTCAGAGTATTGTGTGAGAGACAAACAAACTTGTAGTCGTACTGGCTGTCTTCACGGAGACGACCCATAGAAACTGCCATACCGCCCTCTAAGTTACGTTCGCTCTTTGCCTGAGGACGGTTATCCTCTTCAAAGTAGTTGAGGAACTGTTTGGGAGCTGAAGGAAGCTCAAGCTCCTGAGGAACACCCTTGAAGTTCTTCCAGTCTTCCTTAATCTGTTCGATAGTGGGCTTGTTTTCAAATCTTACAAATACAGCCGCTGTGTGTCCGTCAGATACAGGAACACGCAAACACTGTGTTGTGATAGCAGGAGTAATTGCATCAACGATTTCGTCGCCCTCAATCTTGCCCCAGATTTTAAGAGGTTCGATTTCGCTCTTTTCTTCCTCGCCGCCGATATAAGGGATAAGATTGTCAACCATTTCAGGCCATGTTTCAAAGGTTTTGCCTGCGCCCGAAATTGCCTGATATGTGCAGGCAAGAACTTCTTTGATGCCGTATTTCATCAAAGGATGAAGCGCGGGA
>JAZRIX010000044.1:0-22398 GCA_045645485.1 Clostridia bacterium | reverse complement strand
GCCACCATTAAGAGATATAGCCTGATTGAAAAAGGCGACAGAATTCTTGCGGCAGTTTCGGGCGGTGCAGATTCTGTCTGTATGCTTCATATTCTCAACAGAATAAGGAATGATTCAGGGATAAGCATTTTCTGTGCGCATCTCAATCATGGCTTGAGGGGAGAGGCGGCAGATTCCGATCAGAGATTTGTTGAAGAATTATGTGAGAAAATGGGAATTCCTTTTTTCTCGAAAACTGTCGATGTAGAAAAGCTTGCTGAAACAGAAAGACTGTCTACCGAAGAAGCTGGCAGAAAAGCCAGATACAAGTTCTTTGATGAGCTTTGCAGACAGCATAATCTGAACAAGATTGCTACAGCACATAACAAAAACGACAATGCAGAGACTGTTCTTATGCGGATAATGCGGGGAACAGGTATTGACGGTCTTGGCGGAATTTTATACAAGCGGGAAGACGGAGTGATACGACCGCTTCTTGATGTATCAAGGCAGGAAATTGAAAGCTACTGCACGGAAAACGAATTGAGTTTTTGTAACGATGCAACCAATGCCGAGAATGAATATACAAGAAATAAAATAAGGAATGAACTTATTCCTTATCTTGAAAAGGAGTTCAATTCCAAAATTATCGACAGCCTGTGCAGACTGTCGGAAACAGCCCGTGAGGATGGCGGTTTTCTGAATGATTATGCTGAACGGCTGTATCAGAGGCTTTGCAATCCGCTGCCGCAAAAACGTCCGGTGACACTGCACATCGAAAGTCTTGGTATGGTTGACAAGTCAATAGCTGCCAGAGTATTGAGGGTTGCGGCAGATGACTGTCAGGCGGGTACAAAGCTTGAAAAAAAGCATATTGATGAGCTGTTTGAACTGATGAAAAAACAGACAGGTGCATCTGTTTGTTTGCCTGATGGGATAATGGCTTTCAATCAGTACGGGTGGCTTGTTTTTGAAGGCAAAAGTGATGCTGTGAAAAAGGCAGTATCGGCAGAGGATTCGTTTTTTACAGAAATTTCACCGGGTGAAACTGTTTATGTTCAGCAGTTGGGAAAGAATATTTCCATAAGAATTGAAAACCCCAAGGAATATAAATGTAAAATAAATGAAGCTGCTGTTGATTTTGACAAGCTTCAGAATGAGATGCTGTTCCTCAGAAGCCGTCGGAGCGGTGATCGCATTGTGTGGTTTTCGGACGGACGGACGAAAAAAATAAAGAGCATACTTATTGATGACAAAATTCCCAAAAAAGACAGAGAAAAAATTCCGTTGCTTTGCACAGGGTCAGAGGTTCTGGCAATTGTGGGAAGCCGCGTGAGTGAAAAATATAAAATTACGGATAAAACAGAAAAAGCTTTGATTATTGAATATGGTTCTGAACAAAAAGCGTAAAACTGTTTGAGGCCCAAATAATAAACGGAGGAAAAAAGTATGAGTAGTAACGAAATAAGAACAAGATTTGCACCAAGTCCTACAGGATATATGCATATAGGCAATTTGAGAACAGCTCTTTATGCATATCTGCTTACAAAGTCCAAAGGCGGAAAATTTATTCTCAGAATTGAGGATACCGATCAGGAACGTTATGTTGAAGGTGCGGTTGATGTAATTTACAGAACAATGGCAGATACAGGTCTAATCCACGATGAAGGTCCTGACAAGGACGGCGGCTTTGGACCTTATATCCAGAGTGAAAGACGCGGTATCTACAAGGAATATGCTGAAAAGCTTGTTGAGCTTGGTCATGCCTACTATTGCTTCTGTGACAAAGAAAGACTTGAAGACCTTCGTCAGCAGCAGACTGTCATGAAGGTTCCCACAAAGTACGACGGTCTTTGCAGCAAGCTTTCAAAAGAAGAAATCGAAGAAAAGCTCAAGGCAGGAGTACCTTATGTAATCCGCCAGAAGATGCCCAAGTACGGCAAAACAACATTTCAGGATGAAGTTTTTGGCGAAATCTCTGTTGAGAATGCAATTTTGGACGATAACGTTCTTCTCAAGGCTGATGGTCTTCCCACATATAACTTTGCCAATGTTATTGATGACCACCTGATGCAGATTACACATATTATCCGAGGCAGTGAATATCTGTCATCAACTCCCAAGTACAATCTGCTTTATGAAGCATTCGGCTGGGAAATTCCCAAGTACATTCACGTGTCACCTGTTATGAAGGATGCGAACAACAAACTTTCA
Source organism: Clostridia bacterium (assembly GCA_045645485.1). GTDB lineage: Bacteria > Bacillota > Clostridia > Monoglobales > Monoglobaceae > SIG440. Next base: position 20,205 of record JAZRIX010000044.1, on the reverse strand, counting down.
AAGCGTCACGGTGATGCATCTTATGAAGATTTCGTTGCAAAGGGCTACCTGAAAGAAGCTATTGTTAACTACATTGCACTTCTTGGCTGGGCACCTGGTGATGAAAGAGAAAAGTTCACAATGGACGAGCTGATTGAAGCCTTTGACGTAAAAGGTATCAGCAAGTCACCTGCAATCTTTGACGAAAAGAAGCTTGCATGGCTCAACGGCGAATATATCAGAGAGCTTACACCTGAAAAGTTCCACGAAATGGCACTTCCTTACTATGAAGGTGTTATTACAAACCCCGACATTGATTTGAAGGAGGTTTCTGAGCTTCTCCAACCCAGATGCGAAAAGCTTTCAGACATTCCTGAACAGGTTGACTTCTTTGACAAGCTTCCTGAATACGAAAATGAGCTTTACACACACAAGAAGATGAAGACCAATCCTGAAAACTCTTTGGAGGCTCTCAATGAGGTTCTTCCTGTTTTAGAGGGGCTTGCTGACTGGACAAAAGAGAATATTCACGATTCACTTATTGCTCTTGTTGAAAAGCTTGAACTGAAGAACGGCAGAATTCTCTGGCCTGTACGAGTTGCGGTTTCGGGTAAAGCATTCACACCCGGCGGCGGTGTTGAGCTTGCGTATATATTAGGCAAGGATGAAACAATCGACCGTATTAAAAAAGGTATTGAACAACTTTCAAAATAAAAGGACTGATATAAAATGGATATAACAACAAAATTTTCAGATAAGGTAAAGCACCTTGAAGCATCAGCTATCCGTGAAATATTCAAGCTTCTTGCAAAACCGGGTATAATCAGCTTTGCAGGGGGTGCTCCCGACCCCAATCTGTTCCCGAAATCAGAGTTTGCAGAAATTGCAAAGGAAATTCTTGGAACTCAGGGCAATGTTGCTCTTCAGTACGGCGTAACAGAAGGTTATTTACCCCTCAGAAACTGGACCAAGGAAAGACTTGTAAAGCAGGGCATCATTAATGAGGCTGACGACGTAATAATTGTCAGCGGCGGTCAGCAGGGCATTGACCTTGCAACAAAGTCGCTTATAAACCCCGGTGACGGAGTTATTTGTGAAGAACCCAGCTTTATCGGCGGTCTCAATTGCTTCCGTTCTTTCAATGCAGAGCTTTACGGCGTACCCGTAGAGAGTGACGGAATCAGTATTGAAAAGCTTGAAGAAACATTGAAGGCACATCCAAATGTGAAGCTTCTTTATACAATTGCAACCTTCCAGAATCCTTCGGGAATAACCGTTTCTCTTGAAAAGAGAAAGAAGATTCTTGAACTTGCCGAAAAGTATGACTTCCTGATTTATGAGGATAACCCTTATGGTGAGCTTCGTTTCAGTGGAGAAGAGGTTCCCACATTCAAGTCAATGGACGAAAACGGCAGAGTAATTTACTTTGGTTCATTCTCAAAGATTCTTGCTCCCGGTATGCGTCTTGGCTTTACGTCGGCACCTGCACCCCTTCTTGAAAGAATGATTATATGCAAGCAGACAGAGGATGTTCATACAAATGTTCTTTCACAGATGATTGCATATGAATTTGTGACACGTTACTCAATTGACGAGCATATTGCAAAGCTGCGTGCGGCTTATGGTAAGAAATGCAAGCTGATGATGGACTGTATGGACGAATACTTCCCTGCATCGGTTACACATACCTGTCCTGAGGGCGGATTGTTCCTTTACTGCACAATGCCTGAGGGCTACGACAGCAAGGAGCTTATGAAGCTTGCACTTGAAAAGAATGTAGCCTTTGTTCCAGGAACATCCTGCATGATTGACGACAAGGCAACATACAGCACATTCCGTATGAACTATTCCACAGCCTCAGAGGATGATATCAGAACAGGTATCAAAGCTTTGGGTGAAGTGTTACGTCAGTATATGGGAGAATAAAAAATGGAAAATATTACAGAACCAAAAAAGAGAATCCTAAGCGGTATACAGCCGTCGGGAGCTTTGACTCTCGGTAACTACGTAGGTGCACTCCGCAACTGGGTTCAGCTTCAGAGAGAAGATATTTATGATTGTTATTATATGATTGCAGACCTTCACGCAATTACCGTACGTCAGGAGCCTGCGGCACTTCGCAAGAACTGTATGGATTTGCTGGCAATATTTATTGCATGCGGTCTTGATCCCGAAAAAGAGCCTATCTTTTTCCAGTCACACGTTCCTGCACATACTCAGCTTGGCTGGGTTCTCGACTGCAATACCTATATGGGCGAGCTTTCAAGAATGACACAGTTCAAGGACAAGAGCAAGAAGCACGAGAATAATATCAATGCAGGTTTGTTTACATATCCGTCTCTTATGGCGGCGGATATACTGCTTTATCAGGCAGACCTTGTTCCCGTTGGCAAGGACCAGACACAGCATCTCGAGCTTGCACGTGATCTTGCAAACCGCTTTAATAACGCATACAGTGACACCTTCAAGGTGCCTGAAGGCTACATCCCCAAGGTAGGAGCAAAGATAATGAGCCTTCAGGAACCTACCCAGAAGATGTCCAAGTCAGACCCCAACGAGAATTCATATATTCTTATGCTTGACCCGTTGGATAAGGTAGTTAAGAAGATAAAGAGAGCGGTTACTGATTCAGGCTCTGAGGTTAAACGCGGCGAGGGCAAGGAAGGTGTAGAAAACCTTATGAGCATCTATTCTGCGGTTACGGGCAAAACTATGGATGACATAGAACTGGAGTTTGAAGGTAAGGGTTACGGCGATTTCAAGGCGGCGGTTGCTGAAGCTGTTGCTGAGACACTGCGACCCATTCAGGAAAGACACGCAGATTTGATTAAAAACAAGGATTATCTTGAAGCTGTTTACAAAAAGGGTGCGGAAATGGCTAACCGCACAGCGTGGAAAACAATTTCCAAGGTTTACAGAAAGGTTGGCTTTATTCAGCCGTAAAGTGTATTGTAAATGTTTACACAGAACAATAATATGTTTATTATACTGGCACTGGCGGTGGGGTTCCTGATTTCATTTGCATCAACCCCGTCGGTTATAGGACTGGCACATAAAATTAATGCACTGGATATCCCAAAGGATTCACGCAGAATTCACAAAAAACCTATTCCGCTTATCGGCGGACTTGCAATATTTTACGGATTTGTTGTCAGTGTTATATGCTTTGCAACAATAGAACGTGAGTTGATAGGTATACTCATTGGTTCGGTGATAATTGTTACCGTTGGTGTTATTGATGATATGCGGGATTTGAATGCAAAACTAAAGCTTTTGTTTCAGATAATTGCCGCAGGAGTGGTAATTTATTTCGGGGTTGATGTTCAATACGTTGAAAATCCCTTTTTCGAGTGGATTGGTCCTGAATATATAAAACTGGGATTCTGGGCAATTCCCTTGACAATGGTGTGGATAATCGGTGTTACAAATGCTGTGAACCTGATAGACGGTCTTGACGGTCTGGCGGCAGGCGTTTCGTCAATTGCATCTGTTACGCTTCTTTCGCTTACATTGATTTCACAGAATCAGAATGCGGCAATAATTACGGCGGCACTTGCAGGTGCGGGCTTTGGCTTTTTGCCTTACAACTTTAATCCTGCAAAAATATTTATGGGTGACACAGGCTCAACCTTTTTGGGGTTTGTACTGGCTTGTATTTCCATTCACGGAATAATGAAAATGTATGCTTTGGTGTCATTTGCCATACCTGTTCTTATTCTGGGATTGCCTATTTTTGATACCTTGTTTGCCATTGTCCGCAGAATACTGAAGAGAAAACCCATTATGTCAGCAGACAGAGGTCATCTTCACCACAGATTACTTGATATGGGATTTTCTCAGAAGCAGACAGTTGCCATTCTATATACACTGACAAGCCTTCTTTGTCTTACTGCTGTGGTTATGGCTTTGAAGGGCACGTTCAGAGGTGTAATTCTGGTTTTAGCGGTTGTGATAATACTTATTGTGACGTTCGCGACCAAAAGTGCAAAGAGTGAAAATTCTTCGGAGGATAATAAAAATGAAAAAAATTAAGGTAATGACAATTTTCGGAACTCGTCCTGAGGCGATAAAAATGGCTCCTTTGGTAAAGGAACTGGAAAAGAACGAAAATATTGAATCCATAGTGTGCGTTACAGCGCAGCACAGACAGATGCTTGATCAGGTTCTTGAGATATTTGATATCAAGCCTGATTATGACCTGAATATTATGAAGAACAGACAGACTCTTATCAGCATTACAACCAGAGGTCTTGAAGGCCTTGATGATGTAATGAAGGAGGCAAAGCCTGATCTGGTTCTGGTTCACGGTGATACTTCAACTACATTTGTTGGAAGTCTTGCAGCTTTCTACAACCAGATTGCGGTAGGTCACGTTGAGGCAGGTCTCAGAACCTTTGACAAGTATTCGCCCTTCCCTGAGGAAGTGAACAGACGTCTTACTGGCGTTATTGCGGATATGCATTTTTCGCCTACAGAACGTAACCGTGAAAATTTGCTTTGTGAAAATGTTGATGACAGTACTATTTATATTACTGGAAATACTGTAATTGATGCACTTCAGACAACGGTTCGTGCAGACTATGAGTTTAAAGACGAGGGACTGGCATCTATGAACTGGGACAGCAAAAAGGTTATTGTTATGACAGCTCACCGCCGTGAAAACCTTGGAGAACCTCTCAAGAATATCTGCCGTGCAGTTAAACGTATCGTTGAGGATTTTTCTGAAGTTGAGGTTGTTTATCCTGTTCATATGAATCCTGCTGTCCGTGAAGTGGTATACGACATTCTTGGAAATATGGACAGAGTAAAGCTGATTGAACCTGTGAATGCAGACGAACTTCACAATGCAATAAGCCGTGGTTATATGGTTATGACAGACAGCGGCGGTCTTCAGGAGGAAGCTCCGTCATTGGGCAAGCCTGTTCTTGTGTTGCGTAATGAGACTGAACGTCCCGAAGCTGTGGATGCAGGTACTGTAAAAATTGCAGGTGTTGATGAAGAAGTAATATACAATATGGCAAAAGAACTTATTGTGGATGAAACTGAATATAACAAGATGGCAAAGGCTGTGAATCCTTATGGTGACGGTCATGCATCTGAACGTATTGTGAAGGCTATTGTTGAAAAGTTCTGCAAATAAAAGGGTGACAAAAATGGATATCTCAAAGGAATGTATTTGTGCAGCAAAAGATTTGATTGAAAAAGCACATTTGAAAAAAGGTGACATTGTTGTAATAGGTTGTTCAACAAGTGAGGTTCTGGGAAGCAAATGGGGAACAAACTCCAGTCCTGAAACTGCAAAAGTTCTCTTTGAAAGCCTCTACGGAGTTTTTGAGGAAAACGGAATATATATTGCGGCTCAGTGTTGTGAACATTTGAACCGTGCTATAATTGTGGAGCGTGAGGCTGTGCCTTTTGCGGAAATTGTGAATGTTATTCCCGTACCCAAGGCAGGAGGTTCGTTTGCAACAGAGGCATATGCTCATTTTAAAAACCCTGTTGCGGTTGAAGAAATCAAGGCTGATGCAGGACTTGATATAGGCGCAACCCTTATAGGCATGCATCTGAAAAAGGTTGCCGTGCCTGTACGTCTTGAGGTCAGAACAATCGGTGAAGCACCTGTTACCGCGGCACGTACCAGACCAAAATTTATTGGCGGTATGCGTGCAAACTATGACGAAAATCTTATGCTTTGAACCGTAGCGGTTGGATAGCAATGAAAAAACTCTCTTGGATGCAAAACAGGAGAGTTTTTCTATGGCAGAAATTGACTTTTGATAAAAAAAGTGTTATTATTGATTAGAAGAGACAGAAAGGAAGGTCAATAAAAGTGGCAAAAAAACAATTCAAGGCAGAGTCAAAAAGACTTCTTGACCTTATGATTAACTCAATTTACACACACAAGGAAATTTTCCTTCGTGAAATTATTTCAAATGCAAGCGATGCATTGGACAAGCTGTGCTATGTGTCTCTTACTGACGATAAGCTGAATATGAACCGCAGTGATTTTTGCATTGATGTGAAGATTGACAAGAATGCAAGAATTATTACTGTTTCGGACAACGGTATTGGTATGACAGAAGAGGAAATGGAAAAGCATCTGGGTGTTATTGCCAACAGCGGTTCTCTGAAATTTAAAAATGATATAAAGGAAGACAGCAACAAAAATGACGAAATTGATATTATAGGTCAGTTTGGTGTTGGTTTTTATTCTGCCTTTATGGTAAGTGACAAGGTTCGTGTTGTATCACGTGCTTACGGTTCTGATACGGCTTTTGCATGGGAATCAACAGGTGCTGACGGTTATACCATAACCGAGAGTGAGAAGGCTTCTGTAGGTACTGATATTATAATGTATATCAAGGCTGATACAGAGGATGAAAGATACAGTGATTTCCTTGAAGAATACAAAATCAAGAGCCTTATAAAGAAATATTCCGATTATATCCGTTATCCCATAAAGATGGATATTGAAAAAAGCAGAAGCGTTGAGACTGGCGAGCTTGACGAAAATGGAAACAAGAAAACAACAGTAGAAAAGTATATTGAAAATGAAACTGTAAACAGTATGGTGCCCATCTGGCAGAGAAGCAAGAGCGATGCAACAGACGAGGATTGCAAGAGCTTTTACAAGGAACATTTTTATGATATGGAGGACCCTGTCCGTGTTATCCGTGTAAGTGCCGAGGGTGCTGTAGATTACAAGGCAATGCTTTTTGTTCCTGCAAAAACGCCCTATGACTATTTCACAAAGGAATATGAAAAGGGTCTTCAGCTTTATGCAAGCGGTGTAATGATTATGGATAAGTGCGGAGACCTCTTGCCTGAATATTTCAGATTTGTCAAGGGTGTTGTAGATTCACAGAGCCTTTCGCTGAACATTTCAAGAGAAATTCTTCAGCACGACAAGCAACTGAAGGTTATTGCATCAAATCTTGAAAAGAAGATAAAGTCTGAACTGAAAAAGATGATGGTTGATGACCGTGAAAATTATGACAAGTTTTACAATGCTTTTGGTATTCAGCTGAAGTACGGTGTTGTCAATGACTTTGGAATGAAAAAGGATTTGCTTTCTGACCTTCTTATGTTCTATTCATCAACCGAAAAGAAGCTGGTATCTCTTAGCGAGTATGTAAGCCGTATGCCTGAGGAGCAGAAGTTTATATACTTTGCAAGCGGTGAATCGGTTACAAAAATTGACCAGCTTCCCCAGACGGAGCTTGTGAAGGATAAGGGTTATGAAATTCTTTATATGACAGACAGTGTTGATGACTTTGTTATTCAGATGCTTATGAGCTATGAAGAAAAGAATTTCAAGTCAGTAAATGACAAGGATTTGGGATTTGAATCTGAAGAAGAAAAGAAGGAAGCGGAAAAGAAGAGCGAAGAAAGCAAGGAGCTTCTTGATTTTATGAAGGAGTCACTTGACGGAGCTGTGACGTCTGTAAGATTCTCAACCAAGCTCAAAAGCCATGCGGTATGCCTTACAACGGAAGGTCCCATTACACTTGAAATGGAAAAATACTTCAAGTCAATGCCCGGCGGTGAAGGAATGGGTCAGGTGAAGGCTGAACGTGTTCTGGAAATTAATCCCGAGCACAAGGTTGTTGCGGCACTTGAAAGCAACTTTGCAAGCGACAAGGAAAAGGCTGCAAAATATACAAAAATTCTCTATGCACAGAGCCTTTTGATTGCCGGTCTTGAACTCGAGAACCCTGCAGAATACGCAGAGCTTGTGTGTGAATTGATGTAATTGAGTTTATGGGATCATCTTAGTGGTGGTAACCCTCAAAATTATTTAACAAAAAACCTGCAAAAAGGGATGCATAGCTGCATCCCTTTTTTGTGTTTTAGACAGAGTATCTGATTGTCTTACAGAGCGGAACCAATGCCTGACAAGTACAGTAGTCCTGGCATTCTTTATCCATACCTAATGCATTCCATGCAGCGGGCCTGAAGATTTTTTCTTCAGGAACATTGTGCATATAAACGGGAATTCTCAGAATTGAGCAACGAGTGATAAGGTCTGCACCAATCTGAAACTTTGTCAGGAAGGTTGATTGTACAGCCCTCTTCAATCTGAAGAACAGGACCGAAGTTCTTCTACATTCTGAATTTCACACAGCTTATGTTTTTTTTATTCTGCTTTGAGCCGTTCAACCAGTTGCTCATCAGGAGTAACAAATACAGTATAGTTTGTTTCGTATATAACAAAGCCCGGCTTTGAGCCGTTTGGCTTTCTTATATTTTTTATCAGGGTATAGTCAACGGGGATGCCTGTTGATTTTTGTCCTTTGCTGAAATATGCAGCGATTACAGCGGCTTCAACAAGGGTATTGTCGGGAACCTCACCTGTTCCGTTTGTTCGTATAATGACGTGTGAACCGGGAATGTTTTTTGTGTGGAGCCACATATCGGTTGAATATGCCATCCGTATGGTGAGCTCATCATTCTGGAGGTTGTTTCGTCCTACCAGAATAGTATAGCCGTCGGATGAAATAAATTTCATAGGCTTTGTTTTCTTTTGATTTTTCTTCTTTTTGGAACCTTGGGAAGAAATATATCCCTGAGAACGAAGCTCTTCACGTATTTCTGAAATATCCTCGTTGCTTGCGGCACGGCTTACAGCGTCAAGAACGGTTTCCAGATAGGCTTTTTCGTCCAGTGCTTCCTGAAGCTGCTGAGTTGAATGTTCTTCAGCAGTTTTTGCTTTTGCATACAGCTTGTAATAGCGTTGAGCATTTTTTGAGGGCGAAAGCTCAGGCTTTAGTGATATGGTTATGTCTTCGTAATTTTCTGAATAATAGTTCTGGACGGTTATTTCTTTTGCACCCGACTCAACTCTGTAAAGGTTTGCTGTGAGAAGGTCACCGTATATTTTGTAACGGTCACGGTTTTTTGATTTCTCAAGTGTTTCTCTGTGTATCAGTATTTTCTTTTCACAACGTTCAAGATTGTTGTTGATAAGCTTTACTGTTCCTGCAGATTTCTGAACAATTCTGTCATGCATTGCCCGGGATGAAAAAAATTCTTCCACCGCAAAGCTTATAGAAGAACACGGTACGATTTTTCCCATTCCGTTATACTGTGAAAGGGTAACGCAGGAGAAGGAAACAGGCTTTCCGCTATCCTGTTGACAGACAACGCATGGAGTTTCTGTGTTGTTTGCGACAGCGCAAAGAAATTCACGTGTGTGACGTGCAAAAGCCACAGCATTAACGTCGCAGGCAAAAACCTTTGTGTCACCGCAGAATCTAAATACAATCTCCCGAGCCATAAGAGGACTCATACCGATAAATTCCGATACAAGAAATTTGTCAAGAAGTGTATCGGCAGAAAGCACGGAGATTTTGTTTTCAAGGTCTTTTTCTGAAAATGAAAGAGGCTCGGTTTTGTCCTGCTTCGGCGGAAGCTCATAAAACAGTCCCGGAAGAATCTGTCTCACGGCACTTGTAGTAAAGTCAATATGCTTGATGCTGTCAATAATTTTTCCGTCCTGCTGGACAAGGATAATATTGCTGTGCTTGCCCATAATTTCAACACAAAGGCTTTTTTGTGTCAGGTCGCCCAATTCGGTATAACATTCAATGTCAAATTTTACGGTACGGTCAAAGCCTTGCTGTGTTATAGCAATTATTTTTCCGCCTGTTAAATGCTTGCGCAGAATCATACAAAACAAGGGTGCGTTTATTGGATTCTGGCGGGGCTGTTCCGAAAGATGAAATCTGGGGTTGGATGTTGCCGCCGAAAGAAGGAGACGGTATGTGCCGTCAAAGGTGCGGATGGATAGGGTGATTTCATCTTTTTCGGGTTGATATATTTTGTCAATTTTTCCGTTTGTAAGTATATTTTTCAATTCCTCCACAATGGAGTGGGTAACAAATCCGTCAAATGCCATATTTTTTCCTCTGTTTGATAGATATTTGGGAGAATCTCCCTTGTTTTTTATTAGTATACACCAAAAGTAAAAAAAATTCAAATAATTATTTGATTTTTTTCAAAAGTTGTGGTATAATTAATTGATATTGTATAAAATGGTGTTATTTTGTTCTGAAAAAAGAAGAAAATAACCGATGCCTCTTGAGGCATGGGAGGAAAGAAAATGCTGAAAAGTATGACAGGCTTCGGCAGAGCCGAAAAAACAGTTGATCAGTTCAACGTAAAGGTGAATCTTAAATCAGTCAACCACAGATATCTTGATCTTGCTGTGAGAGTTCCCAAATACTATTATTTTGTTGAAGACAAAATCCGTCAGGTGGCATCAAAGTACATATCCAGAGGTAAGGTTGAGGTTTTTATTTCTGTTGAAAGAATCGAAGGAACTGACAAAAGCATTACTCTTGACCGTGATGTTGCGGAAAATTACATCAAGGCACTCAAGGCAATGGCTGAATTCGGAATCGAGGATGACGTGAAGATTTCAACAATTGCTCAGTATCACGATATTTTCAAAATCGAAACCGACGAGGCGGATGAAGAATATATTACATCGCTGATTTCAGGTGTATTCGAGGAAGCGGCAGAGGATTTTGTGAACACCAGAATCAACGAAGGCAAAAATATGGAGGCTGATATCTGTCAGCATCTTGATATTCTTGAAACCAATCTCCGTGCTGTTGAAAGACGTTATCCCGAGATTGTGGAGGAATACCGTAACAGACTTGAGAAAAAGATAAACGAAGTTCTTCAGGACACAAAGGTTGAAGAAACAAGAATAATTGCTGAAGCCGCAATATATGCGGAGCGTACTGATATAGGCGAAGAAACTGTCAGACTGGCAAGCCATATCAATGAATTCAGAAAAGCAATAAAGACAGACCAGCCCATAGGCAAGAAGCTTGATTTTATGATTCAGGAAATGAACCGAGAGACAAACACCATGGGTTCAAAGGCAAATGATGTGGAGATTTCAAAGATTATAGTTGATATGAAATCTGAAATCGAAAAAATTAGAGAACAAATTCAAAACGTTGAGTAGCTCCGAGACAATAATTTTTGCGGCTCGGCAGAGCGGAAAGGCGAGGTTTTTATGAAACTGATAAACATAGGATTCGGAAACATTGTTTCGGGAGACAGAGTTGTGGCAATAGTGAGTCCGGAATCTGCTCCCATAAAGCGTATTGTTCAGGATGCAAGAGATAAAGGTCTTTTGATTGACGCATCCTGCGGACGCAGAACACGTGCTGTTATTATTACGGACAGTGAACATATCATTTTGTCTGCAATCCAGACCGAAACTATTGCAGGCCGTGCGGCAGTGAAGGAAGAACTTGCAGAGACAAAAGATGAGGGAGAGATTGAAAGTGAAGAATAAGGGTATACTCTTTGTTATATCGGGCCCGTCCGGTGTGGGAAAGGGTACAGTTTGTGAAAGATTGATGGCTGATTGCCCCGAGCTTTCGGTTTCAGTTTCTGCCACAACCCGTGCACCGCGTTCCATTGACAGAGAAGGAGTTACATATTTTTTCAAAACAAAAAAAGAATTTGAAGAAATGATTGCAGAAAACAGATTTCTTGAATATGCACAGTACAACGGCAATTACTACGGAACGCCGGCTGAAAAGGTTGACGAAATGCTTGCACAGGGCAAGGACGTAATTCTTGAAATTGAAGTTCAGGGTGCACAGACTGTTATGGAAAAGCGCAAGGATGCGGTTACGATTTTTATTCTTCCGCCAGGTGAAGAAGCTCTTTATGAGAGATTGAGGAACAGAGGCACTGAAAGCGAAGAACAAATTGAAAAACGTATAAATGCAGCAAAGGAAGAAATGAAGCAGAAAGACAAATACGATTACCGTGTTGTCAATGACGTTCTTGAGGATGCTGTTTGTGAAGTAGAAGCTATTATTAAAAAAGTGAAGGAGAATGATGTAAAATGATGATTTATCCCCCTATTGCAGAACTGGTAGAAAAAACAGGCAGCAGATATGCCCTTGTTATTGAGACTGCAAAGAGAACCAGACAGCTTGTTGACGGTGCGCCCAGACTTTCTGATGTTGAAACATCAAAGGACGTTACGATTGCCGTAAACGAGATTTATGAAGGAAAGATTGAATCAATAGAGCGTGTAAGAGTTGCTGAAAAAACAGAAAATTCACAAGAAAGTGCTGAAGAAGCTGTTACTTTTGAAGCAGACTGCACAGAAGACCTTGCATAGTTCAAATTGTATTTTTGCCGGACTGCTTTTTTGAAGTAGTCCTTTGTTTTTAAAAAAGAGGTTGAACAGGGCTTTGGTATGAGAGGATAATATGGTTGCACAAGTGGTTTTGAACAACAAGGAACAGAATATCGACAAAGTTTTTGACTATGCCGTTCCCGAAAAAATAGAGGGATTGGTTACTGTTGGTATGCGTGTGACTGTTCCTTTCGGCAGAGGCAACAGATGCGTTGAAGGTATTGTAGTTGAAGTAAAGAGTGAAAGTGATTACGAAAAGCTGAAGGAAATTACGTCTGTCAAAGGGAAAGAGCCTGTTTGCGAACCTGAAATTCTGAAGCTATGCTTGTGGGTGAGCAGAAAGTATTTTTGTTCTCTTTATCAGGCAATAAAGCTTGCAGCTCCTCCGGGAATGAGCTCAGGCGTACACGGAAAAAGCATAAAAACCGCAACACTCAAGCTTGGCCGTGAAGCTGCTTTTGGTATTGCAGGGGCACTGCGTGACAAGGGTGCAGTTGCTCAGGCAAAGGTGATTGAAGCACTTCTGATGTCTGAGACCCTTCCTTTTTCAAAGCTTGTGAGGGAAAAAGGCGGAACGTACGATGCAATAAAAGCACTTGAAAAAAAGGGTTACATATATACTGATTCAGAGCAGATTGAACGAACGGTATATGATGAAACCAAGTACGAAAAGACGGTTGCATATACACCTACCCCTGAACAAAAAACGGTAATTGATTACCTTGAAAAAGCGATTGATGAAGAAAGAAAAGAAGATATTCTTCTTCGGGGTGTTACCGGAAGCGGAAAAACTGAGGTTTTTTTGCAGGCCATTGACAAGGTAATAAAAAAGGGCAAAAAAGCAATTATGCTTGTTCCTGAAATATCCCTTACACCACAGATGGTTCAACGGTTTGTATCACGGTTTGGAAATTCCGTTGCCGTGATACACAGTGCACTGTCAAGCGGAGAACGCTTTGACCAGTGGAACAAGATACGAAACGGTGAAGTCAAAGTTGTTGTCGGTGCAAGGTCAGCTATTTTTGCACCCTTCAGAAATATCGGTATTATTATTCTGGATGAGGAGCACGAAAACAGCTATAAATCAGAAACCAGTCCCAGATATCACGCAATTGATGTAGCTCAGAAACGGGCGGAAATGGAAAACTGTATTATGCTGCTTGCTTCGGCAACGCCCGCAGTGTCGGAATATTACAAGGCAAAAACAGGTGAATATACTTTGTTTGAAATGACAAAAAGGTATAATGAAGGAAAGATGCCTGAAGTTGATATAGTTGATATGCGAGGTGAGCTGTTCCAAAAAAAGAATCTTTCACCCATAAGCACCAAGCTTCAGACTGAAATACAGAAGAATCTTGAGACGGGGGAAAAAACCATACTGTTTCTGAACAGAAGAGGGTACTCTACATTTGTTTCATGCCGTGAATGCGGTGAAGTAGTGAACTGTCCTGATTGCAGTATTGCAATGACTTACCACAAAGGAAAAGACCTTCTGTCCTGTCACTATTGCGGATATACACAAAGAAACGTAACTGAGTGTCCAGCCTGCGGTTCATCCTACGTAAAGTATTTCGGAACGGGAACTCAAAAGATTGAAGAGGAACTAAAAAAACTTTTCCCGTCAATACGTGTATTGAGGATGGATACCGATACAACCTCTCAGAAGGGCGGACATGAGAAAATACTTGAGGAGTTTTCAAAAGGCGAGGCAGACGTTCTTCTGGGAACGCAAATGGTTACAAAAGGACTTGATTTTCACGACGTGACATTGGTTGGTGTTCTTGCTGCAGATACTTCTCTGGCAGTTGATGATTTCAGAGCAAATGAACGGGGTTTTTCTCTTTTTACTCAGGTGTGTGGCAGAGCGGGCAGAGGTGCACTTGCAGGTCGTGCAGTTATCCAGACCTATCAGCCAAACAATTCAACCATAAGGCTTGCGAAAAATCATAACTATACAGCCTTCTATGAAAATGAGATTATACAAAGAAAAAGGTTGAATTATCCGCCGTTTTGTGACATAATATATATAATGGTAACAGGTGAAGATGAACAGGCGGTAAAGGCTATTGCAGAGGCCGCCGGAAAAACGCTTGACGGTTATATGCGAAAAGATGACAATCTTTTTGCAAAGGTTGGACCGTCCCCTGCACCCATTGCAAAAATAAAAAATAATTACAGATACAGAATACTGGTAAAGTGTAAAGATACAGAAAAGGCAAATCTTATGCTTCGGGAAATTTATGAAGCATATGAAAAAAACAAAGGGGATGTTTATCTTGCGATAGACATTAATCCCGTAAGCACATATTGAGAAACACAGCAGAAAAGGAAAGGTAATAGAATTATGGCTATAAGACAGATAGTTAAAGTCGGTGATGATGTTCTTGGAAAAAAATGTCGCACTGTAGAAAAATTTGATGACAGACTGAATACTCTTATTGAGGATTTGTTTGAAACACTTTATGAATCAGGGGGAGCAGGACTTGCGGCACCTCAGGTGGGCGTTTTGAGAAGAGTGGCGGTTATTGATATTGATGACAACCCTATTGAGCTTGTTAATCCTGAAATAATAGAGACTGCAGGGGAACAGACGGGAGCGGAAGGATGTCTCAGTAATCCCGGAAAGTACGGAATCGTAACACGTCCTCAAATGGTGAAAATAAAAGCTCAGGACCGTCACGGGGTATGGCATGAATATACGGGTACAGACCTGCTTGCAAGAGCTTTTTGCCACGAGACAGAGCATTTGGACGGAATGATGTTTATGCGTCTGGTAGAAGAATGGGTTGATGTTGAACAGCAGTAAATTATTGAAAATAAACTGTCTTATGTATGGACAGTAACGGGAGAAATGATATGAGAATTTTGTTTATGGGAACACCTGAATTTGCGGTTCCGTGTCTTGAGGTACTGCTGAAGTCAAAGCATGAGGTTGTAGGTGCGGTAACTCAGCCGGACAAGCCGGTTGGAAGAGGACACAAGCTTACGCCCCCTCCGGTGAAGGCTTGTGCAGTTGAAAATAATATAGAGGTTTTTCAGCCTGATACACTGAAGGATTTTGCTTTCAAAGGTGAGCTTGAACGATTGAATCCTGATTTGATTATTGTTGTTGCATACGGCAAAATTCTTCCTGAATATGTTCTGAACTATCCTAAGCTCGGATGCATCAACATTCACGCATCCCTTCTTCCGAAATACAGAGGAGCAGGACCGATTCAGTGGGCGGTTGTCAACGGTGAAAAAAAGACGGGTATAACCTCAATGCTTATGGAAAAGGGCCTCGATACCGGAGATATACTCCTGAAATGCGAAACCGAAATAGGTGAGTACGAAACTGCGGATGAGCTCCACGACCGATTGATGATTATGGGGGCAAAGCTTCTGGAAGAGACTGTTGAATGTGTTGAGAATGGCACATTGAAGCCTGAAAAACAAAATGATGAAGAGTCAACCTATGCGCCTATGATTTCAAAGGAAACTGCAAAAATAGACTGGTCAAAGTCTTCAAAAGAAATTATTTGTCTTGTGTGCGGAATGAATTCGTGGCCTGTTGCACATTCTATGTATGAGGGAGCAACTCTGAAAATATACCGTGCAATCATAGGAAGGCCTTCCAAGGGAAATGTCGGTGAAATTATACGTGCTGACGAAAACGGTATGGAGATTGTATGCGGTGACGGTTGTTCGGTTATTGCTACAGAAATTCAGGTTCAGGGTTCAAAAAAAATGAATGTGCGTGACTACCTCAACGGTCACAAAATAACTGTCGGTGAAATTCTTTGCTGACATAATTTGAAAGGAAGATAATAATTGTTTGGTCTTGGATATTTTTACGGAATTGATATGACTTATATTATTCTGGTTATGCCTGCACTTTTTTTTGCAATGTATGCTCAGATGAAGGTGAATTCTACTTTTGGCAGATACAGCACTGTGGGAAACAGAAGAGGTTATACAGGGGCTCAGGTTGCAAGAAAAATTCTTGATATGAACGGGTTGCAAAATGTAATTGTTGAGCGTGTATCAGGAAATCTTACAGATCACTATGACCCGAAGGCAAATGTAGTCAGACTGTCAGATTCAACCTACGGAAGCTCATCGGTTGCGGCAATAGGTGTTGCGGCACATGAGGTGGGGCATGCGGTTCAGCATGCTCACGGTTATGCACCCATAAAGGTGAGAAATGCTATTGTTCCCGTGGTACAGATTGCTTCTTATGCGGCATGGCCTCTTGCTATTTTCGGTGTTCTACTCAGTTTTGACAATCTGGCAAATTTCGGAGTGATTCTTTTCGGACTTGTTGTACTTTTTCAGCTGATAACCCTTCCGGTGGAGTTCAACGCATCACACAGGGCGATGAAAACTCTTGAAAGTCAGTATATTCTTGAAGGTGACGAGCTGAAGGCGTCGAGAAAGGTGCTCAGTGCAGCGGCTATGACATACGTTGCATCTGCGGCTGTTGCTATTGCCAACCTTTTGAGATTGCTGAGTATTGTTGGCGGAAGACGTAGAGACTAATACAGATGGGCAGTGAAAAAAATGAACGCAAGAGAAGTTGCACTGAAGGCAATTTATGATATTGATATCAACGGCACGTATACCAACGCGGCTTTGCTGAAGGCTTTGGAAAACGGTGAACTTAATGCTCAGGACAAGGCTTTTGTTACAGAATTGATTTACGGAGTTGTTGCCAACAAAAGTGCCGTTGACTATATTGTTTCAAAATATTCGAAATTAAAATTGAAAAAGCTGTCACCCTGGGTTTTGAATATTCTCAGAATGGGGATTTATCAGATATATTATATGGACAGAATTCCCGTCAGTGCAGCTTGTAATGAATCGGTAAAGCTTGCAAACAGATATGCACACCGTGCAGCATCGGGTTTTGTGAACGGAGTTCTCAGAGCTTTTTCAAAGGATGCGGAGAATTTTGAGTTTCCCGTGGATGGAGATGCTGCAGAGAATCTTTCCCTCAAGTATTCATATCCTGTCTGGCTAACACAGAAGCTTGTGGATGAATATGGCGAGGAAGTATGCAGAAAATTTTTTGAGGAAAACACAAAGGCTCACGGCGTTTTTGTAAGAGCAAATTTATTGAAAAATTCTGTTGACGAACTTTGTGAAATACTGAAAAACGAAGGTGTTGTTTGTGAAAAAAACGATGTTGAAGGCTGTGTTCTGGTAAAAGGAAAATTGAGTATCGAAAAATCAAAGGCATATGCCGAAGGTCGTTATTCTTTACAGAATATTTCCTCTCAGAAGGCTGTTATAGCCTTGAATCCTAAAGCTGGCGATACGGTTATTGATATGTGTGCGGCACCCGGTGGAAAAAGCTGTGCTGCTGCAGAACGAATGAAAAATCAGGGGAGGGTTTTTTCCTTTGATATTTATGAACATAAGATAGACCTGATACAGAAATCCGCAAAGCGTCTCGGGATAGATATTATATCTGCTGAGGTTTGCGATGCAACAAAAAAAAGAAAAGAACTGTGCCATACAGCAGATTGTGTACTTGCTGACGTTCCATGTTCCGGTTTTGGAGTTTTACATAAAAAACCTGATATAAAGTGGAAAAGAACAGAAGCTGACATAAAAGAGCTTTGTATGATGCAGAGCGAGATACTTGAAACGGCAGCTTCTTATGTGAAAGAGGGCGGAACGCTTGTTTACAGCACATGTACGGTTTTGCCTGAAGAAAACCGCATACAAACCGAAAAATTTATAGAGAAATATACGGAGTTTTCTATTGTATCCGAGGAACAGATTCTTACGGGTATAGACGGTGAAAGCGGATTTTATATTTGCAAAATGTTGAAGGGATAATGTTTTGTTATGAAAATTAATCTTTTGGATATGAGCTGTGACGAGCTGAAGACTTTTGCAACCGAAATGGGACAGCCGTCTTTCAGAGGCAAGCAGCTTTTTGAATGGATATACCGCGGTGCGGAAAGTTTTGATGAAATGACCAATCTTCCCAAGGACTTCAGGCAAAAGCTTTCTGAGGTCTCAACGGTGGGAAATACAAAAATATGTGAAAAATATGTTTCAAAGATTGACGAAACACGTAAGTATCTGTTAAGATTAGAAGACGGGAATTATATTGAGTCGGTTCTGATGAAATATGATTACGGATATACCATTTGTGTATCATCGCAGGTGGGATGCAAAATGGGTTGCAAATTCTGTGCCTCTACCCTCAACGGATGGAACAGAAATCTTACACCTGGTGAAATTATATCTCAGGTTTTGTGTGTTCAAAAGGATTTGGGGCAGAGAATTTCCAATATCGTAATGATGGGAATAGGGGAACCTCTGGATAACTATGATAATGTACTTAAGTTTATTGAACTGGTGAATGCACCGGGCGGTCTGAATATAGGTCAGAGACATATTTCTTTGTCAACCTGCGGCCTTGCTGACCGTATCAGGGAACTTGCAGAGAAAAATCTTCAGATAACACTGTTGATTTCACTTCATGCTCCTGATGATGAACGCAGGTCAAGGATTATGCCCGTTAACAACAGATACGGTATTTCGGAGCTTTTGGCGGCTTGTGATTATTATATGGAAAAAACGGGAAGACGTATTTCCTTTGAATATACCCTTATTTCAGGTGTAAATGACAACTTGGATGAAGCTGACCGTCTTGCGGATCTGATAAAAGGAAAGCTGTGTCACGTAAACCTCATTCCGGTAAACAAGGTGCAGGAGACGGGGTTTGATAAGAGCAGCAGACAAAGGGTTGAAGATTTCAAAAAGCGTCTTGAAAAGCACGGAATTGCAGCAACGGTAAGACGTGAAATGGGAAGCGATATCAATGCAGCTTGCGGACAGCTGCGAAATAAAAAAGTCAAAGAGTGATATATGATATAAGATTGACATAAATTAAGCCCGCTTGTAGGGCAGAAAGGCTATGGTAATATGATTGTAAGAGTATGCGGGTTAACCGATATAGGGAAACGCCGTGAATTGAACGAAGACAGCTTTGCGATTTGCGGTTTTGAAAACGGTATATCTGAAGGTGTGTGTGTTCTTGCCGACGGTATGGGCGGACACAATGCAGGTGAGGTTGCAAGCGGAATGTCTGCACAGCTTGTTTGTAACGAACTGAGAGAAACCTTCGGAGATACTGACGGCAGAAAGATTGTGGCAAATATTGCATCGGCAATTGATTATGCCAATTCTTTCGTTTATGAGAAGTCTCTGTCAAACCGAGAACATGCAGGAATGGGAACAACCTTGGTGGTTGCATATGTAAAGGATGAAAATGTGAAAATTGCCAATATAGGTGATAGCCGTGCTTATATTGTGACCTCTGATGATATTCGCAGAATAACAGTGGATCATTCCGTTGTTGAAGAACTGGTACAGAGGGGTACAATAAGCCGTGAAGAAGCCAGAAATCATCCTGATAAAAATATCATTACCCGTGCCTTGGGAACAGAGGAATTTGTTGATGCAGATTTTTATGATTACAAGGCTGCTGCGGGTGAGACGGTGTTGATGTGCAGCGACGGCTTGACGGAAAACGTTCTTGAAGATGATATAAAGAGAATTGTTTCAGAAGCAAACAATCCTGAAGAAGCAACAAAAAAATTGATTGACGAAGCAAATGCCAACGGCGGTACCGACAACATAACGGTTATTGTACTTCGATTTGAAAAGGAGGAATTTACAGATGACATTGATAGGTAAAGTTCTTGCCGGAAGATACGAAATATTAGAAGAAATTGGCAGCGGCGGTATGGCGGTTGTATATAAGGCAAAATGTCAGCTGCTGAACCGATTTGTTGCGGTAAAGGTATTGCGTCCCGACCTTCAGAATGATAACGAATTTGTCAGAAGGTTCAATGTGGAGGCTCAGGCTGCAGCAAGTCTCCTTCATCCGAACATAGTCTCAATTTTTGATGTAGGAATTGAAGACGGTCTTCACTACATCGTAATGGAATATATTGAAGGTGAAACATTAAAGGAATATATAGAAAAGAAGGGCTGTCTGCCATGGCGTGAAGCTGTGAATTATGTTATCCAGATTGCCAAGGGTCTTGAAC
>JAZRIX010000043.1:0-16166 GCA_045645485.1 Clostridia bacterium | reverse complement strand
ATAATCTTATCAAGAGCTGCCTCTCTTTGTTCAAGTGTATCTGCACAGATCATTTCACGGAAAGCAGCGATTCTATCTGCTTCGAAGAACATGTGCTCTGTACGGCAAAGGCCGATACCTTCTGCGCCGAGTTCTCTTGCCTTCTTAGCGTCAGCAGGAGTATCAGCGTTTGTTCTAACCTTAAGAGTTCTGTATTTGTCAGCCCAATCCATGATTCTGCCGAATTCACCAGCGATTTCAGCATCAACTGTGGGGATAATACCGTCATAGATGTTACCTGTTGAACCGTCGATTGAAATGAAGTCACCTTCAACAAATGTCTTGCCTGCAAGTGTGAACTTCTTGTTTTCTTCGTCCATGTTGATGTCGCCACAACCTGATACGCAGCAAGTACCCATACCACGAGCAACAACGGCTGCGTGAGATGTCATACCACCACGAACTGTGAGGATACCCTGTGAAGCCTTCATACCTGTGATATCTTCAGGTGATGTTTCAAGACGAACGAGAACTACCTTTTCGCCTCTGTTGTTCCAAGCTTCAGCATCTTCAGCTGTGAATACGATCTTACCGCAAGCAGCACCGGGAGAAGCACCGAGACCTCTGCCCATGGGAGTTGCAGCTTTGAGAGCCTTTGCATCAAACTGGGGATGGAGAAGTGTGTCGAGGTTTCTGGGATCGATCATAGCAACTGCCTGCTTTTCGTCGATCATACCTTCGTCAACCAGGTCACAAGCGATCTTAAGAGCAGCCTTTGCTGTTCTCTTACCGTTTCTTGTCTGGAGCATATAAAGCTTTTCGTTTTCGATTGTGAATTCCATATCCTGCATGTCACGGTAGTGGTCTTCGAGGATTGCACATACCTTGTTGAATTCATCAAATGCAGCGGGGAACTTTGCAGCCATTTCAGCAATGGGCATAGGTGTACGAACACCTGCAACAACGTCTTCACCCTGTGCGTTTACAAGGAACTCACCCATGAGACCCTTGTCACCTGTAGCTGGGTCACGTGTGAAGGCAACACCAGTACCGCAGTTGTCACCCATGTTACCGAATGCCATCATCTGTACGTTAACAGCAGTACCCCATGAATAAGGAATATCGTTGTCACGACGGTATACGTTTGCTCTGGGGTTATCCCATGAACGGAATACGGCTTCAACAGCACCCATAAGCTGTTCCTTGGGATCTGTGGGGAAGTCCTTACCAATCTTGTTCTTGTATTCAGCCTTGAACTGGCCAGCAAGAACCTTGAGGTCTTCAGCTGTAAGCTCAATATCCTGAGTTACACCCTTTTCTTCCTTCATTTCGTCGATAAGCTGTTCAAAGTACTTCTTACCAACTTCCATAACTACGTCAGAATACATCTGGATAAATCTTCTGTAGCAGTCCCAAGCCCATCTGGGGTTGCCTGATTTTGCAGACATAGCTTCAACAACGTCTTCGTTAAGACCGAGGTTGAGGATTGTATCCATCATACCGGGCATTGATGCTCTTGCACCTGAACGAACTGAAACAAGGAGAGGATTTTCCTTGTCGCCGAACTTCTTGCCGCAGATTTCTTCCATCTTGATGATGTTTTCCATGATTTCTGCCTGGATTTCTGCGTTAATGGTTCTGCCATCTTCATAGTACTGAGTACAAGCCTCTGTTGATACTGTGAAGCCCTGAGGAACAGGGAGACCGATTTTTGTCATTTCAGCAAGGTTGGCACCTTTACCGCCGAGAAGTTCTCTCATTGAAGCGTCGCCTTCGCTGAAAAGATAAACGAATTTTTTGCTCATTACAAAAATTCCTCCTATTATAATATATATTTAATTAATTTATTACTTGATTGGTGTTGTCAGCCCGTTTCGCAAATCCCTAAAAAATCTTTTCAGAATATCCGAACATTCCTCCGCCATAATTCCGCCCTCAATGTTTGGGTGGTGGCACAGCTTGTCCAGTCTCGGGATTTGTGCAATTGATTCAACTGAGCCGCCCTTGGGGTCTGTTGCACCGTAGAAGAGGTTCTTTATTCTTGCCTGAACAATGGCACCGCTGCACATAATGCAGGGCTCCAATGTTACATAAAGGTCACACTGGTGAAGCCTCCAGCCTCCAAGCTTTTTGCAGGCGGCATCTATTGCAAGAATTTCCGCATGATAAAGTGCGTTTTTTCCCGTTTCGCGCAAGTTGTGGGCGGAGGCGATTATTTCACCGTCCTTCACAACAACAGCACCTATGGGAGTTTCGCCCAAAGCGTATGCCTTTTCGGCTTCCTTCAATGCGGCTGACATAAAAAAATCTTTATTCATAAAATATTATTGACGCACAAAAGGGCACAAAAAACCGCGATCATTTTCTGTTGAAATTTTAACAGAAGATCGGAAAACGGAATTTTGCCTGTATGTGCAGTAGTATTATTTGTTACTGAATATAGGGTTTGAGCTCTTCAACCAAAGCATCACAATCATCACTGTGGATTTCAAGTGTAATGGGTTTGCTGAGGTCAAGGCTGAAAATGCCCATAATTGATTTTGCGTCAACAACATATCTGCCTGATACGAGATCAATGTCAAAATCATATTTTGTAACAGTGTTAACAAACACTTTTACATCATTTGTTGAACTGAGTAAAATATCATACTTTTTCATTATTTTTACCTCCGTAAATATTTTCCTTTATATTATATATTTTTTTCTTGCATTAGTCAATAAAAAAGTGTATAATTTTATCACAAAATTTTTTACAAAAAACTATTGAGAATTGGAAGATTTGAAAAATGACTGTTAAATTTATAACTATGGGTTGCAAAACCAACTTTTATGAAAGTCAGGCAATGGCTGAGTTGTTTCGCCAAAAAGGCTATGAAATAACCGAAAATGCTGTTGCGGATATATATGTTATCAATACTTGTGCGGTTACGTCAATAGGTGCTCAGAAATCCAGACAGCAGATAAGCCGTGCGAAAAAGAAAAATCCCAATGCTGTTGTGGCGGTTGTGGGATGTCTTTCGCAGACCGATCCCGAATCCGTAAAAAGGATAGGGGTGGATGTAGTTGTGGGAAATGACGGGAAAGCTGAAATTCCACAACTTGTTGAAAAAGCTCTTGAAGGCAAAAAAACAGTTGCCTGCGGTGATATAATGAAGGTGCGTGATTTTGAGGAGCTGTGCCCTGTTTCTCAGCAAAGCAGAATCCGTGCCAATGTGAAAATCGAGGACGGCTGTGACAACTTTTGCGCATATTGTATTATTCCCTATGCCAGGGGCCCCGTTCGGTCCAGAGACATAAGCCGAATTGTAGAAGAAGTTGAGCTTCTCAGCAAAAACGGTTATATAGAAATTGTACTTACGGGGATTCACATAGGTTCATACGGCAAGGAACTTGAGGACGGAACAAAGCTGATTGATGTAATTGAAGCGGTTTGCAGAATAGACGGAATAAAGCGTGTACGTCTTGGGTCTGTTGAACCCATTGTTATTAACGAAGAATTTGTTGACCGTATTGCAAAGCTTCCAAATCTGTGTCCTCAGTTTCATTTATCTCTCCAGAGCGGATGCACCGAAACCCTGAGACGTATGAAACGGCGGTATACTGCTGAGGATTATAAAGCATCGGTGAAACTGCTGCGTGAAAAGATAAAGGACGTATCAATAACCACAGATCTGATGGTTGGCTTTCCGGGAGAGACTGAAGAGGAGTTTTGTGAATCATATGAATTCTGCAAAAGCATAGGCTTTATGCAAATGCACGTTTTTAAGTACTCCATCCGCAAGGGAACAGTTGCTGAAAAAATGGAAAATCAGGTTCCTGAACCCGTAAAGGAGGAACGTAGCCAAAAGATGCTTGAGCTCAGTGAGAAAATGAAGGAGGAGTTTTATAATTCTTTCAAAGGCAGAGAAATGGAGGTTCTGGCTGAAACCAAAACCCGTGACGGAAGATTTCACGCAACCGCTGCAAACTATATGGAGTTTTTTGTGGAGAGTGACACGGATATTACGGGACAGATGGTATTGCACAAAATAAAATAAAAAGAAGAATCATAATTCCGCAAAGCACAAAAGCACAGATACTGCTTTTGTGCTTTTTTTGTCGTAGCTGAAAAAGTGCATAGCTTGAGCTGTATACCGAACTCCATAAAACAGCAAATCCAAGAAGGGTTTTTAATAATAAAGGCATAGGCTCACTCCTTTATGAGATATTGGTTTTTACGGTGATTGTTGCCCTTTTGTAAAAGCTGTCCCAGTCAAAGGAATTCCAATGCGGCAGAAAAAGGAAATCCTTTCGTGTACAGCTCTTTATATTCATTATATCCACGGCATTTCTTTGTGTAATATCAGCGAAAAAGCTTTCAATACGTTGGGTGAGGATGCTGTCGCCGTAAGAATACAGTTCATCAAAGCTTTTGTAGCCTTGGGGAAGAATGCCGCCGGGATATTCAATTCGCAGTTCCTGAATTACGCTGATTTGTTCTTTTTTGAAGTCAACGGAGAAATGAGCTTTTTCGGGAACAATAAGGCGAAATGAGAGTGTTTTTTGGGGATTATACTTGTCTTTTACCGTGAAAGAACAATCTTCTATGTTTTTCTTCAGAATGTTCATTATCATTGCACTGTCTCCGTCTGTAACGGTTACAAGCTTATTGTCTTTATAAATTGCCATTCCGCACAGAACGGTATTTTTGGAGCTGATTTGTGCGTTGCAGACACTGACCCATCCGGAGGTTGAGGGACTTTCGGGGAGCTTTTCGGTGTCTTTTCCGCTAAGGGCAATGGGGAGATACGTGGTACCTTGTGTGGCGGCTGATTCATCAACAAAATCATGAAGACGTTTTGCAGGAGAATACACATTGTTGGAACGCAAAGACATCAGCTCATAGTATTTTGAGGTATTGGATTTTGGCTCAGGTGTAATATTTTTCAGACAGTCGGCGGCGGATTCTGAAGCTATGGCGATGGCTGTGTGCGGCCGTATCTCGCGTTCTCTCAACAAAAGCTGTGAATGATTTTCAAGGCTTTGGGGACTTATTCCCGAAGAGAAAATTATCAGTTTTAGATGTGACATATCTATATTTTTTGAAAGAAAATTGTTGGTCAGATTTTTTGCAATGTAAAAATCGGGAGCCTTGATGGTAAGATTGCTGACAGTTGAGTTTTCGCTGTCTTTTTTCTTGTCGTCGGATTCCTGAGAAGTTTCATCGCCTGAAATGGCAAGAGGAGACGAAAACTGAAAAGTATAAGAAAAATTGCCTTTATCTGCTGTATCTATGCCCAAAGCAACAATATAGGCTGTTTCGTCTATCTCTCTATAATCGTAGCATCCACCCAGAATAGCTGAGCAAGAGGCAATAATTAACAAAATAAGTTTAGTCTTCATGGGAGGTTGCCTTCTCCTTTCGCAAAAACAGTATGACGGTGAGAGCTGATAAAGCAAAAATGAATACTGCCAGCAACAAAAATTGCATAAAATCGGCATCGGGAAAAAGATTAATACCGAAGCTTAACAAAAAAACAATTATTGCTGAAGGGAAAAGTACGACATTTTTGGCGGTTATGTCAAAGAGCCGGCAAAGGATTTTTGTTATCAGCAGAAGGTTTACTGAAAGGGAAAGCATACCGGAAAGCGATGATGCAAGAAGGAGAAAGGCGTCTATGCGCTGAAAAAAGCGACCGAAGTAAACCTCTTTTGAAAGAATGTACAGAGGATATTTTTCCATTGCAGACAGAGGGTATGGAATCCGTGCCGTATATGCCAGAATAAAGACAAAAACCAAAATGACAGATACTGCTGTTCCTGACAGAATGGCTCTTTTGGCAGAGTCCGTTCTGTCGGACGTGGGTATAAGAAAAAAAACGGCAATAATGTCTGAATATATTGTTATGCCTGCCAAGCCTTTTAAAAATGTTCTGTCCGCACTGATGCCGAGAAGCGGAAATAAATTGGAGAAACTACTGCGTGAAGGCGTTGAAACAGCCAGAATAAAAAGGACGGCTAGAACTGCGAAGAAAACAAAGGGTGCTGTGCGAAACAGACTTCTCGCTCCAAAGAAAGCACCAAGAATTGAACCTCCGACAAAGAATACCGATACAAACCAAAATGGAGATGAAGGAAAGGCAATCAGTTTACAAAAGCTTGAAATTTCGGCAAGGGTAAATACTGCAGAAAAGAAGAAAAATACAATGCATATTATAGAAAGTATATATTTAACTGCGTTGCTGAATTTTTTTTCTGCGACGGATATTATATTACTGTTGTTTTCTGCATAAATTTTTTTTGTAATGATAAAAACCGTAAAAAATACTGCAAGTCCTGAAATAACAGCAGTCAGAGGTGCACCGCTAACTGAGTTGCGTATAATAAGGGCGGGAAGGTTTCCGAATAATTTGACGGTCATCAGGCATACTGTGATAAAAAAGATTTGTGAGGGTTTTGTACCGATAGAAAATTTGGTCATTGAGGGTCATCTCCTTTCCATTTTCTGCTGATGTGCGGTTGCTTTTGTATTGACTGAGGATAAAGATTCTGAGGTCGCTTTTCGCGTTGCCAGATTGGTGAAATCAAAAACGGGTCGGAGGCTTCTGCAACTGATGAAAGATACGGAACGCCGAAGGAACGCACTGAAGCCAGGTATACAGCTCCGGCAAACAAGCCAAAGCTTATGCCCAGAAAGCCTGCCACTGCACCTAAAAATATAAAGACAAACTGAAGGACAGAAATTGCTCTTGATATGGAGGGAGAGGGAGCGGCAAAGGCACCCAACGCTGAAATTGAAACAATTATAATCAGCAGGGGGCTTGCAATATTTGCACTGACAGCTGATTGCCCCAGAATAAGACCGCCTACAATACCCAGAGTTGAACCCACAGGGTCGGGAACTCGGATTGATGCCTCTTTTATCAGTTCAAAGGCGAGAACCATAATTGTCAGCTCCAGAACAATGGGAAAGGGCATTCGGGCACGGCTTTCTTCAATAGCCAGAATCAGATCGGTTGGAATACTTTCATGGTGGTACAGTACAATTCCGGTGAAAAAACCGGGCAGCAGCAAAGCAAGAAGGCAACCTGCAATGCGTACAAAACGCATAAAGTTTGCTTCTGTTGTTCTGACATAATTATCTTCAGCGGTTTCGGCAAGGTCAGCGGCTGTTGCAGGAAGAATCAGCACAAAAGGACTGCCCTGAACAATAATAGCAACCTTTCCGTCACTGAGCATTGCTGCGGCACGGTCAGGTCGTTCTGTTTTCAGAATCTGGGGCAAGGGAAAGAGTGTACTGTCTTCAATAAACATTTCGATGTCAGTGGAGGAAAAAATATAATCCACATCAATGGACGAAAGACGACGCCGTACTTCGTGAACAAGGGAGACGTTGGTTATACCGTTTATATACATTAGTGCGCACGGAGTTTTGCTGGTTGTGCCTACGGAAATGTTTTCGGCAATAAGGTTCGGGTCTTTTAGAATTTTCCGAACAAGAGCAATATTGGGCATAAGTGATTCGCAAAAGGCTTCCTGAGGACCAGTAAGAACGGCCTCTGTAATGGGGCGTCCGACACTTCGGCTGCTCCAGCCTTTTACATCAGCAACAAAGGCACAATCGCATCCTTCAGCAAAGACAGCACAATTGCCAAAGCCGATTGCTTCTATTACGTCTTGCATATTTTGTTGCTTTGTGTTGGGTGCCTGAGAAAGAAGAACTTTGTAAACGATATCTTCGGTATTGATGTTTTTGGGGAGTTTTTCACTGTGATGCATCAGAGGATTCATAATATCCCTGTTTATATACTCTTTGTTTGCCAATCCGTCATAGAAAACAAGAAAGGCATTAATTCCCGATGAACCGATACTGATTTTGAATTCCCGTATAATAAGGTCAAAGTTTTTGGACACATCAAAGGCATCCTTTATGAAAGTGAGATTTTCAGAAAGCTTTTTGCTTACCTTGCTCACAGATGGCGGAATGTTCTCTTTGTCTTCGGTGGCATTGCTCATATGACTGCTTTGTTGATTAGAAACAAAAGCTTTTGAAAGACCGTCGGAAGACGGTTTTCGGGGGGTTGAATATAAAAAAAACTTCTTGAAATTCAAAAAACTTCACCTCGGAACAAGTATTCCCTTTTTTATGAAATATTATCAGAGAATAATTGTAAAAAAATATTGACTTTTTGTATTAATATGATAAAATTATTATAATATGGGGTTTTGTGCGAATATTTTGGTTTGACGGTCAATATCCCAAATGAAAGACGGAGAGTGAAATTGATGAATAAAGAATCAGAATCGAAAAGAAATCCGCAAAAAGCTTCTGATACGGCAGGAAAACCCAAAAAGAAAATAAGGTTTTCTATGAATACATTAAAGGCTTCGCGAAAATTCTTGTCCATTGTTGTGATTGTGGCGGCTTTGATTGTAGGACTATTGGGTTTTGGAATTTATGCAGCTACTTACGATGATATTTTGCCAAAGGTGTGTGTCAATGACCTGAATGTGGGCGGAATGAGCCGTGAGGAGGCAAAGGAAGAAATCGAAAGAGCTTTTGGAGGTGAAATAAAAGACAGAAAAATTACCTTTGAATGCGAAGGCACTTCGGAGTCATTTCTGCTGTCTGATATAAACACACGGATAGACAGTGAAAAAGCTTCTGAGGATGCATATGCTGTTGGCCGTTCAAATGGGTTCTTCGGAAAGTTTTTCGGATTTGCGGCTTCAGTGTTCAAAGGCAAAAATATACCGCTTTCAATTGATGTGGACGATGCGGCGTTTGAGTCTTTGATAAGCCGTGTTGCATCAGGGAACGAAACATTGATGACAGAAACGGGATATGAGCTTGACGGAACAACTCTGGTTATCGTAAAGGGCGAACCGGGGGAAATGGTGGACAGAAAAAAAGCACTTGATTTGCTTGCTGAAGCAGTAGCTGATACTTCGGTTACAAAAATTGAGCTTGAAATAGAATATGCAGAGCCAAAAAAGGTTGACCCTGATGAATTCTATAAAGAACTGACAGCACCCGCTGCGGATGCGGAATACAAGCTCGAAGACGGAAATGTTATTATTATTCCTCACAAACCGGGAATTACGGTTGCAAAAAAGGAAATTGAAAAGGCCCTTTCATCCCCAGAAAAGAGATACAGTCTTACGGTTGAGGTTGACGAACCAAAGGTTACTGAAGACGACCTCAGAAGTCTTTTGTTCAGGGATATTATGGGGTCATATTCGTCAGATTTCTCTTCCAGTACCGAAGCCAGAGCCAGCAATGTAAGGCTTACTGCTCAGCGAATTAACGGATATATACTTATGCCGGGCGATGTGTTTTCTTATGACAAGACTGTAGGCACCAGAACAGTCGCAAACGGTTATAAGTCTGCCGGAGTATATGTAGGAAACAAAGTTGAATCAGGCATCGGCGGCGGAATCTGTCAGACATCTTCAACTCTTTACTGTGCGGCACTCAAAGCGAATCTTGAGATTGTTGAAAGAACATCACATTCCTTGCCTGTTTCATATGTGCCTGCGGGAATGGATGCAACCATTGCTGAAGGATATATAGATTTGAAGCTCAGAAACAATACTGATTATCCGATAAAAATTGTTGCAACAGTCAACGGCAGAAAGCTCACTTGTTCGGTTCTGGGAGTAAAGGAAGCCGGTATGAATGTTGAAATAGTGAATACAACCACAGGACAGTTGACACCCAAAACACAGCGTGTAACAGACGCAGGTATCCCAAAGGGATATAAAAAGGTGACATCTACCGGAAAACCCGGTTACACCGTTTCTTCAAAGCGAATTGTAACCGTGAACGGCAAGGTGGTAAAGGAAGAAAAGCTTACCAACAGTGTGTACAATGCTACAAACGGAGAAGAAATTGTAAATCCTGCTGATAAGGATACCCCTGCAGAAAGTCTTAAACCTTATAATGAAGAACAGTACAAGAAGGAGCAGGAAGAAAAGAAAAAAGCTGAAGAAAAGGCAAAGAATGAACAAGCGGTATCCCAGAATGAGGAAGTTCAGGGCGAACAGCCTGCTTCCCAGCCGCAAACGGATGCATCTCAGCCAGAGACTTCGGGAGCTGAAGTTACCGTAGTAGATGTTTCAGAAGCTAAAACTGTTGATGAGTTTTAAATTGAATGAGTGATTATTGAAAACTTGGTTCGTTGTAAGAGAAATCCCCTGAAGCACGTATCTGTGCTTCAGGGGATTTATTGTATGCTGCATAAGTGTCAGGCTGAATAATATATTTCAGCAACCTGTCAGGGGCGCGGAAGTCCAACTGCATCTACAATTCCACGGAATATTGATGCTGCAACGGCACGTTGCCAGGCAGGACTGTTGAGGTTCAGGGCTTCGGTTGCATTTGTGAGATAGCCAAGCTCTACAAGAACAGCTGGCATTTGTGTGCGCCTGAGTACTGCAAAATTTGCCTGCATTACTCCACGGTTCTGAGAACCGAGGTCTTCTGATACTGATTCGACTATGGAACGTGCAAGCCGTTCCGATGTGCCGCCAAGACGGTATACATATGCTTCGACACCCTGAGCCTCGGGGCGTGTTGAGCTGTTTGTGTGGATGCTGATAAAATAGTCTGCACCCCATTGGTTTGCCTGTGCGGCACGGTTGCGAAGGTCTGCGTTTTTGTTTTCCAGAACGTTTTCATCGCTTGTAGTTCGGTAAATTCTTACGTCATAGCCTGCATCCCGAAGGAGTCTTGCCAGTTCCAGAGAAACGTTAAGATTAACAAATTCTTCTGTAACACCGTTGCCCACGGCTCCCGGATCAGGTCCGCCGTGACCCGGGTCAATAAAAATTTTCATAAAATGAAACCTCCTTTCGATTTCATATTAATAGTCGGTGAAACTCTTATGTGTTTCACCGACTACTAATATAATACGCAAAAAAAATAATTGAGTGATTGCTTTAAGAAGCAATAAAACAGAGAAGAAATCTTTTAGAAAAATGTAATGTGGCTGTAATGCCTTTGTAACATTCATATGTTATACTCAAAATACGGAAATTGGATTATATCCTTTTGTTCCAAATCTATACAAGGAGAATGTAAATGAAAAAGCTTTTTTTGACTATTGCATTTTTGGCAGTTTTTCTTTCAGCGCACATCGGTGTTTTTGCGTCTCCTGAAACTCTGTCTGTTGATGCAGCCGGAAACTCAACAGGTCTTGTTGTTGTTACGAAGCCAAAAAACCAGAAAGAATCTACTTTTGATGAAGCTTATACTATATCCGGTTACGGAAAAGGCGGTACAGTTGTTACGCTTTACAGATATAATCCGGACACGAATCTTTACCAAAAATTTTACACAGAGGTAAAAATGGCAGATTCAAAAGGCGGTGAACAGGTTATCAGGAGAGCATCTGAAACCACAATTGGTACATCGGGTCTCTTTATAAATACCATTGTGTTGAATCAGGGTGACAACACCGTGATTGTACGTGCTGAGAATGACGACAAAGTTCAGTTGATGAAATTGGACATAAAAAAATATAACTATACAATCATTGACTTGATCAAATCTTTGAGAGACTAAATTATTGGTTAGGTCGCAAAGCATTTCAAGGACGACCTTTGGTCGTCCTTTTTGCATAATAGGAAATTGCAATTTCCTATTATACAAAAATAAAATTTATATTACCCGTGCAAAAATTTTGGCTTTGCCGAAATGCATAGGTGCAAACAAAGCGTTATTACTATGACCGCTGCCCGCGGCTAGCGGCGTAGACGCTTTGTTCTGGAAATGCACTTCTACTGAAGAAAGGAGCCCGCAAGGTGAGAAAACCTACCAGAGAAGAAAGAAAAATATTGATAGAAAAAGGGAAAACAATCAGTATTGTTATTCTCTTTGTTTGCTGTGTTCTTCTGTTGTGCTTAGTTTTCAATCTGTTCAAGGGACAGTTTTCTATAGGTAAAATTTTTGCAGAAAACAAAAAGACTACGGTCAGCGGTGAGAGTGGAGAACCTTTAACCAAGAACACGGTAAGAACTTTTTGGGAGCTTTCGGAGCCTGAAACCATTATGGTGTTCAGCGGAGAAAAAAGAGTGGTTATATCAAGGGTTAATGTTGATTATCAAAAGATAACGGAAAATGTTGGTACTATTATGAAAAGTCTGTATTCTGCAGATTCCGAGAAGTTGCTTGAAAGCGACAGTGAACAATGGAAAGCTGCACTTAAAGGCAATGGAATTTATGTAAAATTTTTTGGTAAAAGAAATATAGCTTTTGAGGAACAGTTTTACGGTGCAAAAGACACAGGCTTAAAGAAAAAGATATCAGCATATTCTGAAGTGCTGATTGTTCCTGAAGATAACAATAAAGATGTTACCGTTTTTTTGAAGGAAGCTGCAAAGGAAGCTTATGTAAAATTTGCTTTTTCTGCAGAGGCTGAGGCTTTAAAAAAGGGAATAAAGGCGTGCGAGGATGCTGAAAAGGATAAGTATTTGTTCGGCTTTGAGCTGAATGAAGCTAAAAAACAGTCTGAGACACAGCTTGACCCAAATCTGCTTGTTTCAAACGAAAAGAAAAACGTAGATAATGTTATTGTAAGTTTGCCTGATATATATAAGGAAAATTTTGATTTAACAAAACCTACTGCATTTACCACAGGTATGATAAGCTTGTTCGGATACAATCCCAACACCGTGAGACAGTACGCAAATGATGAAGGTTCTTTGATTTTTGTAGGAGAAACGGGAAATCTTACGATTTCACCTGAGGGAAAGATAGAATATAAAGCATTGGGCGAAAATGAGGGAATTTCTTTTGTAAATTCAGCTCAAAGCACTTCAATGGCATACTCGGTGATTTCGGGCGTATCTCAGTTTTCGGAAAAGATTTTCAGCTTGTGCGGTGTTTCTGACAAAACCACAAAGGCGGCACTTAGAATAACTCAGTTTCCCTTTGAAGAAGAAAAACAGTTGATTACTGTAGAAATGAGATATTTTGCAGACGGTATAGAAGTGAGTTTCAATAATGAGCCGGCTTTGACAGCGGTAATTAAGGACGGTGTTATGACAGAACTCAGAATGTGGGTGAAAAATGTACAAAAACCGGGTGAAACAACAGAATGTGACAATTCGGTGGCAGTGGTGGAAAGATATAGTCTTGCAAATCCGTCAATAAAAAATATAACCTCTGCCAGACTTGTTTATCTGTACAAAGAGGATGAAAAAGAACTTTCAGCAACGTGGAGAATTCAGGGGGAAAAATAAATGGATCTGAGAAGGATGAAAACTATATTTATTTTTATTCTGATTGGTATAAATATTTTACTCATGCTGGTTCTTGTGGGTGAAAAAAACAGTCGGAATGAAGAAAAAAGGATAATTGAGCAAAATCTTTCAAATGTACTTGCAAAAAATATGATTTATCTTTCAGACAGCGTTGAAATATCTGATTCGCCGGACATAGCAAATTTTTATATTGAGAAAATGTTTGGCAGTGATAATGATATGATTCGGAATTTTCTGGGGGCAGACTATAAAAGTAACGGCAACGGTAGTTTTGAAAGTGAATCAGGAGTGTTATTTTTTGAAGAAGATGAATTCAGATTTCGCAAAAAAAAGATTCAGGGCGAAAAGGTAGCTTTCTCTGAAAAGAAGATTGAAAAGCTTTGCCGTGCCGAAATGGAAAAAATAGGAATGATGCAAAGTGTATACGAATTCAACGGCTTTAATTACGTTGAGAACGGTACAAGAGCAATTTTTACAGTGAAGCACAACAACGCAGAGTTTTTTGATGCATATGTTTCTTTTGACGTTTCAGAAGAAGGGATATTTGCGGTTTCGGGTAAAAACCTTATTTCTAATATGGAAGTTGTAGGGGGCGAAAGCTCATACTTCAGCTTGGTGAGTGTGCTTGCTGATATGGCTGCAAATGACAAACTGGACAAGAACCTTTCTCATATCATAGTTAGTATAAAACCCGGATATTATATCGGAAAAAGTGAGGAGAGTTACCGTAATATTCTAGCGATTCCTGTCTGGCAGATTGCGACAGACAAGGGAATAATTCTTCATTATGATGCACGAAATGGTAAGCTGATTCAGGAATAATAAACAGAGCATTTCCCTTGTTTCAAAGGGGAGTGTTCTTCTTTTTTGTTTTCCTGATTGTCTGTACGGTTTCACGGTAGAAGGGAACGATGCGTGGGACTTCGTTATTTGTGTCATTGTATATACCTGCATAGTCCTCCGGCAGACTTTTTGTGGATATTTTTATGAGCTTCAAACAATCACTTCCTGAAAAAAAGATATATTAAAATTATGGTTGATTTTTCAGAAAATATTCGTTATAATAATAGTTGGTGAAATATGTACGCATTTCACCAACTATTATTATAAATTTCAAAAGGATGAACTGATATGATAGTTGCACTTGTTACTTTTTTGATTCTTATAGCTATATTATTTATCAAGCGTGCTGAAATTATTGCTTATGTGGGGAAACGCAAATATGCCAAAAAAAGAGACCTGAAGGTTGCTCTCAAATGGCTTGCCGTTGCAAACCGTACAGGAAAGCTTGGGTCGGAAAGTCTCAGGTATTACGGATGGTTGCTTTTGCGTGACGGGCAGGTTGATCTGGCAAAGCAAGTTCTTGCCATTGGTTCTATGTCTGCAAAAAAACCTGCGGCAAAAAACCGTATAAAGGCTATGCTTGCTATCGCTGAGTGGAAAAGCGGAGACCTTAAGCTTGCCATTGAAATGAGCGAAGAGGTTTTTGAGGAGTATAAGGATACGGTTTTGTACGAAAATCTCGGACTTCTGTATAACCTTGAGGGCAACGCAAGAAAGGCTCTTGAATTTAACAAAAAAGCTTTGGAATATAACTCTGATTCGGCGGGAATTAATGAGAATCTGGCAAGAGCCTATGTGCTTTACGGGGATATTGAAAAAGCTGCCGAAATCTATGAGAAGCTTCTTGAAAAAGACCCTCATTTTCCTGACCCGTACTACGGTTACGGTCAGCTTTTGGTGGAGAAGGGTGAATATGAAAGAGGAATTGAGCTTATAGAAAAAGCCTTGGAAAAAAATTTCAGCTTTCTCAGTGTGTTGCAAAAAGAAGATGTTGAAAAAATTCTTGAGGAAGCAAGAAGAAAAAAAGAAATATCTGTACGTTGAATGTAACCAATTGATATGTAAAAAAATGATGAATAATGCAGTTACTGTCTTGACGGAGTAAATGGATTTGTGATATTATTTTGGTATTACAGTCGAGAGGATGAAAAAAGTGGACAGTGAAGGCAGAAGAGTCAAAGAAATGATAAAAGGCTTGCCGCTTAAGGAACGGGCAAAGCATTTCTGGTATTATTACAGAACACACGTGATTGCAATTACGATTGGTGCGGTTGTTGTTGCATGGGGAACGGCACAGTGTATAAACAAGCCGAAATATGATCTTGATATTGCTTATTATACAACAAGAGGTGTTGAACAAGGTACGGTGGATGCATTTGCAGAAAGTCTGAAGCCCCTGGTGAAAGATATTGACGGAAATGAGTCTGTTGATATTTTTATTCCTCTCTATATGGGTGATATCACGGGAAAAATGATTGACCAGCAAGCGCAGGCCATGCTTAGCAAGATTCCTCTGGAGTTGGCGGCAGATGAGTTTTTCCTATATATATTGGACAAGCCTTTTATGGAATATATGGAAAGAGTGTATCCTGAGGCTATAGAAAACAAGATTCTGCTCAGTGATATTCCTGAGGCTGCTGAGGTGCTGAAGATTTATAAGGGTGAAGAAGTATACCTTATGAAAGTAGCGGCGGCTGAAAGAATAAATAAAGATGAAAAGAAAGTAGCTGAACGTGATAATGCTCTTTCGGTAGAGGCATACTTTGAAAGCAAGCTTGAAAAATAAAAGTGGCTGCTCCATTTAGCGCAGACCGTTCAAAGGGATAAAGCCTGTTTCAAATAGATTTTTTTTAATTATTTTAATATAATATAAAGGATTAAATTCGCCCAATGAGGCGAATTTTTCTTTATTTTAGCCCTTTAAATTATCTGCGAAACTCACCGCAGGCGTACACAAGTACGCCTGCGGACAGGAGAAAAT
This sequence comes from Clostridia bacterium, assembly GCA_045645485.1. GTDB lineage: Bacteria > Bacillota > Clostridia > Monoglobales > Monoglobaceae > SIG440. The sequence continues at coordinate 118 of JAZRIX010000043.1, read as the reverse complement.
GCGGCAATACCGCATTTTCCCGCGTTTCACGAATTCTGGATCTGGATCCATTCGCCCAGTTAAGAAAGGTCTCGCTTAACGCGACACCCCCTTAAAATTTATGGTATATTGGTCTGTT
>JAZRIX010000042.1:0-7415 GCA_045645485.1 Clostridia bacterium | reverse complement strand
CGCTCACAGCTCGTAGAACTGTGAGCGACACTTTTTTACAGAAAATCTGCATAAAAGTTTCTGGAAAAACCAAAAACGATAAATATTGCAATTAACGCAATAATAAGTCGGTAGTCGGTTAAAAGTTTGATTGCTTTTTTTGCAAAGTTCAGCTTGAACAAAAGGTGGAGGTTGAGAAGCAAAACCACTGTGAGCAGATAAATTATTCCGCAGACTATTCCGGGGTTATAACGAAAAGCTTCCGAGAAGTTGCCTGTGGAAAGGAAGTATACACACCGAGTGCCTCCGCAACCGGGACATATCAAACCGAATTTCCGATATATACATTCAGAAAGTCCTGTTCTGAACATAAAAAGAGTTATAGGCTTCAGGAAAAAGCTGAAGCCTATAAGAAAGAAATCAAGCAAAACAACAAGCAAACGTTTGTTTTTTACAAATTTCATGGGATTAATAATATATCACAGACGAGCCTGCTGCACTTAAAAATGCAATAATGCACATCACGATATAGATAACCAATGCGATCAGTGCTATGATAACAGCCAGAGCTGACAATATCAGACCTGCTGTTGCCATACCGTTTGAAAGACCTGCCTGCTTGGACTTGGAACGTCCCATAAATCCAAGAATTATACCTACAATACCTGTTACAAAGCTACCGCAGCAGGTGAAAGAAATAATACCGAGAACCAATGAAATAATACCCAAAGTTTTGCCGGGATTTTCAGGCTGAGTATATACGGTGCTTTCGGGTGCGGGTGATACCTGCTCTGCAGTTTGTGGCAAGTCGTTGACAACTTGTTCAGGAGCTGAAGCTGCTGTAGTATCTGTTGAATCAGCAGCGGTTTCCTGAGCCTGCATTGAACCGTTGAGTGCTGCACCACATTCTGTACAGAAGGATAAATTGTCCGGAATTTCTTTTCCGCAACATGGACATAACATAAGTTTTCTCTCCTTTTATTTTATATTATTAATATTCTAATATATATGTCGGGAAATGTCAAGAAAAGTTTTTTTAAAAAATTATTGACAGAAAAGATAAAATATGCTATATTAGCTGTATTAATACAGGTAATACAGTTGCGGAGAGGAATGAGAAAATGATAAATCTGGACTATAAAAGCAACAGAACTATTCATGAGCAAATAGAAGATGAGCTGAAAAAACTGATTATAAATGGTATTCTGGTGACAGACGAGCAATTACCTTCTGTCAGAGAGCTTTCCGTAAGTCTTACGGTGAATCCCAATACGGTTCAGAGGGCATACAAGCAGCTTGAACAGGACGGATTTATATACAGCATCAAAGGCAAAGGGAATTTTGTTGCAGAGGTTTCAAAAAATGATTCCGTGAAACGCAGAGAAGAACTTTTTGAGACACTGAGGATGACGGTACAGGAGCTTGCTTTTCTGGGTGAGCAAAAAGAAAAGCTTCTGAATGTAATCAACAATGCTTTTGACAAATAAAATAATTTGAAGAAAGGTAGGGATTGTAATGATAAAGGTTAACGGACTTACGAAATTCTTTGATGACTTCAAGGTTCTTGATAATGTATGCATGGAAGTCAGAAAAGGTACAATATACGGTCTTATCGGTGCAAACGGTGCAGGCAAGACAACTCTTCTGAATCATATTAACGGTGTACTTCTGCCCGACAAAGGCGGGGCTTCCGTTGGCGGTGAAGCGGTTTTTGAAAATGAAAGAATCAAACAGAAGGTTCTCAGTATTTCGGATGAATGGTTTTTTTACAGTACATATACCGTAAAGGATATGATGCGGTTTTACCGCGGCGTGTATAATGATTTCAATATGGACAGGTATGAAGCTATCGGGAAGCTGTTTGGAATTGACGAAAAACGTCAGATAAGGAAGCTGTCAAAGGGTATGAAAAAGCAGGTGGCATTCTGGCTAAGCCTTTCTGCAATGCCCGACGTTCTTATTCTTGATGAACCTCTTGACGGGCTTGACCCCGTTATGAGAAAGCAGGTGATGAATCTTGTAATCGGAGACGTGGTTGACCGTGAGATGACGGTACTGGTATCTTCACACAATCTTCGTGAGCTGGAGGACATTTGTGACTGGGTTGGTATTATACACAAGGGCAAAATGGTTGCGGAAAAGCCACTGGATGACCTGAAGGGCAGTGTGCACAAGTATCAGCTTGTTTTTTCGGGAGATGGAGAGACGGAGCTTCACAATATGGAAAATATACTGCATATTTCAAAGACGGGTTCTGTATTCAGTGTGATTATCAGAGGTGAATATCAGCAGACAGATGTTCAGCTTCAGAAGCTGAAGCCTGTTCTCTGCGAGAGAATCGGTCTTACGCTGGAGGAAGTATTTATTTATGAGTTGGGAGGTTTGGGTTATGACTTCAAAAACATCATTGTTTAACCTTGGAATATTCAGGGCAACAATAAAAAGAAATCTGTGGGGCTCGGTGCTTTTTGCAATATTTATCTTTATGTCAACCTCTTTGATTATGTTTTTTGCATTGGATAAGGAAAGTACATGGTATATGATGTCTCAAACCAGGAGACCGTTGATTCTTACAGATCAGTACCTTGCATTGCCTGTAATAATGTCTCTTGTTGTTCCGACAGTTGTTGCGTTGCTGGTTTTCAGATTTGTCCATTCAAAAAAGGCTTCGGTATTTGTTCACAGCCTTCCTGTTTCAAGAACTGCAAATTATATTTCTACCATTGCGGGTGCTCTTGTGCTTATGCTTGTTCCGATTGTTCTTAACGGAGCTGTGTTGTTGATTCTGAGCTTTACGGTGTATAAAGAGTTTTTCACACCCCTATCCTGTTTTTTGTGGATGGGAATAAACGGAGCGACAATAGTTATGATGTTTTCGGTTGCTGTTTTTTCGGCAATGATGACGGGAAACAGCTTTGCTCTGACTTTGGTGAATGTGATTTGCCATTTTCTCGTAATGGCTGCTTCGGCAAGTGTATTGGGGTTGATGACCAATTTTCTTTACGGTTTTACTGACAACACAGCCAGTAATTTTATACAAAAAACTCAGGACTGGAATATGATTTTTGCTGTGATTAATGAGACAGAGCATCTGGGAAGATACGGTACTTTTGAAAACTCAAATATATGGATACTTCTGGGGTCTTCTATTGTGTTTTATGTTTTGGGGTGGTTTCTCTATAAAAAACGCAAGCTGGAAACTGCTGAAGATGTTGCAGCATTTTCGTGGATGAATCCTGTTTTCAAGTATTTGCTTACGACTGTGGCTGCACTTCTGACCTTTGCTGTTTTAAGTCAGGTGATATACGAGCATCCTATGCTTCCGATTTTTGTGACCGTGATTGTTACGGCTATTATATACTTTGCAGTTGAGATGATTCTGAAAAAGAGTATGAAAATCTGGAATACATGGAAGGGTTATGCTGTTTTCGGGGTGGTATTTTCATGCTTTTTGATGTATGTTATTTTCTCAAGCTGTCTGGGATATGAGACAAGAGTTCCAGATGTGAGCGAAATAGAGAAAGTTGCTGTGTTTGAGGGGTATTATTCGGGTGATAAGATTCCGTGGATGGATGACAGTGCTGTTACGGCTTGTGCAGTGAATAATCACAAAAAACTGACCCAAAAGAGCAGAATTATGAAATACCCCGATCAGGACGTTGACTATTATAACGGGATAAATATAATGTACAGACTGAAAAACGGAAAGGAACTGTTCAGATATTATTCACTGACACCTGAAGAATTGTATGAGATAAACGAGGAGCTTTTCAAAAGCAAAGAATATAAGCAGAAAAATGAAAATGTATTTTCATTGACGGAACAAAATGTTCAAAGAATATATGTTTCGAACGAGGCTTTTGCAATACGTGAAGTCAAACAGATGAAAGAGCTTCTGGAAAATATGAAAAAGGATATTCTTGCACTTGATTACAGTGAAATTGTGTTTGATGCATGGGATGCATACATAGAAATCAGCTATATCGAAGACTTTGGAGCGCATGACGAAGCTGTCATAAGACATGAAAGTGTAAGGGTAAATTCTAATTTTGAAAATACAATCAAGTGGTTCTGCGACAATGGCTATGGAGAAAAGCTGTTCAACCCTTGGGGACAATCCTACTGTGTTGTTACAAATGAAGAATGGCAGAATCTTATGGAAATGGTTGACAAAAGGAATCAAAGCGGAAAAGAAGAGCACAGACCTGCAAATATAAGCGATATTCCTGAAAAACGGATTATTTCTGATACTGCGGAAAAAGAGGAACTTCGTGAAGTGGTGTTTAATATTCGAGGAAGGTCTTATGCGGGAAAGGAAAGCTTGTGCTACCTTTGTACTGTTGATAATGTGGGAACGCTGAATATTGTGGCTTCATTCAATGAAGGCTTTGATGAAATTATGAAATTTGCAAAATAGCTTCTGTCAGGCTAACGGGGTGCGTTTTTTGCGCCCCTATATTTTTTTGTTTTGAGGGAATGATAATAATAGATATAGAAATATTTACAATATTTTGTTTTTGTGGTAATATGTAGTATGCAAAGGAGATGTTTTTTGTGATTATAGATTTTCATACACATGCCTTCCCTGAAAAAATTGCAGAAAAAGCTATGACAAATCTAAGCTTTGTGTCAGGCGGTCTTATACCTCAGCACAGGGGCACAACGGCAAGTCTGAAAGAAGAGATGCAAAAGGATGGTGTTGATATTTCTGTTGTACTGGGCATTGCCACAAATCCGCAGCAACAGGAAAATGTAAATAATTTTGCGGCGGAGCTTGATAAGGATGAAAAGCTGATTGCTTTCGGTTCGGTACATCCTGATGCAAGGGATGCCCTTGAAGAGCTTGAAAGAATCAAAGCTTTGGGGCTCAAAGGAGTAAAACTTCATCCAGAATATCAGAATTTCTTTGTCGATGAAGAAAGAATGAAACCAATATACAAAAAGATTTCTGAGCTGGGTCTGATAACGGTGTTCCACGCAGGTTATGATTATGGATATAATGAACCCTTCCGTTGTATGCCCGATGCACTGGAAAGAGCGTTAAGGTGGTTCGATGCCCCTGTTATTGCGGCACATTGGGGAGGAGCGGGCTGTGCAAAGCAGGTGGCAAAGCATTTATGCGGAAAGAATATCTGGTTTGATACATCCTTCGGCTACGGAAATATGCCAAAGAGCTTTGCTCAGGAGCTTATGGACAAGCATACCCCCGACAGATTTCTTTTTGGCTCAGATATGCCATGGCACAGACCAAGCTGGGAGGTACGGCTTATTGAATCTTTGGATATTTCAGCAGAGGACAGGGAAAAGATTTACTATAAAAATGCAAAAAAGCTTTTGAGCATTTGACAGGCTGAATTGATATTTAATGAATAATATATCTCTGATTGCTAAAAATAAAGAAAAAAGCAATTGGAGGTATATTATTATGTTTAAACATGAAAAAATGCTTTTTCATCCCGTAGAGGTGGAAAGACCCAATCCGCAATATGCAGCACTGCTTCAGGAGCAGCTTGGCGGAGGGAACGGTGAACTTAAAGCTGCTATGCAGTATATGTCACAGAGTTTTCGTGTTAAAGATCCTGAAATCAAGGATTTGTTTCTGGATATTGCTGCCGAAGAACTTGGTCATATGGAAATGATTGCTCAGACTATAAATTTCCTCAACGGACATAATGTGGATGCGGCAGAGGTACAGGCAGGTGAAATTCAGTCTCATGTGATTCTGGGGCTAAATCCCGGATTGATTAATGCATCGGGATATTCATGGACAGCAGATTATGTTACGGTAACGGGGGATTTGTGTGCCGACCTTTTGAGCAACATTGCTTCGGAACAGCGTGCAAAGGTGGTTTATGAATATCTGTACCGACAAATAGACGATAAGAGAGTAAAAGAGACCATTGATTTTCTTCTGAACCGTGAGGAAGCTCACAATCAGATGTTCAGGGATGCTTTTAACAAGGTACAAAACAGTGGGTCAAACAGAGATTTCGGAACAACAAAAGCTGCAAGGATGTATTTTTCTATGTCTGAGCCGGGACCTAATACATTTGCGAATAACGAAACCGATGCACCGTCCTTCAATGAGTGATACAGAAAACTAGAAAAAAGGCTTTTTGTGGTCTAGCCACATTTAAAGCCTTTTTTATGTGGTCAAAAAAATACTTCCACTTAGTATATCTGCTCGCAAAATAAGAAATGCGGTTAATTGACAAGAATTCATTATACTACCCCCTTGTGAATTGCTTAAAATCATATAAAGTATCTTTAGTATATAGTATGAAAGAAGCAAGGTAACATACTATGAGGCTAAATTAGAATAATTAAATTATAAAATATGTGTAAACATTTCCAAACCTGTTGACTTTTCAACAAGTTTTTGTTATAATATACTTGTTGAAAAATCAACAGGTATATCTTCAGGAGGTTTAGTCAATGGATGAACGTTTTGAAACATTTACGGTTCTGGTAAACAGAATCAACAGAAACATTCGTAAAATCAAGAATGAAGAAATGGCGAATTATGAACTTAGAAGTCCGCATATTTCCTGCCTTTATTATCTATACACATCAGAAGAACTAACAGCAAAAGACCTTTGTGAGCGATGCGAAGAAGATAAGGCGACTATTTCACGAAGTCTTGATTATCTTGAGAAGAATAATTATCTTATTTGTAAATCTGACAGTAAAAAAAGATATAACGCGCCATTTTCTCTTACAGAAAAAGGCAAGCATGCTGGAAAGAGAATTGCAGAAAAAATTACTGCTATTTTAGATGAAATAAGTAGTGGTATTTCCAATGAAGACAGAGCAATATTTTATCGCAGTTTGAATGTAATAAGTGAAAATATTGATAAAGTAGCAAAATCCTATTAAAATGTGAGGTTAGTATGTTTTTTATTAAATCAGTATATTGCCGTGTGTTTCAAACGGCATTTCGTATTGCATTACCTATTCTTCCGTATAGAGAACCGGAAATTATTAGTTCGTGTGCGGAGCTTGGTGATGTATTGAAAAAAGAAAATGTTAAGTCTGTGCTTATCGTTACAGATAAAGGAATTGTAAACAATGGACTTGTTTCACCACTTGAGGATGCATTAAAAAAGAGCAAGATTCATTATAAGGTGTATGATCAAACTATGCCTAATCCCACAGTTAAGAATGTTGAAGAAGCATTGTCGGTTTACAAATCAAATAATTGCGACTGCCTTATTGCAATTGGTGGAGGCTCCTCAATGGATTGTGCAAAAGCAGTCGGAGCAAGAGTTGCATATCCTAAAAAAACTGTAGGACAGATGAAAGGAATTCTTCGAGTGCTGCGCAAATTGCCAACACTTATTGCTGTTCCAACTACGGCAGGAACAGGAAGTGAAGTAACCTTGGCATCTATTATCACAGATAGCGAAAAACAACATAAATATGCCCTTATGAGCTTT
>JAZRIX010000041.1:0-20536 GCA_045645485.1 Clostridia bacterium | reverse complement strand
GATGCCATGGTTCGTATGGCACAGGACTTCTCTATGAGATATCCCACGGTTGACGGTCACGGTAACTTCGGTTCTGTTGACGGTGACCCTGCGGCTGCTTACCGTTATACAGAAGCGAGAATGTCAAAGATGGCTGTCCGTATGCTTACGGATATCGAAAAAGAAACTGTTGACTTTATGCCCAACTTTGACGAAAGCAGGAAGGAACCTGTTGTACTACCTTCACGTTTTCCGCATCTTCTGGTTAATGGCTCGGACGGTATTGCTGTTGGTATGGCAACAAAAATTCCGCCCCATAATTTGACTGAGGTTATTGACGGAATTATTGCGGTTATAGACAATCCTGAAATTACCATAGACGAGCTGATGGAATATATCAAGGGCCCTGATTTCCCTACGGGTGCACAGATTATGGGCACAAACGGTATCCGTTCTGCTTATCATACAGGTCGAGGAAAGCTGCGCCTGAGAGCAAAGGCTGATATTGAAGATTTTGGTGACAACCGTCAGCGGATTGTGTTTACCGAAATTCCTTATATGGTAAATAAGGCAAGGCTTATCGAAAATATTGCAAATCTTGTCCGTGAAAAGCGTCTTGAAGGTATTTCTGACCTTCGTGACGAATCCGACCGTGACGGCATGCGTATTGTTGTTGAAGTGAAGAGAGATGCAAACGCTACAATTGTTCTCAATCAGCTTTACAAATATACTCAGCTTGAAGATACCTTCAGTATAATTATGCTGGCACTGGTGAACCGTGTTGAACCCAAGATTCTCAACCTCCGCGAAATACTTGATGAATATATCAACTTCCAGAAGGATGTTATTACCAGACGTTGTATATTTGACAAGAGAAAGGCTGAGGCAAGGGCACATATTCTTGAAGGTCTGAGAAAGGCTCTTGACAATATTGACGAGATTATAAGCATAATCCGAAACAGCTACAATGATGCAAAACCCAACCTGATGGAACGTTTTGATTTTTCGGATGTTCAGGCTCAGGCTATCCTTGATATGCGTCTTGCACGTCTTCAGGGGTTGGAGCGTGAAAAGATTGACAAAGAATACGAAGAGATTATGGCATTCATTAAAGAGCTTGAAGAAATTCTTGCCAGTGAGCAGAGAGTTCTTGAGGTTATCAAAACCGAAATTTCTGAAATCCGTGAGAAATTCGGTGATGAAAGAAGAACCTCAATTGAACCTGTTGTGGATGATATTGATTATGAAGACCTTATTGAAGAAGAAGACAATGTTATCACAATGACAAAGCAGGGATACATCAAGCGTCTTGCTGTTGATACCTATAAGAGCCAGAAACGCGGCGGCAAGGGTATAATCGGTATGCAGACAAAGGAAGAGGATTTTGTCAACACTATGTTTGTTGCATCCACCCACGCATACATTCTGTTCTTTACCAATACAGGACGTATGTACCGCATAAAGGCTTATCAGATCCCCGAGGCGGGACGTCAGGCAAAGGGTACTGCAATCGTGAATCTTCTTCAGCTTGAGGTTGGCGAAAAAATTTCGGCAATGATTCCTGTCAGAGAGTACGTAGAGGGTGAATATCTTGTTATGGCGACCCGAAACGGTGTTATTAAGAAAACTGACATTATGGAATATGAAAACGCTCCTAAGGGCGGAAAAATTGCCATTAATCTTGATGAGGGTGATGAACTTATCAACGTAAAGAAAACAGACGGTAATTCGCATATCTTTATGGGTACTCATGACGGAAAGATGATTCGTTTTGAAGAAAGCGATGTCAGAACTCTCGGACGTGTTTCGAGAGGTGTTAGGGGCATTATGCTCAGGGACGGCGACTACGTTGTGGGAATGGACATTATGCGTGAAGGCTCCAAGGTTCTGGTGATAAGCGAAAACGGTTACGGCAAAAAGACTGAGCTGGATGAATACAAGGTTCAGTCCCGTGGCGGTCAGGGTACAACAACCTACAAGTTGTCAGACGAAACCGGTGCGGTTTCGGGATTTGGACTTGTTACCGATGAAGACGATATTATTATTATCACTTCGGAAGGCGTAATTATCAGAATTGCTACTTCTGACATCAATACGTTGAAACGTGTTACAAAGGGCGTAAGACTTATGAGGCTGGGCGAAGGTGTGAAGATTGTTTCGGCTGCTGCTGTAGCCCGTGAGGAAGAAAACGGGGAAGAAAATGAAGATGGCACAGAAGAGACTCCTGTGGATAACAGCTCCGAAACTGTGGAAAAACCGGACAACGCTGTTGATAACTCTGTGGATAATGTGTAAAACCCACAAAAATCAACGCTTTTGACCTTGTGGAAAACTCGTATAGTGTCGAAGAATGCGGATATGTGTATTATGGCAAAAAAAGATGACTGTTGACAATGAAAATTTGGTCATTGTGCACGAGTGAATATCTGAACCCCGAAAACCCACTAAAATCAAGGGTTTCGGGGGTTTTTTTGGAAGGGTTGTGCAATATTAATAAAAGATATTTTTAATTTTGTGCAATAAACCTCTAACATTTTTGATGAAAATATGGTAGAATAAGATGTCTTTAAATGATAAATAACTTGGGAGGTTATTATAAATGGCAAGTTTAAGTTTGAAACAAGTTGGTAAAATTTATCAGGGAGGTGTTATTGGTGCAAAAGACATCAACCTTGAAATTGAAGACAAAGAGTTTATAATTCTGGTTGGTCCTTCGGGCTGCGGTAAGACTACAACTCTTAGAATGATTGCTGGTCTTGAAGAAATCTCTGAAGGTGAGCTCTATATTGACGATGTTCTCGTTAATGATGTTGCTCCTAAGGACAGAGATATTGCGATGGTTTTCCAGAACTACGCTCTTTATCCTCACATGACAGTTTATGACAATATGGCATTCGGTCTCAAACTCAGAAAGGTTCCGAAGGCTGTTATCAAAGAAAGAGTTGAAGCTGCAGCAAAGATTCTTAGTATTGAACATCTTCTTGACAGAAAGCCTAAGGCTTTGTCTGGCGGTCAGAGACAGCGTGTTGCTCTCGGTCGTGCTATCGTTCGTGAACCCAAGGTATTCCTTATGGACGAACCTCTTTCAAACCTTGATGCAAAGCTCAGAGTTCAGATGAGAGCTGAAATAGGTAAGCTTCATAAGAGACTTGGTACTACAGTAATTTACGTTACACATGACCAGACAGAAGCTATGACAATGGGTACAAGAATCGTTGTTATGAAAGATGGTTATATGCAGCAGTGTGCAACTCCTACTACACTCTATGATGAACCTGTTAATATGTTTGTTGCAGGATTTATCGGAAGTCCTCAGATGAACTTCATCAACGTTACTGTTAACAAGAAAGAGGATGGCGTACATCTTACAAATCAGTATTTTGATATCAAGCTTCCCGAAGGCAAGGGTAACCGTCCTGAGCTTGCTGAATATATGGGCAAGGAAGTTGTTATGGGTATCAGACCTGAAACAATCTATGAAGACGAAGCTCACATTGCTTCAATGCCTGACTGTGTTGTTAATGTTGAAGTTGACCTCACAGAAATGATGGGTGCTGAAACATATCTCTACCTCAAGGTTGGCGAAACACCTATGATTGCTCGTGTTAACCGCCGTACAACTGCTGAGGCAGGAGAAACAATCAAGGCTGTATTTGATACAAACAAAATTCATCTGTTTGACAAAGATACAGAACTTGCTATTATCCACTAAGATAATAGGCTCTTTGTCAATAGTTGGGGTCAAAATAAAATAATGGAATTTTTGAAGGCGGTTGCATCTTTAAGCAGCCGCCTTTGCTGTGTTTGAATTTTTGACTCTATAATAAATGTTGGATACCCCAACATTTATTATAGAGCCAAAAATATTTACCCCATCATTTGTTACATACCAAAAAAATTCCCGATTGGAAAAGCCAATCGGGAATTACTTAATTAGCTGAATATTACATCTTCAGTAAAGTCCGTGGGAACAATATCCGCATTGCTGTACTGCGGTGTGCCTGTACCTGCAGGAACAAGCTTACCGATAATAACGTTTTCTTTGAGACCAACCAGCGGGTCAATCTTACCCTTGATTGCAGCCTCTGTAAGAACTCTTGTTGTTTCCTGGAAGGAAGCAGCCGAGAGGAATGAATCGGTAGCAAGAGCAGCCTTTGTGATACCCATAAGAACTTCTGAATGAACAGCTTCTGCCTTGCCTTGCTCACGCATCTGAATGTTCACTCTTTCAAGCTCATAACGCTCTACAAGTGAACCCGTAAGGAAGTGTGTATCACCTGCATCCTCAACCTTTACCTTGTGCATCATCTGACGGACAATAACTTCAATATGCTTGTCATTGATATCAACGCCCTGCAGACGGTATACACGCTGAACTTCCTGAATGAGGTAGTCCTGAACAGCAGTATAACCCTTGATTGCAAGGATATCGTGAGGATTGATTGAACCTTCTGTGAGCTCGTCACCTGCTTCTATTACCTGATCTTCACGAACCTTGATTCTTGAACCGTAAGGAATAAGGTATGTTGCACTGTCGCCGATTTCGTCGTTAAGTATTGTTACTTCACGTTTCTTCTTGTTTTCAGTAATCTTTACACGACCGCCGATTTCAGCAATAATTGCAAGACCCTTAGGCTTTCTTGCTTCAAACAATTCTTCAACACGGGGGAGACCCTGTGTAATATCGTCACCGCCTGCAACACCGCCGGCATGGAAGGTTCTCATTGTCAGCTGAGTACCGGGTTCACCGATTGACTGAGCCGCAATAATACCAACAGCTTCACCGATATTAACAACTTCACCGTTTGCAAGGTTGTGTCCGTAACATTTTGCACAAACACCGATACGTGAACGGCACTTGAGTACGCTGCGGATTTTTACACTTTCAACTCCTGAAGCAGAAATGATATCCGCCTGAGCGGGAGTAATCATTTGATTCTTTTCAACAATAAGCTCGCCTGTTTCAGGATTCACAACATTGTCACAAACAACACGGCCTACGAGACGGTCCGTAATCTTTTCAATAATTTCATTTCCGTCTTTGATATCACGAACGATGATACCGTCATCTGTTCCGCAATCGTCTTCACGGATAATAACATCCTGAGAAACATCAACCAAACGACGAGTGAGGTAACCAGAGTCGGCTGTACGGAGCGCAGTATCGGTAAGACCCTTACGTGCACCGTGAGTTGAAATGAAGTATTCAAGTACTGTAAGACCTTCACGGAAGTTTGCCTTGATAGGAATTTCGATTGTACGACCTGTTGTATCAGCCATAAGACCACGCATTGCAGCCAGCTGACGAATCTGGTTTACGCTACCACGGGCACCGGAGTTTGCCATCATGAAGATTGGGTTGAGCTCGTCAAGACTCTTCATAAGTGCATCGGTAACCTTGTTGGAGGTTTCTGACCATATCTGGATAACCTTGGAATATCTTTCTTCGTCTGTAAGAAGACCGCGAAGATACTTCTTTGTTACCTTTTCAATTTCTTCCTCAGCTTCAGCAAGATAAATCTTCTTTTCTTCAGGAATTTCCATATCAGAAACGCCAACAGTGATAGCACCGCGGGTTGAATACTTAAAGCCCATTGCCTTTACATCGTCAAGAAGTGTTGCGGTTTCTGTAATGCCGTGAATCTTGATGCTCTTGTCAATAATCTGACCAAGCTTTTTCTTGTCAACACGGAATGCAACTTCAAGAGCAAGTGCATTTTCAGGCTTGCTTCTGTCAACAAAGCCAAGATCCTGAGGAATCTTTTCGTTGAATATAAGACGGCCGACAGTTGCATCAATGATGCCTGTAACCTTTTCGCCGTTTATTTCTCTTGTGATACGAACCTTAATGGGAGCATGGAGACCAACAGCACCGTTTGCATAAGCAAGTGTTGCTTCATCTTCGCTTCCGAAGACCTTGCCTGCTCCGAGTTCGTCGTCAATCTGAATTGTCAGGTAGTATGAACCAAGAACCATATCCTGAGTAGGAACAGTTACGGGGTTACCGTCCTGAGGCTTCAGAAGGTTGTTTGCAGAGAGCATAAGAAATCTTGCTTCTGCCTGAGCTTCAGCTGACAGGGGAAGGTGAACCGCCATCTGGTCACCGTCGAAGTCGGCGTTGAAGGCTGTACATACAAGAGGATGAAGCTTGAGAGCCTTACCCTCAACAAGTACGGGTTCAAATGCCTGAATACCCAGTCTGTGAAGAGTTGGTGCACGGTTCAGTAGTACAGGATGCTCAGAAATTACGCTTTCGAGCACATCCCAAACTTCGGGACGAACACGTTCAACCATTCTCTTTGCTGATTTTATGTTATGCGCAAGACCGTCGTTTACCAATTTTTTCATAACGAAGGGCTTGAACAGTTCAAGAGCCATTTTCTTGGGAAGACCGCACTGATAAATCTTCAGTTCGGGACCTACAACGATAACAGAACGTCCTGAATAGTCAACACGCTTACCAAGAAGGTTCTGACGGAAACGACCCTGCTTACCCTTGAGCATATCTGAAAGGGATTTGAGAGGACGGTTGCCGGGACCTGTAACAGGTCTGCCACGTCTGCCGTTGTCAATAAGAGCGTCAACTGCTTCCTGAAGCATTCTCTTTTCGTTTCTTACAATGATTTCAGGAGCACCGAGGTCAAGAAGTCTCTTAAGACGGTTGTTTCTGTTGATAACACGTCTGTAGAGGTCATTGAGGTCGGATGTTGCAAATCTGCCGCCATCCAACTGAACCATAGGTCGGATTTCAGGAGGAATAACTGGGATTACGGGCATAATCATCCATTCAGGCTTGTTGCCTGACTGACGGAATGAATCAACAACCTCAAGTCTTCTTACGGTTCTGATTTTCTTCTGACCCTTTGCACCTTCAAGCTCTGTCTTCAATTCTTCATACAGAGTTTCAAGGTCAATAGCCTGAAGCATTTCAAGAACCGCTTCGGCACCCATACCTGCTTTGAATGCACCTTCACCGTACTTTTCAACCTCTTCACGGTATTCTTTTTCACCGAGAATCTGGTTTTTCATAAGACCGGTCTTGCCGGGATCAATTACAACATAAGCTGCAAAGTAAAGAACCTTTTCCAGAAGGCGGGGTGACATATCAAGGATAAGACCCATACGGCTGGGGATTCCCTTGAAGTACCAGATATGTGATACGGGAACAGCCAGTTCAATGTGACCCATTCTTTCACGGCGTACCTTTGAGCGTGTAACTTCAACACCGCATCGGTCACAGACTACGCCTTTGTAACGTACTCTCTTATACTTTCCGCAGTTACATTCCCAGTCCTTCTGAGGACCAAAGATTCTTTCGCAGAAAAGACCGTCTTTTTCGGGTTTCAAGGTTCTGTAATTTATTGTTTCGGGCTTTTTTACCTCGCCGTGAGACCATTCTCTGATCTTTTCGGGAGATGCAAGTCCTATCTGAATAGCATCAAAATTTTGATATTCACTCATACAATATCACTCGACTTTCTGCTCACAAAGATAAATCAAGCAACCGCAATTTCCGTTATGAGCGGCGGGAGATGCGGCTAACGGGAACAATTATCAGAAATCCAGTTCGTCATCAATATCAGCGTCTATTTCTGAGAAACCGTCCGCTGAAATATTAAAGGAATCATCGTCTGACATATCGTCACCAACGGTATCTTCGAATTCATAGAAGATGTCATCCTCAATAATGTCACCGTCGTCTTCCGAAGGAAGATCTGAAGGAACAGTCTCGGGAGCATCCTCTGCTCTGTCAATGTTAACCTGAAGATCTTCACCGTCATCGTCAATGCTTTCTTTAAGAATTACCTCGTTGCCGTCCGAATCAAGAACCTTTACATCAAGCGCAAGGCTCTGAAGCTCCTTGATAAGAACCTTGAATGATTCAGGAACGCCCGGTGTAGGAATATTTTCGCCCTTGACAATTGCTTCATAAGTCTTCACACGTCCAACAATATCATCGGATTTTACTGTCAGGATTTCCTGAAGTGTGTATGCAGCACCGTAAGCCTCAAGAGCCCAAACTTCCATTTCACCGAATCTCTGTCCACCGAACTGAGCTTTACCGCCCAGAGGTTGCTGAGTAACCAGTGAATAAGGACCGGTTGAACGTGCGTGAATCTTGTCGTCAACCAAGTGAGCAAGCTTCAGCATATGCATATAACCAACAGTAACATGGTTGTCAAAGGGTTCACCGGTACGACCGTCGTAGAGAACTGTTTTACCGTCACGTGAGTAGCCTGCCTGTTCAAGTGCATCCATAATATCATCTTCGTTTGCGCCGTCAAATACAGGAGTTGCTACCTTCCAGCCAAGAGCCTTTGCAGCATAACCCAGATGCACTTCAAGTACCTGACCGATGTTCATACGCGAAGGAACGCCCAGGGGGTTCAGTACAATCTGGAGGGGAGTACCGTCAGGAAGGAAGGGCATATCTTCTTCAGGAAGAATTCTTGAAATAACACCCTTGTTACCGTGACGACCGGCCATTTTGTCACCTACAGAAATTTTTCTCTTCTGTGCTATATAACAACGTACAATCTGTGTTACGCCGGGAGGAAGCTCATCGCTGTTCTCACGTGTAAACACTTTTACGTCAACAATAATACCGTATTCACCGTGAGGTACGCGGAGTGATGTATCACGTACTTCACGGGCTTTTTCTCCAAAAATTGCACGGAGAAGTCTTTCTTCTGCCGAAAGCTCGGTTTCACCCTTGGGTGTAACCTTACCTACCAGAATATCACCGCTTGAAACCTCAGCACCGATACGGATAATACCGCGTTCATCCAGATCCTTCAGAGCATCCTCACCTACGTTGGGAATATCTCTTGTGATTTCTTCGGGACCAAGCTTTGTATCACGGGATTCAATTTCATATTCTTCAATATGGATTGAAGTAAGAATATCATCCTTAACCAGCTGTTCACTGATAAGCATAGCATCCTCGTAGTTGTAACCTTCCCATGTCATAAAGCCGATAAGAATGTTACGTCCGAGACCGATTTCACCGTTCTTTGTCGAAGGACCGTCAGCTATGATATCGCCTTCTTCAACTCTTTCGCCTTCTGTAACAATAGGACGCTGGTTGATGCACATACCCTGATTTGAACGCATGAACTTGATGAGCTTATATGTGTCAAAACTGCCGTCATCCGTTGCAATCTCAATCTGACGTGCAGAAACCTTTGTTACAATACCGCTGCGTTTTGCAAGAATACAAACGCCGGAGTCTTTTGCTGTTTTGTATTCCATACCCGTACCGATGATTGGTGATTCAGGGCACAGAAGGGGAACCGCCTGACGCTGCATGTTGGAGCCCATAAGTGCACGGTTAGCGTCGTCGTTTTCAAGGAAGGGAATCATTGCTGTAGCAATTGATGTAACCTGACGTGGTGATACGTCCATATAGTCAACCATACACTTGCCGGGTTCAGCATTGATTTCAAGGAACTGATCCTTGTAACGTGTAACTACCTTCTTTGCAATAAACTTTCCGTTTTCTCCGAGAGGCTCGTTTGCCTGTGCAATGTAGTAGCCTTCCTCGGTATCTGCTGTCATATATTCAACTTCATCTGTTACACAGCCTGTTTCCTTGTCAACCTTGCGGTAAGGCGTTTCAATAAAGCCGTATTCGTTTACCTTTGCAAATCCTGACAGTGAGTTAATAAGACCGATGTTAGGACCTTCAGGTGTCTCGATAGGACACATACGACCGTAGTGTGAATGGTGAACGTCACGAACCTCAAATCCGGCACGTTCTCTTGAAAGACCGCCGGGACCAAGAGCAGAAAGTCTTCTCTTGTGAGTAAGCTCACCCAGAGGGTTAATCTGGTCCATAAACTGTGAAAGCTGTGATGAACCGAAGAATTCCTTAACAGCCGAGGTTACGGGACGGATATTGATAAGTGTCTGAGGTGTAACCACATCCAGATCCTGAGTTGACATTCTTTCACGAACAACTCTTTCCATTCTTGAAAGACCGATTCTGAACTGATTCTGGAGAAGCTCACCAACAGAGCGGAGTCGACGGTTTCCAAGATGGTCGATATCGTCAACCGAGCCGACACCTGCAGCCAAGTTTCCGACATACGAAATGGATGCAATAATATCATCAATAATAATGTGCTTGGGAATAAGCTCATCACGACGTTCGGTAAGAGCTGTCTTGAACTCGTCCGAATTCACATCAGGGAACTCATTCATAATATCCTTCAATACAGAGTAACGCACATTTTCATTTATTTCATAATCTCTGGGGTTGTAATCAACAAAATCATGAAGATCAACCATACCGTTTGAGATAACATTTGTTGTGTGTTCGTCATCAACACGGATAACAACCTTATTTATATTTGCCATTTCCATAGCACGGGCCATTTCCTTGGTGATTGTTTCTCCTGCAGAAACAATAAGCTCACCGGTTTCTGTATCAATAATGTTTTCAGCAGAAACCTGACCTACAATACGAGCCGCCATACGAAGCTTTTTGTTGAACTTGTATCTGCCCACACGTGCAAGGTCATATCTCTTGGGGTCAAAGAATAGGTTTGTAATAAGAGACTTTGCACTTTCAACCGTAGGGGGTTCACCCGGACGGAGCTTGCGGTAAATCTCCAGAAGACCTTCTTCCACCGTCTTTGTTGTATCCTTTTCCATGGTACGCATAATGCGGTCATCTTCACCGAAAAGCTCCATAATCTCTGCATCAGTACCAAAGCCCAGTGCACGGATAAGAACCGTAATGGGGGTCTTTCTCATTTTATCAATCTTTACATGGAAAAGATCGTTGCTGTCTGTTTCATATTCAAGCCAAGCACCGCGGTTGGGGATAACCTGAGATGAGAACAGCTTCTTTCCGATTTTGTCAAATTTTTCGGCAAAGTACACGCTGGGTGCACGGACAAGCTGGCTGACGATAACACGTTCAGCACCGTTTATAATAAAGGTACCTGAAGGAGTCATAATGGGGAAATCGCCCATAAAAATTTCCTGCTCCTTAACTTCCCCGGTTTCTTTGTTGATAAGACGCACCTTGACTCTGAGGGGAGCTGCGTATGTAGCATCACGCTCCTTACATTCCTCAATATCATACTTGGGGTTCATATCAATTCTGTAATCAACGAACTCCAGAATAAGGTTGCCGGTGTAGTCAGTGATGGGTGACACATCGTGGAAGACCTCTTTGAGACCTTCTGTTAAAAACCAGTCATAAGAATTTTTCTGGATTTCGATAAGATTGGGCATATCAATAACTTCCCTGATCTTACCATAGCTCATTCGGGTATTTCTGCCAAGTTTCACCGGATGTACCATAAAATAATCACCTCTTCGTTATATTTGCGGTCAAACGCATAACGCTTGCCACATTGTATATTAAGCACGCAAAGCAGCACAATATATTGTATAAATTTTTGCTAATTGGGAAAAATTTCACAAAAATATTTTAAACAACTATTGCTTTTTTCATACATATATGATATACTGCAAATACAGTAAAAAATATGGGTGAAATGTAAAATACGCAAAAGTACGCACTATAATAGGTAACTATTATATCACAGGGTTGCCCCTTTGTCAATGCGTTTTTTCAAAATTTGCTGATTTTTTTGTACAAAGGCATTGGGTCGCTTCGGCTCGATGCCTTGCATATTATAACAGATACGAAAGGAACACGGAACATGAAGCTTTATAACCCTTCAGAGCTTAAAAGAGTTATTGAAATGCACGGGTTTTCCTTCTCTAAATCTCTGGGGCAAAACTTTCTTATTGACCACGGAGTGCTTTCAGACATAGTCCAAGGCTCCGGAGTCAGCAAAGACTCCTGTGCACTTGAAATCGGCCCCGGTGCAGGAGTATTGACCCGAGAGCTTGCAATGGCGGCAAAATCTGTTGTTGCCGTTGAGATTGACAAAAGCCTTATGCCCCTTCTTGATTATACGCTGGGGGAATTTGACAACGTAACGGTGGTGAACGAAGACATTCTGAAGGTTGACCTTCGCAAGCTCATCAGTGAGCAATTCGGAACAAATCCCGTTCATGTGGTTGCAAACCTTCCTTATTATATAACAACCCCTATTATAATGAAGTTTCTCGAAGAAGAGATTCCCGTGAAGTCACTCACGGTTATGGTACAAAAGGAAGTTGCCGACCGTATGGCGGCACCGCCCGGAGGCAAGGACTACGGTGCCCTGTCTGCGGCGGTTCAGTTTTATACAGTTCCAAAAATCATAACAAAAGCCGAGCCTCATTGCTTTATGCCACAGCCAAAGGTTGCATCTGTGGTTATCCGTCTTGAGGTTCAGGACAAGCCAACAGTTGACGTAAAAGACAAAAACAAAATGTTTGCAATCATAAAATCCGCTTTCAGTCAACGCAGAAAAACGCTTCTGAACGCACTTTCAAAAAGCCCCTATATTAATATAGGAAAGGATTCGGTCAAAAACGCACTTTCCGAAATGGGTCTTGACGAAAATATACGCGGTGAAAAGCTTAGTCTTGCAGAGTTTGCAAAGCTGTCGGATTTATTATAAAAAAGAAAGGAATTTAATCAAAATGACAAGCAAAGAAAGAGCATACCTCAAAAGTCTGGCGGCAAATGTTCCCGCCCTTTATCAGATAGGAAAGGACGGTATTTCAGAAAACGTAATAAAATCCACCGATGCCGCCCTTGCAGCACGTGAGCTTATAAAGGTTCATGTACTGGAAAACTCCCTTATGGATATCCGCGAAGCCGCCGAAGAATTGGCAGAAAAAACTGCTTCTCAGGTTGTTATCGTTATAGGCAGCAAATTTGTACTTTACAGACGCAGCGAGAAAAACATTTGCGAAATGTAAACTTTTCATTAATTAATTGACACCCACCCGTGTTGATGGTATAATTGTAAAAATGACAAAATATTGTTTTTTGCCTTTTTTTACATACAGAAAAAAAGAAGGTTTACTATGTACAGCAAAAACGAAAGGGATGAGCCGATTTGAGTCTATATACAAAAAATGGAAAAACAATTCTGGCAATTGTATGTACAATCTGTGTTATTTTCGCCGCAGTTGGTGGAATTATTGCCGCAAAGCTTTCCACGGGAGTTTCCTTTGGTGAAGAAGTACACCTGGATTCACTTGATACTCCTACCGACGCTGAGGGTGCGATAAACCTGCTTCTTATGGGCGTTGACGAAGGCGGCTACAGAAGTGACACAATGATCCTTGCCTGTATCAATACCAAAACAAACGAGGTTAACATCCTTTCACTGCCCCGTGACACAAGAGTGAGCTACGGCTCAAACAAGGCAAAGCTCAACTCCGCTGTGGGTATCGGAATGCAGGAGGTCAAAAAAGGTAATATTCAGGAACCCGAAGAGCTTACCGTTCAGAAGATAAAAGACCTGACCGGTCTTCCCGTCCATTATTTTATGAGCGTTGACTTTGACGGATTCAAAGCAATAATTGACGTTCTGGGGGGAGTGGATTTTGAAATCCCCTTTGATATGAAATATGATGACCCTGTTCAGGATCTCCATATAGACCTGAAGGCAGGAATGCAACACCTTGACGGCGAAGCAGCTCACGATTTTGTCAGATTCAGACAAGGCAATCCCGGATGCAAGGGATATCCCATGGGCGATCTGGGCAGAATAGAGGCACAGCAAAAATTCATCAAAGCACTTGCAGAACAAAAGCTGAACGCCAAATATTTTTTCAAGGCAACCGATATTTTCAACGTGATCAAAAAGTACGTTAGAACAAACTATACATCCAAAGACCTTTTGAAGCATATCGGTGTAATCAGCAAAATTGACCCAGAAAATGTAAATATGCATCAGCTTCCCGGCAGTGCTCAGAATATTGGCGGCGGGTCTTACTATGTTTGTGATACAGCAAAAATGTTGGAACTCAAAAACACGGTATTTATGCCGGAATAAGAATAAAACGCAAAGGAAAAGTATATTATGAGAGTTTTGATGGCAACCATGCAGTTGGACATAGGCGGTGCCGAGACACACATTGTTGAGCTTTCAAAGGCATTGGCTCGCCGCGGGGTTGAAGTTTTTGTAGCCTCAAACGGCGGTGCATATGTAAAAGAGCTTGAAGAAGCAGGCATTACCCACTTCGATGTTGCACTGCATACCAAAGCAATCGGCTCATTGCTGACGGCATACAAAAAATTGGAAAGAATTATTCTGGACAACAAAATAGACGTTGTTCATGCACACGCAAGAATACCGGGCTTTATTTGCGGACTTCTCCACAAAAAATACAATTTCAGATTTGTAACAACCGCACACTGGGTTTTCAACACAAGATTTCCTCTCAATCTGCTGACAAACTGGGGAGACCGTTCTCTTGCAGTCAGTGATGACATAAAGAAATATCTTGTTGACAATTACAACTGCGACCCCGACAATATCCGTGTCACCATCAACGGTGTCGATATGGAAAAGTTTTCTGAGAATATTGATTTCTCAGACATTGCATCCGAGTTTGGTTTTGGCAAGAATAAGACACGAATAGTCTACGTCAGCCGAATGGACACCGACCGCAGTTATGCTGCTCACAAGCTGATCGAGGCAGTTCCCGCACTTCTTGAAAAGCTTCCCGATATTGAAGTTGTTATTGTGGGCGGCGGAAATGACCTTGCTTCCATTGAAGCCGAAGCCGAAGCTATGAATCAGCAAACAGGCAAACGTATTATAATTACTACGGGCGGTCGCACCGATATAAATAAATTTGTAGCATCAGGAGACGTCTTTGTGGGGGTAAGCCGTGCCGCATTAGAAGCAATGGCTTGCCGCAAACCCGCAATCATCGCAGGAAACGAGGGATATATCGGTATATTCGACAAGGACAAGCTGGCTGTATCCATTGATACAAACTTCTGTTGCAGAGGTTGCGAAACGACCACAACCGAGCAGCTTTGCAAGGATCTCCTTACAGTCCTTGCTCCCGAAAACGAAGCTCTTCGGAAAGAGTTGGGAGACTTCTCCATAGAAACCGTAAAACAGCACTATTCCGTTGAGACTATGGCAACTGATGCAATGATGATGTATGTATCTATAATAAAGGATTCAAAAATTAACGAAGTTGACCCCAAGGAATTTGATGATATACACCGTTTTCTTCCTCACGGAAACAGCAAGAGAACAACCGACGTTGTAATTTCAGGTTACTACGGTTTTCACAACAGCGGTGATGATTCTATACTGTCTTCCATAATCAGCAGTCTGAAAGAAAAGTGCCCTGCCATTTCCATAACGGTTCTCTCAAAAAGACCGCATGAAACCGCAGCCCTTCACAACGTAAAATCCATAAACAGCTTCAACTTCTTCGGAATTATGAAGGAGCTGAAAAAGACTAAGCTTCTCATAAGCGGCGGCGGCAGTCTTCTTCAGGACGTAACAAGTTCAAAGTCGCTTTTTTACTATCTTTCGGTTATGAAGCTTGCTCATCTTCAGGGTGCAAAGGTAATGCTGTACGCAAACGGCTTTGGTCCGATAACCAAAAAACGTAATCACCGTGCCGTTCGAAAAGTTGTTCAGAAAGCCGAGCTGATTACTTTGCGTGAAAAATCGTCAAAGGCAGACCTTGTGGAAATTATCGGTGAACACGGCAATATTTTTGTTACAGCGGATCCCGTTTATGCTTTGGACAATATTCCTGAATCTGAAATAAACGCCGATTTGAACAAATTGCACATTGACGGCAACAAAAAATTCTTTGTTATTTCCCTCAGAGAATGGAGAGCAAATGACAAAAGCATTGTTCAGAAGATTGCAGATTTTGCAGGATATGTGTCGAAAAAATATAATCTCATTCCTCTCATAATTCCTATGCAGGATATATACGACAAAAAGATATCTGCGGCACTTGCCGAAAAGCTCAAAGGCTCTTGTATGTACTTTGCCAAATCACCTTTTGCCGCTATAGGAATCATCAGCAAAGCCGAATTTGTAGTGGGAATGAGACTTCATACACTTATTTACGCACTGAAAAACAACGTTCCTGTTATAGCACTCAACTATGACCCCAAGGTAAGTGCAATAATGGAATCAGCAGAACAGACCTACTCAGTAAATATAGAAAACATTGACACAAAAGCACTTTGCAGCTATGCTGATGCCATAATGGAAAACAAACAGGACATTTGCAATTCTCTTGCCGAAAAAAGCCAGCAATACAAGGCTCTGGCATCCAAAAATGCCCAGATGGCAATTGACCTGCTCAACTAAAAGCTTGCAAATAAAAGATTACAAAAAGGTCCTTTAGCAAATGTCGGGGTAAACACTTTGGAAAGATCCTTCGTTACACACAGGATGACGCTATACGGCTTGTAATGATGTCATGTTGAGCGTAGTCGAAACATCTTTATTCGGCTAAAACCCCAACTATTGACAAAGAGCCTACAAAAAAAGCGATACGGTTTCATCATTTATGACGAAGCTGTATCGCTTTTCTTTTCCGGAGATAACAAAGCATTGTTACAAAAACCACACCTTGTTCACCTGTACACCATATGTACAGGCATCAAAATGATACACTCATATCAAAGCCTGAGGCTTTCAATATGATAAAGTTCAAACTTATTCCTCTTCTTCAGAATACTCAGCCAAAGATTCTTCATATTTTGCAAGAATCATTCCCTGAAGACTTTCTCTCATTTCGGCATTTATAGGATGTGCTATATCCTTAAATTCGCCATCCGGAGTCTTTCTGCTGGGCATCGCTATGAAGAGCCTTTCCTGTCCTTCAATAACCTTGATGTCGTGCACAACAAAAGCGTCGTCGAATGTAACGGAAACAACCGCTTTCATTCTTCCCTCAGCATTGATTTTTCTGACTTTAATGTCAGTGATTTGCATAAAATGCACCCACCTTCGTGAAAATGTGTATATATAATTTATTTTTTACGTATAATATTGATATCTTTGTAATTTTGTGGTAAAATAATACACAGCAGAGAAATTCTTTTCTCAAAAAGATATCCATCCTCAAAGGAGATGAAGATTTTGAATAACTTTCAGCTTTCCGCCCTGACGGATAATGCAAAAATACATATGGTTGGAATCGGCGGTATAAGTATGAGTGCACTTGCACGAATGCTCAGATACTTTGGCTACCGTGTTTCAGGCTCGGACAGAACCGAAACAAAAATTACAAAAGCACTGTCGGATGACGGCTTCAACATCACCATAGGTCACACAAGCGACGCCATTGACGCTCCCGACCTTGTGTGCTACACAGCGGCAATTTCTCCGGACAACCCCGAGCTTACAAAAGCAAGAACCTTAGGAATTCCCGTTATGGAACGTGCCGAATTACTTGGACAATTGATGAAGAAATACAAATTTCCCATTGCAGTTGCCGGAACACACGGAAAAACCACGACCACATCAATGCTGTCGCTGATTCTTCTGGAAGCGGGACTCGACCCCACCATTTTAGTCGGCGGTGAGCTCTCGCAAATCGGCGGAAACTACAAACTGGGAAAAGAAGATTACCTGGTCTTTGAAGCCTGTGAATATGTTGAAAGCTTTCTTCATTTCAATCCGTTTATGTCAGTTATAACCAACGTGGAAGAAGACCATCTTGACTATTTTGCTGACCTTAATCATATTATATCAGCTTTTCAAAAATTTACAAGACTAAATTCATCCAATGGTTGCATTATTGTATGTTCTGACGATAAAAACATCGAATCTGTTGTGCAAAATATTGAAAAGAAAGTTGTTAAATATGGGTTAATTGGTAAAAATAACGATTTTTATGCTAAAGACATACGTGTAACTGATGACGGACGCACTCAATTTGATGTCTATGCGTACGGAGAAAAGGTTACAGATATTTCTCTGTTTATGCCCGGAAAGCATAATATTCTAAATGCATTGGGGGCCTTTGCTGCGGCATGGCAGTTGGGGGTAGAACCAGACGCAATCAAGCGCGGACTGGAAAGCTACCTTGGTACAAAACGCCGCTTTGAAAAGCTGGGCGAGGTCAACGGGTTCACAGTAATTGATGATTACGCTCACCACCCCACCGAAATCGAAAGCTGTCTCAAGGCTGCAAAAACCGTAACATCAGGAAAGGTATGGTGTATCTTCCAGCCACATACCTATTCACGAACCAAAGCATTTATCGATGATTTTGCAAAGGCTCTGAGCCTTGCAGACCAAACGATTGTAGCGGATGTTTATCCTGCCCGTGAGGCTTATGACGGTACAATCCACTCCTGTGATATAGCAATCCGAATGGAAAACGGAATGTATATAAACGACTTTGATGCAATAAAAAAATATATTCTTGAAAATGTACAAGAGGGCGATGCCGTTATAACAATGGGAGCAGGTGACATCTTCAAGCTGGGATACAATCTGACAGGAAAATAAGCCAAATACAGCAACAGCCGCAGTGCAACTGAGTTACACTGCGGCTGTTCTTATATTCAATGGTCAATATTAGACACGGACATAAAACAACAATAAGCTTAACAGAGTCATCCTGAGCGTAGCGAAGGATCTTTCCACAGGCATTTATCCCAAAAACTTATATTTACTTTTCTTCTACTCTGATTTTTTTGTTTTCGATATATATATGCTTGTTGCAGATATCAAAAGCAGCTTTTTTATGCGAAATTATCACACAGGTTTTGTTCTCCAACGCTTTGATGTTTTTGAGGAGCTGTTCCTCCGTTGCCTCATCAAGAGCCGATGTTGCTTCATCAAGAAGAATAAGGGGTGCATCCGAAAGAATTGCACGGCTTACCGCAAGTCTCTGAACCTGACCTTCTGAAAGTCCCATTCCCTTTTCTCCGATGTATGTATCCAGACCTTCGGGAAGCTTTTTAATAAAATCTGCCGCACAGCTTATTTCAGCCGCCTTCATTATTTCTTCGTCCGTGGCACCGGACTTTACCATAGATACCGCATCACGGATAGTTCCCGAAAGAAGCAGGTTTCCCTGTGGCACATAAGAAAAAAGCGGTCTGGCAAACTTTCCTGTTTCAACAGTTTCATCTTTCATCTGAAGCAAGATTCTTCCCTTTTGCGGTTCCAGTACACCGAGAAGAAGCTTTATGAGTGTGCTTTTTCCAATGCCCGAAATACCGCCAATCACAGCAAAATCGCCCTTTTCAACGGTGAGCTCGGCACCGTCGAGAACTATATCTCTGCCATAACCGAAAGAAAGATTTTCAAAACGTATCTTCTCAAGCTTTTCATAAGCCTTTTTTGCATCAAGTACAGTATGGCTTTCCTTTTCATCAGGAAGCTTGTCGAGCTCAATAATACGTTCTGCCGAAGCTATTATGGAATAATACTGAGGCACCACGCCTGAAAGGCTTGCAAAAGGTGTCTGAATCTGATTCACAAGCTGAATAATGGCCGTAAGTGTACCAAACGTAATTGTTCCCATATAAAGCCTGTATGCGCTCCAGACCAAAGCATAGAGAGAACCTGCACTAAATACCGTTCCCAGTCCTGTGTGTGAAAAAATCGTAAGATTTCTGCGGGTCATCTGAGCTTTAAAGTTGATGTTCTGGAGCTGTGCCGCCTTTTCTGACATTTCATTTTCTATCCCGAATACCTTTATCATAAGAAGACTGCCCAGAGACTCCTGAAAGAAAGACCTTACCTTGGCTTCGGTTTCCTGAACACGCTTGTGAGTGCTTTTCAGCACCTTTCTGAAAGCACTGATAACCAAAACAAGCAGTATTCCGCCAAACAGAAAAATAAATGCAAAATTTCTGTCAAGCTTTGTCAAAGAAAACAGTGCATATAAAAGGCCCACCAAAAGAGCAAGAACGCTGGGAATGAGTGCCATAATGCCGGTTGATACAATATTTGTATCGTTGTTTATTCTTGTAAGAATATCCCCTGTATGATATGACGTTGCAGCAGAATAATCTTTTTTAAGCATAGCCGTAAAAATACTGTTCCGAAGCCTCAGCTTCAGTTTTGCACCGACATGGGCTTCAATCGCCTGCCCAATAAGTCTGAGAACTATCTGAGAAAGAATAACTGCAGCAAGAAACGCTGCAGCTCTCACAAAACCGTCAAAATCTTTTTGCACCGCAACATCAATTACATTTTTTGATGCAAGAGCAAAAATAACACCCAGAACAGTTATACAGCAACGCATAACAGCAAGCAGAACTATTACTGGTAACTGAGCCTTTGAATGGTCATAGAGCCACTTTAATGTTGCTTTATCTTTCATTTTATCACCTGAAATTTCAAATATATAAACAAGTTTAGCACAATCCTCTCCGTAAGTCAAGAAAAATGCCCCGAACCGAAGACCAATAGAGGAAAACACGCAAGTGTTTTCGACTACAGCGGCAGGTCGCAGGTAAAAAAACACCTAACTTTCGTTAGGTGCTCTGGAGCTTGTGACGCCGGAGTGTTAAGAAAACAGTTCGGTGAACTGTTTTTAACGAAGGATTGCAAAATGCGTGAGCATTTTGGAGAGAGGTAAAAACGCAAAGCGTTTTAACCAAGATGGTGCAGAGCACCCCGAACCGAAGACCAATAGAGGAAAACACGCAAGTGTTTTCGACTACAGCGGCAGG
>JAZRIX010000040.1:0-16848 GCA_045645485.1 Clostridia bacterium | reverse complement strand
TATATAAGCTGCCGCTCTTTTCAATAAATATTCTCCTTCCCGAAAAACGGCAGCTATTTATTCATACCGCTTATCAAAATCAAATTTTTTTGTCCGAAACTTTTATTTTTTTATTATAATACTCACTCAACGCCTGTTCCTCCAAATCTTTTTTCCATTGGCTTGTATCTTTTTCATTTAAATTTGAAAACTCTGTATATTCTCCGCCAGCATCCGCTATGAAGTATTCAACTCGGTATTCATCCATCTATTTCACCTCTCATAATTTTATGTCCATAAATCCTCTAAAATAACAATTAATGCATACGTAAAAAGGTATAAGACGTTGTTTCACCTTATATCTTGTCAGCAATATATAAATAAAAACATTTATTTCGTTTATATCAATAATTTGTTGCTTTTTGTTGACATATGTAAAAATATTTGGTATAATTACAAAAAGTTAATAAATACTTATTTTAAGGAGAGATTATTTATGATCCAACAGAGAAACATCGTAACATCCATCATTTTGTCAATTGTAACTTGCGGACTTTACGCATATTACTGGCAGTACAAGCTCACAGACGAAGTAAAATCCCTCACAGGTGACACAGAATCACCTTCAGGCGGTATGGCAGTATTGCTTTCAATCGTTACTTGTGGAATCTACTTGTTCATCTGGATGTTCAAAATGGGTAACAACCTTGACAGTCTCTACGCTTCAAAAGGTCAGCCCGCAAGCAACAGAGGTATAATCTATCTCGTTCTTACATTCTGCGGTCTTGGTATTGTTTCATTGGCATTGATGCAGGATTCTGTAAACAAGGCTATCTAATACGTTTTTGGACAAAATGAAAAAACGGCTGCAAAAAGAGCTTGAAATCTGGGTAAGCCTTCTTTTTATCGGTTTTTTATATCTTATTTTTGTATTGATTACCGATATACGGATCCCCTGCCCCTTGAATTTGATAACGGGTCTTGATTGCCCGGGTTGCGGTATAACACGTATGATTGTGTCAATTGCACGTTTGGATTTTGTATCAGCATTCCGCTTTAATCCTGTAATCTTTGTTACGGGTCCTGCGGTTGCAGGGTGCATATTCTACGAACGGATTTCTTACATACGCACAGGTCAAAGCAAAACGCATCCTTTTTGCAACACGTTTTTATGGTTTGAAATTATAGTATTAATAATATACGGCGTTATCCGAAACATCGGTTAACGCCGTTTTTTTTAAATGTAAAAATAGCTGTATTTCCAACAAACTGTCAGTTTGACAAATCCTTCCAGATGTTTACTCCATCCATTGTGACTTCCTTTATGGTTCTGTCACCCTTCAGGATTCCCATAAAATATTCACTGTCAAATGTATATGTACTCACTCCGTTTTCGGTTGTGTACGAACACGACGTAAGAATCACACAAAACATTAAAAATAACACAGCAAAATTTTTTTATATTTCATAACGTCCACTTCCTTTTTTTCTGAACAGCAAATCTTCAAAACCCATATCCTTTGCAATTCTCTCATACTCTTCAAATCTGAAACAAAGATTTTCTGCAGCATGTGTATCACCCGAAAGGATTACTCTGCCGCCTTTTTCCTTTATGTACTTCAAAAACTGCATTTCAGGATAGGCTTCTGTGCGATAGCCTCTGGACATTGCACCCGTGTTGATTTCAAAGGGTTTTCCTGAAGGTAAAAGATTGTCGATTGCCCTCTTTGCCGCCACAATGTAACGGGTATTGGATGTGTCAAACATTTTGTCACCCTCGTTAAACTTTGTAAGAAGGTCAAAATGTCCAATAATATCAGCCTTTGTTTTCCGCAAAACGTCTCCCACAAGTGCAAAATATGCTTCAGCATAGGCGTAAACATCACCTTCAAAATACTGCTTCACATCCATATGCATATCCTGTTCAGAACCATCAACCTCACAATAATTTTCACCCGATTTCACATAGTGAACCGAACCCAAAAGGTAGTCCGTTTTAATATTGGGTGCATCCGAAAAATAGTCCATTTCAAGACCGCAGAAGATCTGAATTTCGCCCTTATACTTCTCCTTAAGACAGGCAATGTCCTCAGCATACCTTTGGGTATCCTCCAAAGTCATACAGTATGAATCATCAAAGGCTGTATACGCATGACCGGAAAATCCAATGCGAGACATTTTCAAATCAATTGCCGCACGAACCATTTCTTCAAGGGTATTTTTGCCGTCACAGTAGGTTGAATGAACGTGAAAATCCTCTAAAATCATTTTGTCATTTTCTCCTGCTTAACCTTGTGATCAATAACGTGACGCGAAGCAAGCTCCTTGTGGATATCCTCAATTGAAATTCCCATTTCAACCATCAATACCATTACGTGATAACAAAGGTCGGCAATTTCATAAACTGTTTCCTTCTTGTCGTCTGCCTTTGCAGCAATGATAACCTCGGTATTTTCTTCGCCCACCTTTTTAAGAATTTTGTCAATTCCCTTTTCAAAGAGGTAGGTTGTGTATGAGCCTTCCTTCTTTTCAATCTTTCTGCCGATAAGCAAATCCATAAGTCCCTGAAGTGAAAATTCGTGCAAAGCTTCACTTTGCCATACATCCTTTGTGAAGCAGGAGTCCGAACCTGTGTGACAGGCAGGACCGTCCTTTTCAACAATAACAACAAGAGCATCATTGTCGCAGTCTGCTGTGATTGAAACAATATGCTGATAGTTGCCGCTTGTTTCGCCCTTGAGCCAGAGTTCCTGTCTTGAACGGCTCCAGAAGCAGGTCTTTCCTTCCTTCATAGAGATTTCAAGGCTTTCGCGGTTCATATATGCAAGGGTCAAAACCTTTTTTGTGATTGCATCCACAACAATGGCAGGGATAAGACCCTTTTCGTCAAATTTAAGTTCATCAATATTAAGCATTTTTCTTTCCTCCTATAATCTCATATCAATTCCGTTGGCACGAAGCTCTGTTTTCAAATCTTTTATTGCAACTTCGCCGAAATGGAAAATTGAAGCAGCTAAACCTGCATCAACCTTTGGAACCTTTTTGAAAAGCTCCACAAAGTCTCCTATTCCGCCTGCACCGCCTGATGCAATTACGGGAACTGATACTGCATTGCACACGGCATCAAGCATTTCAAGGTCAAAACCCTTCTTTACGCCGTCGGTGTCAATAGAGTTGAGAACAACCTCACCTGCACCGTTATCAACGCATTTTTTTATCCATTCAACCGCTTCCATTCCCGTGTTTTCTCTGCCGCCCTTGGCAAAAACACGGAACACTCCGTCAACACGTTTTACATCAGCAGAAATTACAACACACTGGTCACCGTATCTCTTTGCCGCATCGTAAATAAGCTGCGGATTCTTTATTGCACCTGAATTTACACTTACCTTGTCAGCACCGCATTTGAGAACTCTGTCAAAGTCCTCAAGAGTATTAATTCCACCGCCAACTGTCAGGGGAATGAAAATCTGTCTTGCAACTTCTTTGAGGATATCCGTAAACAATGCTCTGCCTTCAAAGGATGCGGTTATGTCATAAAATACCAGCTCATCTGCACCACTGTCGCTGTAAAGCTTTGCAAGTCCAACGGGGTTTGAAACATCCGAAACCCCTTCAAAATTTACACCTTTTACCACTCTGCCGTCACGGACATCAAGGCAAGGTATTATTCTTTTTGTTATCATTCTGCCACCTCGATTGCATCAATAAGAGAAATTGCACCTGTATAATAGGCCTTGCCGATAATCGCACCATAAAGGTTCATTGTGCTAAGTGCCTTTACGTCATCAATGGTTGAAACACCGCCTGATGCCACAATCTGCATGTTGAATTTCTCTGATAATTCTTTGTATAATTCACGGTTTGTACCCTGCATTGCACCGTCCTTTGAAACGTCGGTACAGATAAGGGTTTTAACACCTAAATTCTGCATTTCTTCGCAGAAATCAAAGCAAGTATATTCCGACTTTTCTGTCCAGCCTTTGATTGCCACAAAGCCTTCCTTAATATCGGCACCAACGGCAATTTTCTCGCCGTATTTGTCGACTGCAGCCTTCACAAAAGCCTTGTCCTGAACTGCGGCTGTGCCGAGAATTACTCTGTCAATACCTGCGTCGATATAGGCATCAATTACTTCCATACTGCGAATACCGCCGCCGATTTCAACAAAAAGATTTGTTTTTTCGGCTACCTCTTTCACGATTGCAAGGTTGGGTGTTCCGCCCGTTTTTGCACCTTCAAGGTCAACCATATGTATGTGCGATGCTCCCGCCTTTTCAAACTCATAGGCAATTTCAATTGGGTTTTCGCTATATACTGTCATTTTGTCGTATTCTCCACGAAGAAGGCGTACTGCCTTTCCTTCGTAAAGGTCAATTGCAGGAAAAATATACATAATTTATCACTCCTTACGTCGTTAGAATCCCTCCACCGCTTTCGCGGTCCCCCTCCCTTTAGACAAGGGAGGCGTTTTCACATTTCACAAAAGGCACGCAAAATACTGAGTCCCACATTTCCGCTTTTTTCGGGATGAAACTGACATCCGCATACATTTCCATTCGCAACTGCCGCAGTTAAGTCTGCACCGTATTCTGCTGTCGCAATGGTATTATCCGCACACTTTGCACCATAGAAGGAATGAACAAAGTACACAAAATCACCTTCATTGATGTACTTGAATATGGGATGCTTTTCGCCATTAAATTCCAACGCATTCCAACCAATATGAGGGATTTTGAGGTCCTTGGGAATTACCTCATCAATACAACGGACTTCACCCTTGATAAGTCCGAGACCCTCATATTCACCATATTCAAAGCTCTTTTCAAAAAGCATCTGCATGCCGAGACAAATCCCCATAAGAGGCTTTCCCTTTGCCGCTTCTTCTTTTATCACAATATCAAGACCTGTGCTTTTAAGCTTTGCAATGGCATCCTCAAATGCACCCACGCCCGGAAGAATTATCTTTTCCGCACGTCTTAAAGTCTCTGCATCTCCTGTAACAACAGTTTCGGCGCCGATTGCTTCCATTGAGCTTTTTAGTGAAAAGAGGTTGCCTACGCCATAGTCAACTATTGCTATCATTTAAAGTACCCCCTTTGTGGAAGGGATTTCGTTTTCAAAACCGATTTCCATTGAAACTGCCTGACGGAAGGCTCTGCCTGCTGCTTTGAATGCACCTTCAATAATATGATGTGAATTTGTTCCCGAAAGCTGAACAAAATGAAGTGTGCAAGCCGCCTCCCGTACAAATCCAAGCCAGAATTCTTCAACAAGCTCCGTATCAAATGTTCCCACCTTCTGTGTTGGAATTTCAAGCTTGTATGAAAGTGTTGCTCTGCCTGACAAATCAACTGCCGCAACGATTAAAGCTTCGTCCATTGGAAGAATCATATTTCCGTAACGGATAATTCCTTTTTTGTCACCAAGAGCCTCGGCAAAAGCCTTACCAAGGCAAATCCCCACATCCTCAACGGTGTGGTGGTCATCAACATATGTATCACCGTCACACTTTACATTCAAATCAAATCTGCCGTTCTTTGCAAAAAGTGTCAGCATATGGTCAAGAAATCCGCAACCTGTATCAATCTCGCTTTTGCCCGTACCGTCAAGGCACAGTGACAGCTTGATTTTTGTTTCGTCTGTATCACGTTTAATTTCACTGTTTCTCATTTATTTTTCCTCCAGTATTTCCTTTAAAGCACAAATTAGCATGTCCATCTGTTCCTTTGTGCCTATGGTAATTCGATTATATTCACAAATTCTCGGAGCTGTGAAATGACGCACAAGAATACTTTTTTCACGTAGCTTTGTGTAAATTTCTTCGCCCGAAATCGTGGAATGTTTTGCAAAAATAAAGTTTGCCATAGAGTCTGTCATTGTAAAACCAAGCTTTTCAAGCTCTTGTACCGTATATTCACGGTTTTCGCAAACAGTTCTGCAATTTGCCTTTGTGTATTCCTCGTCCTCAAGTGCACCGATACCTGCCGCCATTGTCATTCGGTTTATGTTGTAGGGATTTGTTGAATACTTGATTGTATTCAAATCCTGAATTATTGCTTTTGATGCAACACCGAAGCCAAGCCTTGCACCAGCCATTGAACGGGACTTCGAGAAAGTTCCCGTAACTAAAAGATTATCATATTTGTTTATCAATCCTACCGCACTTTCACCGCCGAAATCCACATATGCTTCGTCAATAACAACCACATTATCGGGGTTGCTTTTCACTATTTTCTCAATCTCGTCAAGTGAAAGACAGATACCCGTGGGGGCATTGGGATTTGCAATAAATATTGTCTTGTTTATACCAATATAATCAGAAACCCTTATTCTGAAATCCTCGTCAAGGGGAATTTCCTCATAATCAAGATTGTAAAGCTGTGCAAACACTGGATAAAATCCGTATGTAATATCAGGAAAGGCTACGGGAGTTTTTTCGTCACAGTATGCCATAAAGGCAAAGTTCAGAATTTCATCCGAGCCGTTGGTCATAAGCACCTGTTCGGGTTCAATACCCAATATCTCTGCCATTTTTGCAGTCAGGTTGCTTGCAGTCGGGTCAGAATATAGCTGTAACATTTCTGCAGCCTCCGCCGCCGCTTTTTTCGCCTTCTCAGATGGCGGAAAAGGTGATTCGTTTGTATTTAGCTTTACAAGATTCAAAATCTTCGGTTGTTCACCCGGAGTATATGGAGTAAGTGCATCAAACTTACTGCTGAAAAATCTGCTCATATCATTTGACTCCTTAATCTTCGATACGTATTGTTGCACTCTTGGCATGAGCTGTCAAGCCTTCTTTCTCTGCAAAAAAAGCAACATCATCAGCAACACGTTTCAAAGCGTCATATGTATAATATGTATACTGTGTTTTCTTAACAAAATCGTCAACCGACAAGGGACTTGAGAACTTTGCCGTTCCGCTTGTGGGAAGGGTGTGGTTTGCACCTGCCAAGTAATCGCCCAATGCTTCAGGACAGTTCCGACCCATAAAGATTGAACCTGCGTGACGGATTGCATCAAGATAGTCAAAGGGATTGTCCACACAAAGTTCAAGATGCTCGGGAGCAATCTCGTTTGAAATCTCTATTGCCGCATCTAACGTTTCTGCAACAATAATTTTGCCGTTTGCATCAATGGACTTTCTTGCAATTTCAGCACGTTCAAGCATAGGAATCTGAACCTCAAGTTCTTTCTGTACTGCCTCTGCAAGCTCCTTTGAATCAGTAACAAGAACCGCACTTGCAAGTGTATCGTGTTCCGCCTGAGATAGAAGGTCTGCCGCAACAAACTTCGGATTGCTCTTTCCGTCAGCAACAACCAATATTTCGCTTGGGCCTGCAATCATATCAATGGAAACCTTGCCGTAAACCTGCTTTTTAGCTTCTGCAACAAAGGCATTTCCAGGCCCTACAATCTTGTCAACCTTGGGAATTGACTCTGTACCAAAGGCTAGTGCAGCAACCGCCTGAGCACCTCCCACCTTGAATATCCGGTCAACCCCTGCAATGGATGCCGCAGCAAGAATTACGGGATTGATCTTTCCTTCGGCATTTGGAGGTGTCACAATAACAACTTCTTTGACACCCGCAATTTTTGCAGGGATGGAATCCATCAGAACTGTTGAAGGATAAGCCGCTGTACCCCCCGGCACATAAAGTCCTGCACGGTCAACGGGAATAACCTTCTGTCCCGTTACAATACCGCTTTCGTCGTTAATTATAAAACCGTTTCTGACTTGTTTTTCGTGGAATTTGCGGATATTCTTTGCCGCAAGCGCCAAAACTTCCAAAAACCTTGGTTCAACAGCTTTTACTGCTTCGTCAATTTCTTCTTTTGTAACTTCAAGAGCTGAAAGCTTTGCCTTGTCAAACTTTTCGCAGTATTCAAAAAGTGCTTTATCACCCATTGCTTTTACGTTTTCTATAATATCGGCAACAATTGCTTCAACATCCATTTCGGGCACAACCCTTGCAAAGATGTCACTGTTTGCAACTTCGCCGTATTTAAGTATCTTAATCATCTTTTTCCTCCAATTGCTGATTCATACTTTTGAGAATCGCCTCAATTGCTTCGTTTTTAAACTTAAAGCTTGCTTTATTTGCAATAAGACGTGCACTGATTGGAACAATTTCTTCATGCACCTCAAGATTGTTTTCCTTGAGAGTTGTTCCTGTTTCAACAATATCCACGATTACATCCGAAAGTCCTAAGATTGGTGCAATCTCTATTGAACCGTTGAGATGGATTATGTCAATTTCACGACCCAATGATGCGTAATAGTTTTTTGCAATGTTGGTGAACTTTGTTGCAACACGCAGTGTTTTTTGTGTATTGTCCCGGAAATCTTTCTTTCCTGCAACAGCCATACGACACTTGCCTATATCAAGGTCAAGCAGTTCATAAATATCAGGCCCATATTCAAGGAGAATATCCTTGCCTGCAACACCTATATCTGCCGCCCCGTGTTCAACATAAATCGCAACATCTGAAGGCTTTACCCAAAAGTATCTTATGCCCTTTTCTTTATTTTCAAAAATCAGCTTGCGGTTGTTTTCCTTGATTGACGAACATTCAAAACCTGCCTTTTCAAACATAGCATAGACCTTTTCACCAAGTCTGCCCTTTGGCAGAGCCACATTAAGCATTGTTTTCAACTGTCTTCACCTCCGCATCACAAAGCATCAATAATTTCTTGTAACGAATTTTTTCAGGCTTGGTTTTCTGTGCAATAACCGATTCGCCTGATTCAGTAATAGCTTTTACCGCGTTATTGATGTCACAGAGCTTTGCATTCTCATCATAAATCAAAACTGCATCAACATCAAAACCGTTATTGTCTTCATAAAGTCTTTCAAGCACATCAAGATAAACTGCAAAACCGATTGCACCATTCTTTCTTGACATCTTTTTCATCAGATTGTCATACTGACCGCCCGAAAGCACACCTTCAGGAACACCGTTAACAAAGCCTTTAAATACAACTCCGCTGTAATAACTCATATCATTCACAACGGAAAAGTCTATTCGCACCTTGTCAAGGCAACCGTTTTCAGCAAGAACCGCCGATATATCCTCAAGCTCCTTTATAGCGGCAACTGCCTTTTCACTTTTTGCAATGCTTTTCAGTTTTTCTGTAACCTCATTTGGTGTGCCATATACACTGACAAGAGTTTTAAGAAGCTCTGCATCCGCTTCTTCGATACCCTCTTCACGGCAAATTGCTGAAATACCTGCAATGTTCTTTTCGCCCAATGCCTTCAGCATTTCTTTTCTGCCATTCTCGGAAACCAAAATACCGTCAAGAGCCTCGGAAACCATTGCCATATGTGAAATATCAAGAATATAATCCTCGCTTATACATTCAAGACTCTTTGTTGCAAGCAGAATAACCTCAGATATACAATAACTGTCAATGTCACCGAATACCTCCAGCCCTGTCTGCATAATTTCCTTAAAGGCACGTGTTTCCTTTGATGCACGGTAAACATTTTCGTTGTAGTACATCTTCTGCACTCCACCTTTGATATCACGGCTGTTCTTGATAATAGAAAGTGTTACGTCAGGCTTGAGTGCCATCAGCTTTCCGTCTACATCGGTAAAAGTAATTATGTTTTCAGAAACCAAAAAATCTTTGTTGCGTACATATAAATCATATTCTTCAAACTTGCTCATTCTGTACTTTGCATATCCGTACTTTGTAAACAGCTCACGAAGCTTAAATATAATCTTCTCGTCATTCTCAAAAACCGATTCCATAAAGTTCATTATTTTGTATTCTCCTTTTCGTCAAGCTTTTCCAAAATCCGTCGATATCCGTCACTTCCATAGTTCAGGCACTTGTTCACACGGCTGATTGTAGCTGTGCTTGCACCCGTTTCCTTTGAAATCTCAATATAACTTTTGTTCTGGTTAAGCATCTGTGCAACCTGCAAACGCTGAGACATATCCTGAATCTCTTTAATTGTGCAAATGTCCTCAAAAAAGCTGTAACACTCCTCTTCAGTTTCAAGTCTGAGTACAGCTTTGACCAATCTCTCTACCTCTGGAGTATGTATCTTTGACATAGTTTTTCACATCCTCTTTAATAATACTTTAGCATTTTACCATAGTAAAGCATTAAAGTCAATAGCAAATGTAAATATTTTTTCAAAACAACCCAAAAGCCTTGCACA
Organism: Clostridia bacterium; assembly: GCA_045645485.1. Lineage (GTDB taxonomy): Bacteria > Bacillota > Clostridia > Monoglobales > Monoglobaceae > SIG440. The sequence continues at coordinate 6,694 of JAZRIX010000040.1, read as the reverse complement.
CTGAGTACTTCCAGTGCGACAAGGCCTTTTGTCCTTTAAATCAATATCCCGATACAGCCGCTTTCACGCTTTCAGGAACAGACACGTTTACGTTGTTATAATTCGAAAATGTCAATTTTATATCAACATGGTCAAATTCCATTCGTGTATCCTGTCCGGAAACTTTTTCGAGATTTTTCATAAGTGTTATCATGAAAGCCTTCATATCAATTGTCATTTCAAGAGGAAGACCGGTTGATGAATCCAGATACATTGAAACATAAATCGGATCAAGTCCGGTAAGCATCTGCACGAACTGTGAGGTTGATATTCCCTGAATATTCACTCCTGTTGTTGAAATAAGCCCCTGTGGGTCTTCCATATCCAGAATACCTGTTACCAGAAGAGCCTGTTTCCCGTTATAATCAGCTACAGATTTTTTTGCACATTGCAATGCTTCAAGAAACTCCTTCGCCGATTCATACGGGTCCTCGTAATTGTTCGTTGCTTTTAAATCAATAATTCTCGCATCTTGTTTCATCCATGTTGTGTCATTTGCATTGAAATACATTGACGCCATTTCGCCTTTCTTTTCCACATACATTTCAGCTTTCACAGACTGACCCTGGCTGTATGATTCAACAATTGAATGCATAATTTTGTCAACAACTATATCACTTGTGAGTTTAACGCCAAGCTCGACCGTTTGTCCCATGGATGTGAGTTCCATATCAACACTTTCTGTTGCCTGAAGGCTCTTTACTTTTATGAAATTATTCAGTACAATTTGTGAAATGTCTTTCAATCCTGCTTCACTTATTGCTACACCAGCAGGCACATTCTGTTCCTGCTCTCCACTGGCATAAAAAGCTCTGTAAAGCATAGTCGCCGCCTCAGCACGGGTAAGACCGCCCATAGGACGGAATGTATTGTCGTCAAAGCCTTTAATAAGTCCGTTCTGAACAGCTGATGCAATATGCTTGCTGTACTGTTCTGATATCTGAGTATTATCAGCAAAAGCCTTCACAACAGAAGTATCGGCTTTTTCAACACTGTAAGCTTTCAGATTTACCAGACTGATTGTTACACTTTGTCTGTCTGCTTTGTTATCGGGAGCAAACTGTGCCCCGCCATTTTCTGTCTTGTAAGTCGGCATATTATCACCAAGAGCTGCAACATAAGGCGCATACCACGCATCAGCTTTTACATCAGTATAATTATTTGTCTTTCCCTCATTCACCTCAAGTCCTCCGGCAACAGCGAGCATCTTTGCCCACTCACTGCGGCTAACACCTGCATTGGGTCTGAAAGTACCGTCAGGATAGCCTGAAATTACACCGGAAGCACTAAGAGCCTGAACAGATGAATATGCCCAATGACTTTCGGGAACATCTGTAAAATTTTTTGCTGATTTTTCAGCCGACGCTGTAATCATCACGGAAAATACCAGCACAGCCACCATCAAAAAACAACCTAATTTCTTCATTTCATTATCTCCCTTATATTTTATAATATCTTTCCGCCAGATGCACAGTCTCCATTGCATCTGCGGCATAAAAGTCCGCGTTAATCATATTAGCATATTCCTGATTTAATACCGCACCGCCGACAACAATCTTTACGTCAGGTGCCTCTCGGTGGAGAAGCTTTATTGTTTCTTCCATTGCAGGTACAGTTGTGGTCATAAGGGCACTGAGCCCTACAAAATTGCATTCTGTCTCCTTCACTTTTTCAAGAATAGTTTCCGGGGCAACATCTCTGCCCAAATCATAAACCGTAAAGCCGTAGCTTTCAAGAAGAACCTTTACAATATTCTTGCCGATATCGTGAATATCTCCTTTAACCGTTGCAAGAATAACCTCGCCGCGGCTTTTTCCACCGTTATCAGGCATTTTTGCTTTTATTTCATCAAATGCCGCAGATGCCGCCTCTGCACTCATAAGAAGCTGTGGGAGATACGCTCTCTTTTCTTCAAATTCAATACCTATTTCATTAAGTGCCGGAATAATCTTTTCATTTATAACATCAAGCGGATTCTCTGTTTCAAGAATCAGCTTTGCCGCAAGCACCGCCTGTTCCTTTACACCCTTTATCACAGCACGGTGAAGGTCTTTTTCATCCATAGCAGAAATGAGTGTACCGCTTTGTACGCTTTCAGTTGAATTTGCATATTCAATATATTCTGTACAGGCTGTGTCCATATTGTGAAGTACCTTATGAGCATAATATACATCCATCATTCCAACCGCAAAGGGATTCATAATGGCACAGTCAAGACCGCATTCAAGGCTCTGTGCAAAAAATGCGGAATTTATCTTTTCACGGTTCGGAAGTCCGAAGGATATATTTGAAACTCCCAGACTTGTACAAAGGCCAGCTTCTTTAATCAGCTTTATGGCTTCCATTGTAACCAAAGCACCCGTACTGTCCGAAGAAACTGTCAATGCAAGAGGGTCAACAATTATGTCCTTTTTGTCAATTCCATATTCTGCCGCCTTGTCAACAATCTTTTTGCTAACCGCAAGTCTGCCATATGAAGTTTCAGGGATTCCTCCCTCGTCTATAGTCAAAGCAATAACCGTTCCGCCGTATTTTTTTACAAGAGGAAAAATACTTTCCATACTTTCAGCCTTACCGTTGACCGAATTCACAAGAGGCTTTCCGTTGTATATACGCATTGCTCCTTCAAGTGCCTTGGGGTCATTGGAATCAAGCTGAAGAGGCAGGTTTGTCACCGCTTGAATTGCTTCTGTTGCGCCTTTCAGCATTTGCGCTTCATCAATTTCGGGAAGCCCTGTATTTACATCAAGAATATGAACTCCTGCTTCCTCCTGACGAAGTGCTTCATTGAGAATATATGTCATATTATTCTCACGGAGAGCTTCTTTCAGCTTGGCTTTGCCCGTTGGATTTATTCTCTCACCAATCAGGGTTGGTGTTTTGCCTATTTCAACGGCGTGAGTATATGACGAAACAACTGTTTTTGTTTTGAAGTCAGTAACCTTGTATTCAACATCTTTTGTAGCTTCAATCATTTTACTCATATAATCAGGGGTTGTTCCGCAACAGCCACCAAGGATGCAGGCACCGCTTTGTGCCATTTCCCTCATATATTCCGCAAACTGCTCCTCGTTAATGTTATATGCTGTTTTTCCATCCCTTACCACAGGAAGTCCTGCATTGGGATTCACAATTATGGGAACAGATGCATTTTGGGTAAATCGCTCAATCAAAGGAAGCATCATATCAGGACCAAGGGAACAGTTCATTCCCAAAGCGTCAACACCCATAGATTCAAGCATTGCAATCATAGCTTCGGGAGTTGCACCTGTCATAAGCTTTCCGCTTTCATCATATACGTTGGTAACAAATATGGGAAGTTCACAGTTTTCTTTTGCCGCCAGCACCGCCGCCTTGGTTTCATAGCTGTCGTTCATAGTTTCGATAAGAATCAAATCCGCACCGCACTTTGCCCCAATGCGTACATTTTCAGCAAAAATTGAAACAGCCTCTTCAAAGTCCAAATCGCCCAATGGTTTAAGCAGTCTGCCCGTAGGACCTATATCAAAGGCAACAAAAGCATCTTTTCTGCCTTCCGTAGCTGCTTTTGCACAGCTTAATGCCTTTTCTATCAATTCTTCAAAATTATCATATTTATCACGGTTCACACCAAAGGTGTTTGTGGTGATAATATTGCACCCTGCATCAAGATAACGCTTGTGAAGCTCGGTTATCCTGTCTGGATGTTCAATATTCCACACCTCAGGCGGTGTTCCCGTGGGAAGTCCCATTCCCTGCAGAACAGTTCCCGTTCCGCCGTCACAATATAGTCTTTTTGTTTTTATAAGTTCTCGTAAATCATTCATTTTTAATCCCCATTATTGCCGTTACCGATTTCGCGGGAGACATCAGAAACGAACTACTTATTGTTATTCCCAAAAGCCTTTGAGCATTCAGAAGTTTCAGAAGCTTCGGTTGAACCTCAAGTGACAAATCCCCGAAACCCGGACTGAATCTGGGTCTGCATTGGATTTTGCCTTTCACAATCTTGTCTGCAAGGTTTGCCGCAGATTCCGCCATTGATGATGCAAGGGCATCTGTTATAAAATGCCTGGCAGGTGAAACAAGTGAAAGCTGCGTCAGAAGTCTGTCCACACCGTGGCCAAGGGTTGCCGCAAATATAAAAACCTCATTGCATCCCTGCAGATTTTTGACCAAGGTTTCACTTTTGAACTCTCCAAAGCCAATATCAAGCCGGCCATCACCAAAATAATGTACAGGACATCTCAATGCGGCAAATTTGCAGTTCACAGCCTTTTTCAGCTCTGCAAGACATTCATCAATCTGAATCAATTCAAATCCCTTTGCTGTATGAAGGCGTCTCGCATTCTCTCCTTCGTCCAGTATCAATTCACTGACAGGAATCATCCTGTACTCTATTGCATTCACTTTATAATCTCCGAAAGATTGTTCTGGATTGCCGCAGCAACATCAGGCTTGTTCATAGAATAAATATGTACCGCATTGACACCGTTTGCAAAAAGGTCAATAATCTGCTCAGTTGCATATGCAATACCTGCCTGCTTCATTGCATCGGGATTGTCACCGTAACGGTCAACCAACCTCAAAAATCTCTGGGGCAGAGTATTCCCCGAAATAGAGCATATACGCTTTATCTGAGCCGCATTGGTAACAGGCATAACCCCCGCAACAACAGGAACATTCACATTGGCACGAAGAAGTCTGTACATGAAATTATATAAAATATTGTTATCAAAAAACATCTGTGTAGTCAAAAACTCACAGCCTGCATCAACCTTCTTTTTAAGGTTATCAATATCCTCAATGCTGTTTTTGCTATCAGGATGATTTTCAGGGTAGCAGGCTCCGCCTATACAGAAACCTCCAAAATCCCTGATTTCTTCCGCAAGCTCACTTGCGTAGTGGTATTCCATTTTTTCAGGCAAACCATCCTTTGGAATATCGCCGCGAAGTGCAAGAATATTTTCAATCTTTCGGTTTTTCAGTTTTTCAAGAAGATTACGAATCTGTTCTCTGGTTGATGAAATACAACTAAGGTGTGCAATGGGTAAAACATCCATCTCTGCAATTGCCTCTGCTATATCCGCTGTATATTCCGAGGTACCTCCGCCTGCACCATATGTAACACTCATAAAGCTCGGACTTAGCTTTGCAATCTCTGTTGCAGCCTTCATAACACTTTCAAAATTATCACTTGTCTTTGGCGGAAAAACTTCAAAGGAAAGACTGGGCTTTTCACCCTTTATTATATCAATTACCTTCACAAAATCACTTCCATATAGTTTTATCTTATTATTTTATCACTATTTCAGGCATAATGCAAGAGTTTTCAGTCTTCAGATTAATATTATTTTGTACAATTTACAAAGAAGAACAATATAGATGCAAATATCAGTAAAGCGGCTTCATCATTCATTATTCACTATTCACTAAAAACTCCTGTCTTTCGATAGGATTTATTGTTTTGGGAAATCCGAACCAAAGCGATATTTTAATTGTTATTTTTTATCTCTTCTCTGGAAACGATATTAGAGAAAAACGAAGAGAGAAGAGTGAAAAGATAAAAATACAAAAAGAAACGACAACTTTCTTGTCGAAAATTGTCGTTTCTTTTTTGCTTTCGGCTACATAATAGATACAGAGGTCTAATCATTCACTATTTGAATTCTGTCTTTAAGGTTTTACAATTTTAACAACATCTGCTTTTATAATAATTTCATACGAGGCATTCTCTATATCATTAAAAGCGACAATTTTTAAAAGAGTATTGTTTTCAAACAGACTAAACTCAATAATTTCATCACTGTTTAATGTAACATCAGGTATATTGGCATACAATACATTCTCAAAACCTAATACAATTATTGCCGTTTCATCATCGTTTTCTTTATACTTCGTTTGTTTCCAACAGCAGAAATCTATCTCTATATTTATTTTATTATTTTTTCTATCATAATTAATACTTTCTATTAGACTGTCATGAAAATCATATAACTCTAGCTCATCTAATTTTTTCATTATTTATCCTCCTTTACGGTATAATGTGCGAAGACTTTGAATTTTTGGGGACAGGATTTCCAAACACATCTAGATAATAATCGTGTTTACCTGTTGCTTTTGGGTTTAAAATATGATAATGATCTTTCCCTTTGTAACCATCGGCACCCTTTATCCCCTTGTCATATCTAATCGTTAGATCATTCTTTTTGTATGTGCGTGATGTTGTGTTCTTTTTCATTTCAAAAGGTGTAATGTCTTCCCAACCGCTATTTTTCAATTCTGTTGGTTTGGGTAATTTTATTGTTTTACCGGCATCCGTTATGCTATCCGCGACCTTTGTAACATCACTTGCCTTATCAGCTATTCTAAGAGCCTTACCTGCATCACCGACTTCACCAATAAATGGAACTATTCCCATTAAATCAAAGCCCGCAGAAATTAAATCACCCCTGAGCAAGTCAACAGGTATTGAAATTAAAGCTACAATACTGTCAACTCCCGGAATAAGCGCCGCTACTGAAAGCAAAGCGCCTACATAATCCAAAAAGCTCATCTCTTTAGTGGTTTCTGTCTTTCCCATTTGTTCTTCGATAGCTTTACTGTCAACCGTGGCAACAGCTTTACCCTTGTCATCAAGAATTTCAATAGTGCATCTGCAATTTGGATGCACAAG